>JBBSYR010000057.1:0-37062 GCA_038045165.1 Nanobdellota archaeon
TAATAAGAAATAAGGCTATTTAAATTATGTCATCTAAGTAACGCACTTATCTATACCTATCTACAAACTGCTTTTTGTACTTTCAGCCGTAATGATATATCTATGCTTTTTTGGGGGCAGATTATATCTTATTAAAAATAATTAATATTAGTATTAGTATGACTAAAAAAGGAAAAAGATAAATTGCTGTAAGGCGGAGCTTTTCTTGGCTGGTTATGTATTCCGAAACTCCGGGCTTTTGAATGGAATTTAATATTAATTTTTCACTGGCAGGGCTTGATAGAATTTGCTGAGTTGTTTGGGATTCTTTTGCAGATTCGCTTGATGCAGGAGCTGCAGATTTAACTGGAAGATTTGAACTGGGTGGATTTAAGATTGCACCATCTTTGCTATTTTGAACGTTCTTAATTTCTTCGTTGTCTTTAGCTTCCCCATTGCTATTTTCCTTTTGTGCTTCAGTTTTGTTTGGTGCATCTGCTGGTTTATTTTCATTAGAATTTTGCGGCGGCTTTATAGTTATAGGGGTGCAGTTTGAGCTGGTTATGCTTGTTTTTCCTGATTTTCTCAGCTTCGCGCATATCTCAAAATCTCCTGCTGACTTTACTGCCTTTAGCAGGTATTCTGTTTTTTCTGGAAAAGCACCCAGCACATAATAAAAAGAACTCTTCCATCCTGAACTGAAAATCTCTGAAAAAATCTTTGCTTCTGAATTTTGAAGATATATTTTTACATCTGATTTTTCAGCGATATCTGAAATTATGGTAACTGAAAAATTTTCATTTAAATTCGCTTCTGAAGGAGATGTTATTTCCAAATTTGCTGCTGAAACAAAGGACAAAAGAAAAAATAGCGAAATACTAATAGCAATAAGATTCATAATGGGCTATATTTCCTCCTGAATCAAATAAATAAAGAGAATCGCAATCATTATTCCAGATATCTGTCTTGCTATTCCAAAAAATATCCGTGGTGTTGTCTTTGCCTTCATTGGAATGAATAGCCAGCTTGATTGCCCCGCTTAAAGAAATATTCTTAAAAAAATAAGTTTTGCGGCTCTCATCTTTGAGATACCAGAGATTTAGATTTATTTGGCTGCATGTGCTTTCTAAAATCACTTTTTCTTCTTTAGGAAGAATTTTTGATTTGAAACAGCTGAAATATGCTGAATGATTCCAAATGCCTATTCCTTTTTTTATTGCATTATCTTCCGCATTCGCAAATTCAGTAAGCTCTGAATTATCAACTAAAAATTTTGAAGAAAGACCAAGTTTAACAAGTTCTAAGTTAAGATAAACCTGCGAGGGTGTTGAAGTATAAATTCTTGCGAGAAGCCTCTTGTATTTGTCATAGCCTATAATCTCCAGTTGAATTGATTGATTCAGAAATTTTCCTAAAAACTGCTTTGAAAGTTCTGCATTGATTGTTCCTTTTTCTGGAGTATTTATGTTCAGCAAGCGAATTGTCTGGCCATCTGAGGTTTTTATTGTATCTCCATCAATCACTCTCGCCAAAATTTTTGTTTCTTTTGATTTTTTTTGTGATTGAATATTTAAAACAAAAAAGGTATTAGCTAAAAGAATTGTAATTAGTAATGCAAGAATAAATGCGTGCTTTTTATTCAAGTTTTAAAATCTCCTTTGAACATTTTAAAGAGTTTACAAATTTTGAGAAATCTTCGTGCTGAATTTCCAGCGTTGCGGTGTTAATATTGGGATGAAATCCAGTGATTTTTGCATTCCAAATTTCTTGGTCTATAATTAGCTTTGTGCTTTTTGCATTAATCATTGCGAAAATTGATACGCTTCCCGGAGTTAGATTCAACTCTAATTTCAAATCTTCTGGAGACGCAAAATTTAATTTTTTCACACTTAATTTTTTTTCTAGATGCCTGATATTAAGGCGTTTTTCACCAGGCATGCAGACAAGATAAAAATTATGCTTTTCGTCGCGCAAAAAAAGATTTTTTGACCTCATCCCTGGAATTTTTTGGATCGCTTCGATGCCTTTGGATTCTGCGACTGTGAAAACTGCGGGATGCTCGTGGATTTTGTATTTTATTCCATTTTTAGCAAGGTATTCTTTTAGTTGGACGTTCATTATTTAAATCAGATAGAATAGTTAATATAGTTAATGCTCAACGAAATTTTTTCTTCGGTTAAAATCTAAATCTCTTATTTGCCAATCCCCCACCCGACGGAAAAGCACGAAAGGTTTTCTTTCAGAAAACAGATAGCAAAAATTCTCAGTTTTTGAGTTCTCGCTAATTACGGAAATAGGAAAGGGGCGTTGTCTTACGAATGTATTGCTTTTTTCTGCGAAAAGAGATATAAAGAGCACAGAACAGAAATAAGAAGAATTATAATCAGCTGAAGCGAACAATTTAAATAATCTTTCTTTGGAATATTATTATGAAAGAAAACTATGATCTTGTAATTATTGGTGCAGGTGTGGCTGGCTTAGCTGCAGCAATGTATAGCGCGCGATTGGGAATGAAAACTCTTTGCTTGGGAGCAGCTTCTGGCTCTGAAGCTCCTATTGGCGGGACAATAACAACTACTTTTTTAATTGAGAATTATCCAGGTTTTGCAAAAACAAGCGGAAGAGTTCTTGCTGAGAATATAAAGAATCATGCGCTTTCATATCCCCTTGTTACATTAAAAGAAGAAAGAGTTGAAAATGTTGAAAAAACTGATGAAGGTTTTGCTGTGAAAACTAACGAGGGAGAATATTTTGGAAAAACAATTTTATTTGCCAGCGGAACGAAACGCAGAAAATTGGAAGTTCCGGGAAGCAAAGAATTTGAGCATAAGGGAGTGACTTATTGCGCCTTATGCGATGCCACGCTTTATAAAAATAAAACTGCGGCAGTTATTGGGGGCTCTAATTGCGCGGTGGCTGATGCTTTAATTCTTGCTCAGCATGCAAAGCGAGTTTATATTATCTACAGAAAAGAAAAGCTGCGCGCAGATTCAGCGAATGTAAAGAAAATTGAAGAAAAACAAAATATTGAAGTTATTATCAATACTGAAGTTGTCGAAGTAAAGGGCGATAAAGCTGTTCTGGCAGTTATATTAAACAAAGAATATAAAGGAAGCAAGGAGCTAAAACTCGACGGGGTTTTTGTTGAGATTGGAAATGTTCCTTTATCTGAACTTGCCGAAAAAATAGGTGTTGCTGTTAATGAAGGCAAAGAAATCATAATTAACCATAGAACTTCTGAGACAAATATTGCTGGAGTTTTTGCCGCTGGAGATGTTGTTGATAAGCCTTTTAAGCAGGCGATTACTGGAGTTGCAGAAGGATGCACTGCCGCATGGAGCGCCTTTGAGTTTTTGAATAGGAAAGGGAAATAAACTTCTTATCGGCCGCGAATCCAAAACCTTATAAATCCTCGGCATCTCGTATAAATGTAGACGAGCTGGCGCGTTCGCCCTGCGCTGTTACACCTGCGGGCGTCAAGTGAGCTTAAAGGAGCGAGTGAGAATGGGTCTTGTCAGTCTCTTGCTGGACGTTGACGTTTTGTCTTGTTCGATCTTGCTCTTGCGAAATGGGTCAGACCTTGATCGGAGCAGCCCTAAACAGGAAGCGAGGTGCTTACAAGGTTGCAAAGCTGAGAAAGGCGAGAGGTTAACTTTCAGGGCTTGTTTGAGCAGACTCCCTGTCTACACTTTTTGTAATCCCTAATACATTTCGTTATTAATTATCTTCGTATAATATTATGTTAAATGCAATCGTTACTGGGCAATTCAAAAAGAAAAGTTTATTAAGAAGAATACAATAAGGCATATTAGGTGCAATAAAATGACTATACCTGCAGAAAAGTTTATGAGAATGACTTTGGACGAAATCGCACAACTATCTCCTAATCAAAAATGTGGGTGTGGTGAAGTTATAGAAGAGCACCCTGATGAACAATACGCGATTTCTAAAAAACCTGTGTGTAGTGATTGCTATTTTTCTGCACTCGGAGAAGAATTAGAAAAGCACTCAATACATAATCCCGCAAGGATTGCCCCTCCACGACTTTCTCGCTAACGTTCGAACCACATCGTATTTTCTGACTGATGCCCTCATGTCTTCGAACAGGCATTAGCAGATTAAATGGTTGCATCCTCTCAGCCTAAATTTTTTCATATTCATTCAAAAACTTCTGTTAATGTTAGCATTAAAAATTCTAACAATTAGCATAATTTTGTTCAGAATTTCTGTGATAGGCAATTCAGAAAAAACCATTTCAATCAAGGGAATTATCTATAATTTAGCTATTTCCTCGTGTTCCTGCTAATTTAGGAAATATCAGAAATCTATAAAAAGCTGTTTTCTTTTCAATAAGCATGAAAAAAAAGGGACAGTTCTTTTTAGCTGCTGCATTGATTTTAGTAAGCATTCTTATAGGAATAGGAGGAATTTATAGTGATATTTCAATACCCAAGGAAGATACGCGGGTTAATCAGTTGGCAAAGGAGATAAAATACGAATGCGCGCAGACACTAAACTATGCAGCTTTCCAAGAACTGAATTCTGAAGATACTTTAAAAGTTATTCAATCTCTTGTTGGAGATTATTCAAAATTAAATCCAGAAGTTGGAATATTTTTCTGGTTTAAATTGAAAGGTGACCCTAATTCTTTTGCGGGATATTACAAAAATGGAAAGGAGGGTGTTAGTTTTATTAAAGCAATAGAAGAATCAAGCAAAGTGATTATTCAAGATTCAACGCGGGGCATTTATTATAGTTTGAGTGTCACAGATAAGATTAATAACCTCTACATTTTAGTAGAAAAAGAAGATGCAAATGGCAGGACATTTGATGTTCAATAAAAAAGGCATAAGTGAAATGATTGGTTATGTACTGCTTATAGTTATAGCTCTTAGCTTAAGTGTTTTAGTTTATATTTATCTTGAAAAATTGACTCCGAAAGGGAAAATAGAATGTCCTGAAGGAGTAAGTATCAGTATCAGAACAGCAGAATGCAACTCAGAAACAAACCAATTAAAACTTGAATTTTTTAATAATGGTTTGTTTAAAGTAGATGGGGTTTATGTGAAACTTGGTCAGGAAAGAAAAAGCACACGCACTAACTTAAATGACCCTGAAGATGAACAAACTGGAAAAAATCCTTTTTATATGTCCTTAGAGCCGCAGAAAGCATTTAGCCAGACTTATAATCTTGCAAGAATATTTGATGTTGAAGATAATAATATTTATATTTTAGATTTACAGCCGGCAATTGCTGAAAAAGATGGACCGCGCCTTGCTGTTTGTGAAGGAACAACTATCTCGCAGAAAATAACCTGCAAACCTACGGCAGCAGGTGGAACACCTCCAGGTTCTGGCAGTGGAACGTCTCCAGCAACGCCCTCTATAACTATTGATTCTCCAACTAGCGGCGACACATTCATTGGAAATGCCGGCACAATTATTAATATTGTATGGTCTACACAAAATTGGCCTGCTAGTATAACTGAAGTTAACATTGAGCTTATTGACACTGCGACTAATTTAGCGATTCCTATTGGGAAATATCCAAATAATGGTTTATTTAAATTAAATATCGACCCTGCTCGAACTACTACTAAGACACATCGGATTCGCGTCTATGCTGTAAAAGAAGGAGAACTTGCTCCAGGAGAGCAAGGCACCAGCGAGATATTTACTATTTCAGCAGGTTCATGCTACAATAATATTAAAGATCCAGGTGAAAGGGGAGTAGATTGCGGCGGACCTTGCTCTGCATGTATAACCTTAGAATTTACTGCAGATATTAATGATGCTAGTATACGTGGATATGCTTCAGATTATTCAACAGCGAGAAGCACATCATCTAGCAGATCATATAATTATGAAGGAGGCATCTATACGCCTCTTACTGTAGGGCAGTATTTTATGAGTAGCAGTTATAGTATCCAAAGGGTATTTTACAAGTTTGATACAAGTTTAATTCCTGATAATGCCATAATTTCACAGGTCAAATTTAAAACTAAAATAAGTGATAGTTCTTTCACTAATGATTTTGATATTCAAATAGTAAAATATAATTGGGAGGCACAAGAGTCGTTTTATCCAACAACAAAGATTCAAGAGGCTTATATTGGATGTTTAAATGCCCTTGCTGATGACAATATTTTGACAAGCACGTTAGGCATTTCTACAGGTGTTGAATATACAAGCGGTAATCTTGATATTACAAGAGTAAACAAAATAGGAAATACATATTACTGCTTGCGAAGCAGCAGAGATAACGGGAATACAGCGCCAACAGGTGGTGAATATGTATCTCTTGCTCGCCCAACTTTAGAGGTTACTTATACTACTCCTTAAGACATTTGCACATGCAAGCCTAAAAACTTTGACATTTATTCAAAACTCACCACAATAATGTATAAATAACATCTATTCTGAGGAGATTTATGAAATTTGCGCATATGGGTGACTGCCATCTTGGCGGATGGAGACAGCCAGAATTGAGGGAATTGAATCTAAGAAGTTTTCAATTTGCTATTGAAAAATGCATTAAAGAGAGGGTTGATTTTATTCTTATCTCTGGAGATTTGCTGGACTCAGCCTATCCTTCAATTGAGACTCTTAAAGAAACATTTGGCGAGTTTAGAAAAATAAAAGAAGCGAATATTCCTGTTTTTATAATTGCTGGCAGCCATGATTATTCTGTCTCGGGAAAATCTTTTTTAGATGTGCTTGAAAAAGCAGGATTTTGCAAAAATGTTTCCTTGTTCGAAGAAAGAAACGGCAAGATTATGCTGCACCCCACTATCATGGGCAATGTTGCTATTTACGGCTATCCTGGAAAAAAATCAGGCATGGAAACAAAAGATATTGAAAGAATAAAACTGCACGATTCGCCCGGGCTTTTTAGAATCTTAATGCTGCACACTGCGCTCAGAGATGCTGTTGGAAATTTGCCGATTGATGCTGTAGACCATAAAATGCTGCCAGATGTTGATTATTTGGCTTTATCACATTTGCATATTAATTATCAAAAAGAAAAAAGAGTTTATTCTGGTCCAATATTTCCAAACAACCTGCCTGAATTAGAAGAACTAAAGGGCGGCTCGTTCTGGATATTTGATAATGGAAAGATAAGAAGAGAAGAAATAAAATTGAAGGATGTTCTTGTAATAAATTCTGAATTGGAAGATGCCTTCAAAGCAGCTGAAGAAATAATTTCCTTATTTGAAAAGGAAATCTTAAGAGATAAAATTGTACTGCTGAAATTATGGGGTATTTTGAAAAAAGGAAAAACCAGTGATATAGATTTTCAGAAAATAGAGGAGTATATGAAGAAAAAAAGTGTTTTTGTTTTTTTAAAAAGCACGAGCAAGCTTCATGTAAATGAGCCCGAGATAAAAATGGACCATTTAGACCCTGCAAACATAGAAGAGCAAATAATAAAAAGATTTGAAGAAACCAATCCTAATAAATATAATTCAATTGTTCCTTTTCTTATGAAAGCTCTGCAGATTGAGAAGCTTGAAGATGAAAAAAGCCAAGCTTTTGAAGAAAGAGTATTGTCAGAAACTAAAAAAATACTTCAAATATGAAACTAAAAAAAATAAAACTGAAAAATATTAGAAGTTATGAAGAACAGGAATTTAATTTTCCTGATGGGTCTTTGCTTTTATCTGGTGATGTTGGCTCTGGAAAAACATCAGTATTACTAGCTATAGAGTATGCCTTTTTTGGCCTGCAGCCTGGACAAACAGGCTCTGCTCTTTTGAGAAACAATTGCGCTGTTGGGGAGGTTTTGCTGGAACTTGAAATTGAAGGGCGCAACATCGTGATAGAGCGAAAATTAAAAAAAGGGCAAAAGTCAATAGTTAATGACTATGCTTCAATAACCATCGACGGCGAAAAGGAAGAGTGCTCTATTACTGAACTAAAAACAAGAATCCTCAATATCCTGGCATACCCGCCGGAATTCATAAAAAAGAATAATCTTCTTTATAAATACACAGTATACACGCCGCAGGAACAGATGAAGCAGATAATTCTTGAGGACCCCGAAACAAGGCTGAATGTTCTTAGGCATGTTTTTGGGATAGATAAATACAAAATAATAAGAGAGAATTTAGGGCTTGTTTTAGCAAAATTGAAAGATGAGATAAAATTTCTGCAGATGTATATTAAGACTTTTGACCAGGACAAATCAAAGATAGAAGCGGCAAAAGAGAGGGTAAAGATAATTGAGGGGCAGATGAAAGAAAAAGAGAAAGAACGGGTGCATAAAATAGAAAGGAGAAAAAGCTGCGAAGCAGAACTCTCTGCTCTCGAAGGGCATATAAAAGAAAAAGAAAAGCTTGAAGTGGAGTTGGAAAAAACAAAAGTTCTGACTACTGCAAAAAACGAAAATTTTTTTCAGGTAAAAAGAGAAATCGCTGAATTGCAGCGAAACCTGCAGGAATCTGGCGAGCAGTTTGAAGAAAGCAGTCTAAAAGAAATTATGCAAAAGATATTAACTAAAAGGATGAATCTTGACAATTTGAATGAGCAGCATATTGAGATTGCCAGTCAGATAAAAAATCTTGAACAATCAGGACAGGAGCTTTTAATTAAAAAAAATAGAGTATTCAGCATAGATATCTGCCCGACCTGCCTGCAGGATGTTCCAGAGGCGCATAAACATAACATTTTAAATGATACTGAAAGAACGCTGGTTGAAATAAACAAAAAATTCGGGGAATTGATGAATAAAAAAGAGGAGTCTGTGCATTCAATAGAAAAAGAAAAAATTGATTTAATTCAGCTGGAGAGTAGAAAAAATGCTTTGGAAATACTAAAATCAAAGCAAGAGAGCTATGAAAGAACTAAGAAAAAGCTTGCAGAGCTATTAAAAACAAAAGAACTGCTTGAAAAAGATATCTTAATGCTTGAAAAACATCTGGAAACAACTAAGCAGGATGTGCTGCAGTTCTTCAAATTTCATAATTTATATAAATTAAAGCAGGATGAATTGAAATCTGCCTTTGTTGATGAGAAAAACTCTGAAATATCTCTGGCTGAATTAAAAAAAGAAATAGAGATTACTAATAAAGAAATACTAATACTTGAAAAAGAGCTGGCTGAAAAAGAGAGCTCTAAAAAAAAGCTGGCTGAGCATTTGGGCTTGGTTGACTGGCTGTCGAACCAGTTTATGGCGCTCATAAACCTTACAGAAAGAAATGTTATGATTAAGTTAAGAAATGAATTTTCTAAATTGTTTGGAAAATGGTTTCATATGCTTGCTGGAGAGATATTTGATACGCAGCTTGATGAAAATTTTACTCCCTTAATAATGCAGGGAGAATTTGAGATGGATTATTCTTTTCTTTCAGGGGGCGAGAGGACTGCTGTTGCTTTGGCTTATAGACTGGCATTGAACCAGACAATTAATTCTATAATGAGCCAGATTAAGACGAGAGATATAATTATACTTGATGAGCCAACAGATGGTTTTTCAGAAGCGCAAATAGATAAAATAAGAGATGTTTTTGAAGAGCTTAATGTTGGTCAGCTCATAATTGTGAGCCATGAGCAAAAAATAGAGAATTTTGTTGATAATGTTCTGCGATTGAAGAAAGCAAAAGATATCTCGAATATTGAGACTATGCCTAATTTGATGCAATGAAGTTTCTCGCAGCAAACTACTGGGTATTAGGAGATAAAACCGATTCTTATTTTTAATATCCTATCAACCAAATAAGAAAGTCAGGATTTCTTAAATAGAAGTTTGATTTTTGCAAAGTTCTCTAAAATTCTCGGCGGCCAAATAAGATTTATAAAGTTGAATTGTGTCAAGTGAAGATGAATGTTGATAGAAAAAGAGGGGCTGCGAAGCGCATTTTTTTACGGCTCTTTGTTTTAGCATTTGTTTTTATTATTCCTTACTCCCTTGCAGCAAGTGCCGCTATCACCGTAGAATTTATTGGAAGCACAACTGAAGATGCAAGCATATATGGGTCGGGGACTGATTACTCCATAGTCAAAAGCGCATCATATGGCTATAGCCCAACATCCAATACAGATATCATAGGGCAATATCTCTCAGGCAGTAGTTATATGCTCTACAGAACATTTTACAAGTTCGATACAAGTTCAATTCCTGATGATGCATCAATTTCACAGGCCAATCTTAAAACTGAGATAGCTGGCGATTTTTCTACCACAGATTTTGGCATTCAAATAGTAAAATACGACTGGTCAAGTTCAACGCCCTTTAGCGATTTAGTTAAAAGAGAAGATGCTTATGATAATTGTTTAAGCGGGAATTATGACAATCTCTGGCAAAACACGAACGGTTTATCTGCGAATACTCAATATACAAGTGGAAATCTTGATATTACAAGAGTAAGCAAAACAGGAAATACTTATTACTGCTTGCGAAGCAGCAATGATGGGGTAGCACCTGCAGGTTTAGAATTTGTCTTCCTTAAACCCCCAGTTTTAAGCGTTACTTATATTCCTTCTGCTGGTGGAACGCCCTCTATAACTATTACTTCTCCAACTGCGGGTCAGACATTCATCGGAAATAGAGGTGCAAGTATTGATGTTACTTGGACTACGCAAAATTGGCCTGCTAGTATAACTGAAGTTAATATTGAGCTTATTGACACTGCGACTAATGTAGCGATTCCTATTGGGAAATATCCAAATAATGATTTATTTAAATTAAATATTAACACTGCTCAAACTACTACTAAGACCTATCGAATTCATATCTATGCTGCAAAAGAAGGAGAACTTGCTCCAGGAGAGGAAAGCACCAGCGGAATCTTCACTATTTCCGCAGCTTCTTGTGCAGATGACCAAATAATAATGCGTCTTTTCAGTTCCAGTAATAGTCATGTTTACCGATGGAGCAATACTGATGCAAATGTAAAAATTTGTTATGATGAGATATTTGGCTCTGCATACACGGGAGCTAATTCTCACGCATGCACTCCAAATGCAAATAATCCTAATAATGCAGTAGTTAGAACTTTTGGTAATCGCGCGAGCAATACTCATGTTGAAAACCCGAGCAGCGCAACTCTTGGATATTTTCCTGCTTGTTACGGAGATTTGAATTGCAGATTAGTTTCTTCAGCTAATAATTGCGGACCTGACCCCAAAGAAGAATTAGTTGCTTATCTCTCTAAAGAAACTAATGCTCATATTGCAAAATTTGATGCGCCCCCGAGCGCCGTTATTGGCTGGAGCAAATTGTGCTGTAAATCATCAAGCGCCCCTATAATTGCTTGCGGTGATGGCGAGAAAAAAGGCACTGAAGAGTGCGATTATGCTGCTGTGCCTGGCTCATTAAATAATAATTGTGAGGCGGGAAAGGTTTGCGGTTCGACAGCGCCAAATAAATGCAAATGCATTTCAGTAGTTAAAACAATAAAAACTGCGATTTGGGCAGACCAGTATGAAATACCAGTAAAACAAGCTTCGCTCAATTCCCAATTGACTCTTTTGGGGACTGTAGAGGGATTTGCTCCTAACGAGAAAATTAGATTTGTAACATATAATTTTGAAACTCCGGAAAATAAGAAAGACCTTGGAACAGCAAGCTTCGATATTAATAATAAAGTATCTATCTCTGGCGTGCTAAGCACTTTGCTTGATAATGCTAAAGTAGGAGATAAGTATTATTTTATATTGTCTAGTGAGAAAGGGGATGCTGGGACTTTGACTAGCGAGCCAATTGAAATTGTTTCAGATGAAATAGGAATAAGAACTGATTTTGTAAATGAATGCGGAGAATTAAATACCCTTGATATGCCGAGTTTAACCCAAGATGAATTGATATATCGATGCAATACTGCTCTAGCAAGTGCAAGCTATCTTAAAGAGCCAAGTACTTGCAGAGATGGAACTGAAATAGTAAAATGCAAATGGGATGAGACTAATCAAAAGTGCGTGAACTTAGTAACTCGTAAAAATGGAGCACTTATGGGAACTTGCGCATATTCAGTTAAATCCTCTGGAAAATGCGATGAAAAGACAAAGATGAAAACAATTGAGCTTGAGACTTTATATGAGGGTGCTGAAGAATGCAGGGATTGTATTGCAGAATCAAAAGTGCCCTGCGGAAGGTCTTTATTAGCTTTGCCATTTTTTCAAGGATGGCAAATAGTAATAAGCATATTAATAATAAGTGCAGTCTATTTTATTACTGCTCGAAGGAAAAGGCATATAGTCAACGACCTTAAAATCTCCCCATTTTGTCGTTGACTACTGAGAGAATTTTTAATTCTCGAGGTGCTCAGAAACGAAGTTTCTGACATTTAGGGAAAGACTTAATGTCTTTCACTATAGTTATGTTTTTAAATAAAAAAGTGCTGAGAATAGGATGACAAAAAGAGGGATTTTATTAGGCATTTTATTTTTAGCAGCTCTCGCAGCTTTCCTTGCTTCTTTTTCAGAAGCAAATGTCATTTACAAAAATAATACTATTGAAAAAGAATATTCTGCGGGAGAGGCAATACGAGGAAACGTAAATTTAAGCTTTGATAATGAACTTGCGCAATCTCTCTTTAAAAGTAATTTTCCTGGAAATATAAGTTTGCTTGACTTGCTTAAAGCAAACTCATTTGAAGAGGGAAAAGATTACAACTGCACAACAAAGGACTGCATTAGCGATTATATAATAAAAGCAGAGATAAACAGCTTCTTTTTAAATGAAAGCGAAAAAAAGGCAATAGGTTTTAAAATAACTGGAGAAGATATAGAAATAAAATCTCTAAAGCTCATCTTGAAAAGCGACGCGCAGCCTGCTTGCTACAGGCAAATAGTGATAGATGCCTTGGGAAAAAATGAAAATCTTATTCAGAATTCTCGATATACTAATTATGCGTGCGGTTATACTTATAGAGGATGCTTTGAGCCAGATGCGGAAATAGAGCAAGCAGACATTGATGAAGTTCCTTATTGCGAGAATATCACTCTTCCTTATGGCCCTGCATTTCAGCTTGGAGCAAAAGTAATGAACAGCAGCAAACAGGGAAATCTTAAAATGCAGCTTTTCAACCAGGATCGCGAGCTGTTAGGAAGTTGCATTCTTCCAAAACACAAAATTTTTAATGAGAATTTGGGATGCATAGTAAACTACAGCAGCACAGAAGCATCAAATTATTTTGTATGCATTTCGCTTGATTCCGGAAGCAATACAAATTATACTATTGCTTCTGAGAATTCCGGAAGGATATGCGGCATGGCAGGAATAGAAGAAGAATTCAGCAGGGATTTTGATATTTTTGCGAAAGAAATGCAATTTGATTCTGTAGATATTGAAATTGCTCAGCCATTATTTGAAAAGCTATTTTCTGGGGCGAGTTTAATAGAATATGCTCAAAATTATATAGATGAAAAATATAACAAAGACTGCAAAAAGGGCTGTTTTATTCCATTTGAAGTGCAAGGAGATGTTCCGCAGACAATTACAATACTAAATCCTGAAATAAAATATTCTGCAAAGCGCGTTAGTTCCACAGCTTCTAAAATTTATGTTTTAGAAAAAGAATCACCAAAAATAAAATCTCGATTTCTTAATATTAACATTGAGCACGCAGGATTCAGTATTCCTTTGGGTTCAAAGGAGAACAAATTTAGTTTATACCTTGAAAATAACATTCTCTTTCAAATTGAAAATTTAACAATTTCTCCAAGTTTTAGTTTTGATATCAGTCCAAAAACTCTTATGATTGCATTTAAAACTGAATTCAAGATAGACAGCAAAGAGAGTATTGCTTCCTCTAATTGGAAATTTGGAAGTGAGAGCTCTAAGACTGTGAAAGATAAAAAAATAAAATGGATATTTTATAATGAAGGAATTTATCCTGTTGAAGTTACCGCTACAAATAAAAAAGGCGTTACATCTAAAAGAAAGTTTTATGTTATAGTTGGAAATGCAAAGGAAGCTGCTGAACTTTTAGCATCTGATTATCAAAAAGATCTTAATAATTTTTTCAAACAAATAAATTCTTATCCGCAATGGATTAAAGAGGGAATTGATAAAAAAATAAATTTCACTGAAATTAATACAAGCTTCAGCGAAATAAAAAATAAAATGAATGAAACGCAGGAAGTTAATTATTCTAAGGTTGTTGCTGAGCTTTCAAATTTGAAAATTCCGAGTGAGATATTTGCAAGCAAATCATGGAAAAACTTGCCTCTTGAAATAAGTGCTGCGCAAATGGATGTCGGATATATTGAAACCATATCTAATATGAGTGCTGTAAATAAAGAGGAGCTTAAATTAAATATACTAAACTGGGCCGGGGAGAATTATGCATCTAATATCTCTGGTGAGCTTATTTCTTTGAAGGTTCAGGATGAAAATGAACCGATTTTGACGAAATTTTTAGTAAGTTTTGAGGCTAAAAGAGAGCAGAGTGAAGCGTATTTTATAATTGATTATCCACGCAACCAAGTAGTTTTTGCAAAAGATTATGGAGCGAGAGACATCAATTCTGATTCTGCAAGCGCAGCTCATATACCCTTTGCAGGCTCAAAAACATTTGAATTTTTAATTTTGCAGGAAATTGAACCTTCTCAGATAAGATTATATCTTTCTCCGAACATAGCGATGTTTAATGAAGAAAGCAATGTGACTCCTGTTGAAAATCCAAAGCCAAAGAAAGCCGGATGGGGATATTTTTTTCTCGTGCTTGGAATGCTTATTGTTTACATTGCAATGCAAGAATGGTATAAGAGGAGATATGAGTTTCATTTATTCAAAATAAAAGATGACTTGTATAACTTAATTAATTTTATCTACAATTCTCGCGCCTCTGGAATGGCTGACAGCAGTATAAAAGCAAAATTAGAGGACTCAGGATGGTCTAGTGAGCAGGTAAGTTTTGCATTTAAAAAAATAAATGGAAAAAGAACTGGGATGTTTGAAATTCCCATATTCAAGTTCTTTGAAAATCTAAAAGTAAAAAAAGAGATTGATAAAAGGCAGCAGACTGGAGACGCAAGGTTTATTAAAAGACTTTAACTAAAATTTCCATGCTAAGAATATTAAGAGACTTTTCAAAAAGAATGCTGAGAAGCTTATTTGGGAAAAAAGAAAGCATAAAAATTGGCTTTTATGGCCCGCCGAATGCAGGAAAAACAAGCCTCGCCAATAGAATCTGCAAAGACTGGACTGGTGAAGATATCGGGGTTGTAAGCAGAGTGCCTCATGAAACAAGGCATGTCCAGTTCAAAGAAAAAGTTGAGATAAAACATAAAGGAAAAAGTTTAATATTTAAATTAATAGACACTCCGGGAATAGCGACTAAAATAGATTATGAAAATTTTCTTCATTATGGTATAAAAAAGGGCGAGGCAAAAAAAAGAGCTAAGGAAGCTACGCAGGGGATCATAGAATCAATTCAATGGCTTGATGACATGAACGCTGTTGTGATAGTGCTTGATGCTTCTGAAAATCCATACTCCCAAGTGAATATTACAATTATCGGCAATCTTGTTGCCCGAAAGATTCCTGTTCTTATAGTCGCCAATAAAATTGATTTGAAGAAAGCAGAAGTGAAAAAGGTTGAATCTGCATTTCCAGAGTATGATGTTATTGGCATTTCGGCAAAAGAAGGTATAAATATCGAAGAGTTTTATGAAGCATTGTTTAGATTAGCAAAAAAAGTATGAAATATAAAAAATTAAGAGGCTTGAGCTTGCAGGTTATTCCGTTCACAGAGATAGAAAAGCTTAGCATTTCAGAAAGAGTGAAAAAGGTTTTGAATCTTGTATTAAGCAACAAGATAGTGATAATCCACGGCAGACTTCGAGCCGAAGAGGAAGCGCGGTTGATTGAGGATACTATGGCTCTTGTTGACCATGTAAAGAACTTCAAAGGAATTGAGCTGGCAGTCATAGAGCCGGACTTAAAAGATAAGGGCGTGTTTGAGAAGTTCAAGCACGGCTTGGCGAAAAGGCTTGTTGGGGACAGCGAGGCGCTTACTGTTGTTGGGCCTTCATCAATTGTCAAGGAGATTAAGCGCGATCCGAGAAAGATTGAATTGTTTTTGAGTTAGAACTGAGCAATCCCAAACATAAATTTATTAACTTGGTTTTTTTGGTTATTATATGCCATACAAATGTGTTCATTGCCTTGAAATTTATGAAGACGGCTCGAAGGAAATCTTGACTGGATGCACTAATTGTAAAAGCAAATTCTTTTTTTACATAAAACCTGAGAAACTGAAGGAAATTCTTGAAAGCGAGGGAAGAGAGCCAGAGCTTTCTGATGCAGAGAAAGAACAGATGGAGCAGGACGTAAGAGAAATTGCTGGCCTTGAAGAGGACGAAGAAACTCCAGTATTCCTGGATTTTGAAAGCATACAAGTGCTCAAACCTGGCAAGTATCTTCTGGATTTAACAAAGCTATTTTCAGTCAATAAACCGAGGGTTTATCATCTCGAGGATGGAAAATATCTAGTTGATTTTACTTCAAAGACTAAGAGTTAATTTTAGAAAGCAATTAGTTTAAATATACTTTTTTCCTACGGATATTATGGACGCTAAAAATTTTCTTTCAAAGCTTGAATTTCGGCCTTCTGAAGAAGAATCTAAAATTCTAAGAAAAAAAGCCAATATTTTTGCAGGACTTTTAAAAAAAGAATTGAAAAGGAAAAAGATTTTTGCAGAAGTATTTATCGGGGGTAGCATGGCTAAAGGCACGCTTGTTAAAAAAAAGGTAAATGACATTGATTTATTTGTGAGATTTGACAAAAAACATGAAAATCCTTCTTCTCTGTTGGAGGGTGTTTTGCCGGAATTTTGCAAGAAAAATAAATATAAACTAACTAAAATTCATGGAAGCAGAGATTATTTTATGCTGCAAAATGAAGAAGGGTTTATTTTTGAAGTTGTTCCAGTACTTAAAATAAAAAATCCGAGAGAGGCGGAAAATGTGACTGACTTAAGCTATTTTCATGTTAGATATGCAAAAAAGAAAATGAATAAAGAACTGGCAAGGCAGATTGCCATAATGAAAGCTTTTTGCAAGGCGCAGGATGTTTATGGCGCTGAAAGCTATATTGGAGGATTTTCAGGTTATGGCCTCGAATGCCTGATTATTTACTATAAATCATTTGAAAAAATGGCAAAAGCACTCATTAATATAAAGTCTAAATTGATTTTAGATCCCGAGAAGAAATATAAAAATAAGAATGATATTTTTCTTGAGATAAATGAAAGTAAAATGCAAAGCCCAATCGTTCTTATTGACCCTACCTGGAAAGAAAGGAATGTTTTAGCTGCTTTGAGCAATGAGAGTTTTCAGAAATTTCAGAAAGTGCTGAAGGAATTCCTGAAAAAGCCGAGCTTTGAATTTTTTAAAGATAAAAATGCTGCTGATAAAAAAGCATTGGCTGAATTTGCCAAAAAGAGCAAAGCAGAATTTGTTGAACTAACGCTGTGGACTGACAGGCAAGGTGGAGATATTGCAGGCACAAAGCTAAAAAGGTTTTATGATTTCCTCGCGGAAGAGCTCGAAAGTGATTTTTCTGTTCTGAAAAAAGAATTTTATTACTTTGAGAATAAGATGGCTGAAGTTTATTTTGTCTTGGCATCTAAGAAAGAAAAGACCAAAGTGGGGCCATTTACAAATTTGAAGAAACATTGCGAAGCTTTCAGAAAAATGCATAAAGAGATATTTGAAAAAGATGGAAGATTGTATGCCTCTGAAAAAATTAATAAAAGTGCAAAGAAATTTATTAAGGATTATGCTAAAGGAAATAAGAAAAAGATAAGCGAGATGGGAATAACCGAAGTCGTTATTAGATAATTCCCAGCCGAAAGAATTTATTATGGATAATTCTGTTACAGAAAACTGCGTAGCTTGTAGCACATTTTGTACGCAGTTTTCTGTCTGGAGAACTGCAACGCAGAGAGCTACAAGTAATGCAGTTATCCATATTTTTATTATTCAGCTAATCGTTTACGTCGAAAATAACCTCTTTTCATGAATAGAAAGTTTTGTGCATTTTTAATAAATATAGATGATTCAAGGATATCAATTTTGAAAACTAATATTTAATAATCTAAGTTTTTCTCATACTCGCATGAAGGGATTTATTTAAGTGAATGACCTAATTATATCACGCACTCGTTCGCATGAGAAGTATTAAAAACCCAAAAAAACATTTTAATATATGAAACATTCTTTAAAAGTAACTATGGTTCTGCTGGCAATGTTTTTTATCAGCCAGTTAATTGGATTGGGAGTTAGTGGATATTATTCGCCTGAAGTGCATCAGGTTCAAGCAGAAAATGGAACTTTAGTGAATATTACTGAATATAATCTTCCATACGGAATGAACCCTCCGCAAAATACAGACCCCCAGCTTAATGTTATCTCAATAATTATTTCCATAGTGATGGCAGTTGTTCTTATGCTTATTCTTATGAAAGTGAAGGCGGCGATGTTTCTAAGATGCTGGTTTTTCTTAGTTGTTACTCTGGCAATAGCAATAACCTTAAACACTATTTTATCCTGGCAAAAATATGCTGCCGTGATTGCAATAATAATAGCTCTGCCTCTTGCGTTTTTTAAAATCTTCAAGAGAAATATAATAGTACATAATTTGACTGAACTGATTATTTATCCAGGAATTGCAGCAATATTTGTTCCTCTGCTTAATCTCTGGACTGTTTCTTTGCTGTTAGTTGTTATTTCGATTTACGATATTTACGCTGTTTGGCATGCAGGATTTATGCAAAAAATGGCAAAATATCAGATACAAAAATTGAAGTTTTTCTCAGGATTTTTTATTCCTTATCTTAGCAAAAAGCAGAGAATGCTGGTTGAAAAAATGAAGAACAAAAAGACTAATAAAATAAAAGTTAGTGTTGCAATTCTTGGGGGAGGCGACGTGGTATTTCCAATTATTCTTGCAGGAGTTGTTTTAGATATCTGGGGATTTTTGCCTGCTTTAGTTATTTCCATAGGTGCAGCAATTGCTTTGGCTTTGCTGTTTTATTTTTCTGAAAAAGGAAAGTTTTATCCCGCCATGCCTTTTATTTCAGCAGGATGCTTTGCGGGATTAGGAATTGCTTATCTGATTACTTTATTTTAAACTTAATTATTGAAATGAACAATCTTATAATCTCGTTTAATCGGGCAATTATTTAAAGTTGTATTTTTTTATTTGTTTGGCTCATGAATATGTATTCGAGGCGGGCGTTCAGTCATTCTTTCTTGTAAATAAGTAGCATCTATAGGAATCACAGCAGTTATACTTCGATAGGATACAAATGCAGGTCTATCTGTCTAAATAGATTCATGCTCCAATTTTTCGCCATCTTTAGAGTGCATTACTCAGGGAGAAAAATGTGTTTGATGTGCTAAAAAAGGCTGCAAAACTAAATCCTCATTTCTTAATCCTTGGTATACGCCAATAAATGAGCCTCCTTGGCTGCAAAATTCAACTAACCTGCCTTTGTGGAAATTGTATGGCTCTCTAGACGAAGAGGCAAACTCGCTCTCTGGAATAGCATTTTCAGGCATTATTCTAATTTCTTTAAAATTTGTGTTCATATTTATTCAGACGATGCTTTGTTTTTAAAGCTTTCTATCCGATTGTCATTTAGTAGTTGCAACATACGAAAGATTTAAATACCCTTTATTTCATTACTATGACATGACAGAAGAAAAGAAACCAGCAAGACTTGGAGAATACGTAAAGAGAACTTTATATTCTTTATTGGGAGCTGCAGCTATTGCAGGAACTTATTCAGCACACGAAGGAGATTGCCCGCCTTTTTATGTAAATAAAACTGGAAATAGCGGAGGAATATGCCTTGGAGTTAGAGTTGATATTAAAGAAGGAGCTAAATTTTATGGAGGAGTTATTTCTTTCTACGGAATAAACGGGGGAGAAATTAATGGTATAAGAGTCGGGTTTAGAAATGCAAGCGATAGTGGAAAATTAAATGGCTTGGAAGCTGGATTTCTTAATATATTTGATACAACTAATTCTTTACCTGCAAAGATTAATGGTTTGCAGGTTGGAATAGGTAATGTAATGAGAGATGGAAATGGTTTGCAGGTTGGGTTAGTTAATATGATGAGAGATGGAAATGGTTTGCAGGTTGGGTTAGTTAATATGATGAGAGATGGAAATGGTTTGCAGGTTGGGTTAGCTAACGGCATGAGAGATGGAAATGGTTTGCAGGTTGGATTAGGTAATAAAGTAGTATGCCAAGATAAAAAGCGCTATAGTGTGGGCTTAAACTACTCATTTGAAGGAAATAATAAAGATAAAACAAAAGCGGAGGAATCTAAAAAATGATGATAAAACCTGAATTAGTCAAGAGAATAAAAGATTACTTTAATCTAAATATCTATGAAACTAAAGTCTGGCTTTCCTTGCTTTCAAAAGGAATTGCCTCTGCAAGAGAGGTTGCTGACCTTTCTGGAGTGCCTAGAAGCAGAACATACGATGTTCTTGAATCTTTGGAGAAGCGGGGATTCGCAATTACCAAAGTTGGAAAGCCCGTCAAATATATTTCTGTTAAGCCAACTGAAATAATCGAAAAAATGAAGGGTAATGTTATGCAGGAAGCACATGATAAAGTCAAATCTCTGGTAACATTGAAAGAAACTCAAGAATATACTGAATTGGTGCAGCTTCATAATTCAGGCATAACGCCTATTAAAGCCTGCGATATTACAGGCTCATTGAAAGGAAGAGCAAACGTTCTTTCAAGATTAAGAGAATTGCTTGAAAACTCTAAAGATGAAGTTGTAATCAGCACAACTGTTCTTGATTTTGAAGATAAGAGCAGAGTAATCGGAGCAGTGCTTGAAAAATTGAACAAGAATAATATTAAAGTCAAACTTGGCTTATCTGGCGACGTGGAAAAAATAAAAAAGATAAATGCGAAATTTAATTTGAAAGCCAAGCAGATTGAATCAAGCGCAAGGGCGTTTATTTCTGACAAAAAAGAAGCTGTTTTTTTAATTACCCCTGAAAATTCAGATGAAGAAATAGGGATATGGTTTAATGCTCCTTTTTTCACAGAATCCATGGCTGGAATTTTTGAGCATTCAATTAAGAACAACGGATTGAATGGCAGCAAGATTTAAATAAGCAGAGGAAAACATTATTACATGCTGAATATAACTGACGAACAAAGAGATGCAATAGATGCTCAAGTTAGAGAAAGAGTTTTACATGAAATATATTTAAACCAGCGCCAGAAATTTTTACCTGTTGCTGCAATGGTTTTTTGTAGAGCAAGCTTAGGACTTGGTATTAATTTAGAAAACGCCTGTCCGTATATGCGAGATTGTGATAATAAGGCTCATGTTCTTTGCGTTGATAATTCTTATAGGAACTGCCCATATTATACACTGCACTTAACAACAGATTTTCTTGATGGTCAAATAGATTTGGCTCAAGCAGGAATAGAACAAAATGTTTCTTTGCCTGCAAAGTAAAGCGCTCACTCAAATGGTTTGTCCTTTGGACAAATCCTCTTTCAGCGGAGTATGACATCAGAAAACCAAATAAATTATTATCTTCTGCAGCGACTTACTTCTCAGACATCGACTGATTATTTATTATATTTTTATTGTGCCCCCGCATTATTTTACTTGCATGGCAAGATTATAGGGGTATAAAAAATAAATAATAAGAGCATTGTTTTTTGGTAAAATCTATTATAAAAACAACTTGAGTAATCTTAAAGGATTTTTTATTTCAGCCTAATCGTCTCAAGATTTCTTGGCACAGAGGTTTCTATATGAAATTGCTTGTAAAGCGAGGATGCCAAGTCAAGGCATTTTGAAACTTCACCATGATTTACAATTATTTTTTTTGGCTTTGGAATCATTCTGCTGACGTATTGCAAAAGCTCGGTTCTTCCTGAGTGCGCCGATAATCCATTTAAGGTTTCTACCTGCATTTTAACAGAAATTTTTTCATTGCCATTGTCTTTGCCGATTATAACTTCTCTGTGGCCTTCCTGCAATTGCCTGCCTGTTGAACCGATTGGCTGATAACAGCCAAAGACAATTGCATTATTCGGGTTATCAGCTAAATTCTTAAAATATTCAACTGACGCGCCTCCGACAAGCATTCCAGAAGTTGCAATAATTATGCATGGCCCCCCCTCTAAAACTTGCTGCCTTTCAACTGGGCTGCCGATTCTTTTTAAGATATCTGAAACAAAAGGGTTATTATCCTGAAAAATTTGATTTCTGACTGATGCGCTCAAGAAATCTGGATAAGCTGTATGAATTGCGTTAATATCCCATATCATGCCGTCGATATAAACTGGCACTTTTGGAAGCTCGCCTGTTCTGACTGCCTCCTCGACTCTTAGCACAGTCTCCTGTGCATGGCCTAATCCAAGTTCAGGAAGCAAAATTTTTCCGTTCCTCGCAATTACTGCTTTTGCTATTTCAATAAATTTATTTTCAGTTTCCTGCCTCGGCGGCAAAATATCTTCTTTTGCGCCGTATGTTGATTCGATAATCAAAGTTTCAACTCTTGGAAAATGATTTACTGCAGGATCTAGCAATCGAGTCTTTGCATATTTTGTATCTGCGCCGTAAACTAAATTATGCAGTCCGTTGCCAATATTAATATGAACTTGGGAAGCTCCAAGAACATGACCTGCATTGTATAATGTAATTCTTATATCCGGAGTTATATCAGTAACTTCTCCAAAATCTAAAGAAATTGAATGCCTCACCATTTCTTTTACGTCTTCTGCTTTGTATAATGGAAAGGATGCTTGTTTGTATGCTATTCCTATGAAATCTAAAGTTAACAGAGCAGCTATATCTCTTGTTGGCTCTGTTAAATAAACAGGCCCTTTATAACCCATTTTATATAAGTACGGAATTAATCCGGAATGATCCAAGTGAGCGTGCGAAAGTATTACTGCATCTATTGAATTTAAATCTCCGATTTCTGGAAGATTTAGATAGGGAAATTTTTCTGAATCTTCTGTTGCTGCAGGATTTATTCCGCAGTCAAGCAAGACTTTTGAATTTGGTGTTTGCAGCAAGAAACATGAGCGACCAACTTGCCTTCCACTGCCAAGAACAGTAATTCTTACCCAGATATCTTTTTTTTCAGGATTCCACTCATTGTAAATTTTTTTGCCAATGTCATTAAGAAATTTTCTTCTGTAATTATTATTTGCGTATAAAACAGAGCGTATTTTTTCTGTAATTTTGCTTTGAATTGTCGGGCTTCTTCTGACTGAGGGAGTCCACATCGTTGATTTTCTAATATCGTTTAGAATAGCGCCTTGCTTTCCTATAACTAAACCTGGTTTTTTTGCCTCTATAATCAGCGAACTTCGTTGAATGTCAAAGATTATATTCATTATTTCTGCTTCTTCTGGAACAAGTGCACGAATTGTTTTTTCAGTATCTGCTTCTGAAGCAAGAATTGACTGCTCCGCCCGAAGCTCTATCCTTTTCTTGATTTTATCAACTATTGCTCTTATTTTTGTTTCGCTTGTTTTAAAAAATTCTTTATCACGCGTGTATAAAACTATGTTTGCCCCTTCAAATGCCGCGTCGTCTATTATATTGGGCAATTCTTCTTTAATGCTTTTTAAAATGTCTGCCATTTTTTATTTTAAAACTTAAATAATAATTTATTTGTATTCTGCAATAATTTCTTCAGAAACTACATGCTTGATTCCGTCTTTTGTTATGCTGAAGACATCTATTCCATTGCCAGAGCCAACATCTCTTTGAGTAGATGATTTTATGCATTCTTTGGCAAGCTCGATGGCTTCTTTGACTGAAAGGTCTTTTTTATAAGCTCTCTCCAAAAATCCGAGGATATAGGGCATTCCAGAGGAAAAATTCGCATCATAATCTTCAACTTCATCTACTGCACCAGCAGGTTCAATAGAAAATAGAGAGGCTTTTCCATCCTCATCAACACCTGCAATCAAACTTCCAACAATATTTGGAATCATTGTCGGATTTCTTATATTTCTATAAGTCATCATGGCTAATAAGTGTGCAGCTTCCTTGACCGAAGGGCGAGATTTTGTTTTAAGCTCTTTCAACCTTAATTCGGCAGCTAGAACCTTATTGGTCAATTGCAAATCAGCAACACCCCCAGTATATGCCGCAGCAAGATAATCATTGATTTTGTTTATTTTTATATGATTCTTGGAGAGCACTATTGTGCCTGCAGTTCCTCTTCTATCTGCACCAATGATAACTCCGTCTTTGCAAACAATTCCAACTAAACTCGTATTTGATTTTAATATGTTTTGGCTTATATCTTGATTGTTCGAATTCATAAGAACTTATATCCTCTAGTTATTTTTATTGACTATTTCAGTATTTAAGTCTTGCGGTTTTAGTTTTTTTAGGTATCTGATATGGCTAACTGCATTACTTGTAGCTCTCTGCGTTGCAGTTCTCCAGACAGAACGTACAAAATGTGCTACAAGCTACGCAGTTTTCTGTAATTATTAATGCCTCGGAGAAAAGAAGAGAAAGTTAAAGTCAGAGGGCGGCATATCTCTGTTTAGAACAGCCTTATGAAATAATTTCGGGATAGCACAAAATAAATCCTTTCAGTAACCTTTAAAAACCTCATTTATCTTGAAAAATTGAATCTAATTGAAAGAAAGATTTGCTCGCTCTGATAAAGCATACACAAGTCTAAATATTCACAGAAGTAAAGATTGAGTTGCATCTAAAAATGAAATACACAAACAATACAATAGATGGCAAAGTTATCAAATCCGCACGCAGGAAGTCTGCAGTTCTGGCCGCGCAAAAGGGCAGAAAAAATTATTCCTAGTGTCAACTGGCAGCCAGTAAAAGGCAAAGGTCTTCTCGGTTTTATTGCATACAAAGTTGGAATGGCCTCTGTTCTCGTAAAAGACAACACTCCTGATTCAATGACCAAAGGCAAAAAAATAGTTCTCCCTGTAACAATTCTAGAGATTCCCAATATAAAGGTTTATTCAGTCAGATTCTATAAATTCGGAAAAGTCCTGAAAGACGTTATTGTTTCTAATGATAAAGAGTTAAAGAGGATAGTAAAACTTCCGAAGCAAATCCTGCCTTTTGATTTTCTGATACCTAAAGATTATGATGACATAAAAATAATTATTTACTCGCTGCCAAAACAAACTTCAATTAAAAAAACTCCAGACTTAATTGAAATCGCATTTGCTGCAGATGACAAGCTCGCTTTTGTTAAATCTCTTTTAGGCAAAGAGCTCTCGCTAAAAGAATTTTTTACTTCTGATTTAGTTGATGCTCGCGGTTTGACAATCGGCAAAGGTCTCGTAGGTCCAGTCAAAAGATTTGGCATAACTCTAAAGCAGCACAAAACAGAAAAAGGAGTCAGGCGCCCAGGAAGCTTATCTCCTTGGCATCCAGCAAGAGTCACTTTCAGAACGCCCATGGCTGGTCAATTAGGCATGTTCTCACGGGTTCACTATAATCTCAAAGTTATCTCTGCGTCTTCAATTACAGAAAAAGATATCAATCCATCAGGAGGGTTTAAAAATTACGGAAAAATAAAATCAAATTATATTCTAATAAAAGGAAGTGTCCAAGGTCCGCCAAAGAGGCAGGTTTTGCTGACTCAATCTTACAGACCGACTAAATCTCCAGCAAAGAAAAAATATGAACTTATCGAGGTGCTAAGATGAAAGCGCAATTATATTCTCAATCAGGCGAAAAGAAATCAGAAATAGAGCTTCCAGAAATCTTTTCAAGCAAAATAAGAGAAGACCTCGCCGCAAAATCTTCCGAAGTTGAAAAATTCGAATTAAGGCAGCCATATTCTTCATATTCAGAAGCAGGAAAAAGGCATTCAGCATCAGGAACAATCAGCCACTTGAGGCACACATGGAAAGGGCATTATGGAAAAGGAATTTCAAGGGTGCCAAGAAAAACAATGTGGAGGCGCGGAACTCAATTTTATTGGGTTGGCGCAGAAATTTCAGGCTCAAGAGGGGGCAGAATTTCGCATCCTCCACAAGGCATTTACAGCCAGAGAAAAATAAATAAAAAAGAAACAAAATTAGCATTCGCCTCTGCTTTCGCAGCAACAGCAAGCAGGCGATTTGTTCTAAAAAGATATTCAACTCTGAATGAAAATGCGCTTCCAGTTATTCCTTTAGTAATTGAATCTGTTCCTGCAAAAACAAAAGATTTTCTTTCTGTTCTGGAAAAAATATTCGGCAAAGCTTATTCATTAGTGATAAGAAATAAGGAAGTTCGTCCAGGCAAAGGCAAAAAAAGAGGCAGAAAATATAAGTCAAATGCTGGCCTTTTGCTCGTCACAGCTGCAGATGAAAAAGTCAAATGCAAAAATATCGAAGTAAAAGCAGTCAAAGAAATTAATATCGCTGACCTTTATCCTTTAGGCAGGCTCACTTTATATACTAAAAAAGCACTGGAGGAGCTTAAGGACATAAAATGATACTCAAGCCAGTAACATCAGAAAAAGCAGTAAAAATGATAGAATTAGAAAATACTCTTCTGTTCGAAACAGAGCGCAGGGCAAAAAAGCAGGAAATAAAAAAAGAAGTCGAGGAAGTTTTTGCAGTCAAAGTTGAGAAAGTCAGGACTTTGATTCATGGAAACGCAAAATTCGCCTACGTAAGATTAAACAAATTAAATCCCGCGATAGATGTCGCAAATAAGCTGGGGATTATGTAAAATGGGCAAGCGAATAATTTCACAGGCGCGAGGGCATGGCTCTCTGACATATCAAGTCAGAAAAAAAGCATATATCTACAAGATAAAATATCCTATGCACGAGGGAGAAGCAGAAATTCTTGACATTCTGCATTCAGCAGCGCACACAGCGCCGTTGATGAAAATAAAAATAAAAAATGAAATTTTTTACGACCCCGCATTTTCAGGAGCAGTCGTGGGCCAAAAAATAACAATTGGCGGCGAGCCAAAAGAAGGAAATATTCTAATGTTAAAAAATGTGCCTGTCGGGCTAAGAGTTTATAATCTTGAATTAAATCCTGGAGATGGAGGAAAAATGATAAGAGCGGCAGGAATGAGTGCATTAGTTTTCAAAAAATTAGATAACAATAAATTTATTATTTTAATGCCGAATAAAAAAGAAGTTAATGTCAGCGGCGATTGCAGGGTTACCATAGGCACAATTGCCGGCGAAGACAGAAAATTGAAGCCATTTATAAAAGCAGGAAAAATGTTCTATAAGATGAAAGCCAGAAACAAGCTTTGGCCAAGAACTTCAGCAGTCAAGATGAATGCAGTAGACCATCCTTTCGGCTCAGGCAGAGGCAAAAGAATTAAGTCCAAAATAGCAAAGAGAAATGCTCCGCCAGGAACAAGAGTAGGGCATATTCGCCCAAGCAGAACAGGGAGGAGAAAATAAATGAGTTTAGATAAGAGAAAAGACAGAATAGCAATAGTAATAAAGAGGTCACAATAATATGGCAGATGAAATAATAGTAAAATCAAAAGAATTGTTCTATAGAGGCAAACATCTGGAAGAATTGAAAAAACTCGATGTGCGGGAGTTTGCAAAATATCTTCCATCAAGAAGCAGGCGCACGGTTTTGCGAAACTTCGATTCAATAGAAAAATTTGTCAATCTTTGCGAAGAAAAAATCTCCCGCAATAAAAAAATAAAAACTCATTTAAGAGACATAGTTATTGTTCCGAAAATGGTTGGAATGGCAATTCAGGTGTACACTGGCAAATCTTTTAATGAAGTTAGAATCACCCATCTAATGATTGGCCATCGCCTTGGAGAATTTGCATTAACAAGGCAGAGAGTTCATCATGGAAATCCAGGCATTGGAGCCACTAAGAGCTCATCTGCGGAGGCTAAATAAAATGGAAAAACAATACGTTCAAAAAAAAGCAAAAGCATCACAATTGAGCAAAGCAATTGAAAATAAGGATATTAAGAAATCTCCAGATAAGTCTCCTGCCTCTCTCGCTGGTAATTCCACTTCCGCTTCTTCATCCCCTTCTCAATCTTCTCCTGCTCCCCAATCTGCCACTCCAGCATCTTCCTCTCAACCTTCATCTTCTCAAACATCCCCTTCAGCTCCAACAGAAAAAACAGAAGAAAAAGAAAAAAAGCCAAAAGAAGCAGTTAAAGTTAAAAAAGAGGAAGCTATTGCAAAAGGCCTCAATCTTCATGCTTCAAAAAAGCACTGCATGTATATCTGTTCATTTATTAAAAACAAATCCATTGACTGGGCAATTTTGGAATTGCAGAAAGTTATTCAGCTAAAAAGACCTATTCCATTTAAGGGCGAAATTCCCCACAGAAGTTATCCAGGAATGATGTCTGGCAGATATCCTGTAAGCGCATCAAAGCAATTTATTAATATTTTAAAAGCACTAAAAGGCAATGTAATTGCCAATGGCATGGAATTAGAAAAAACCCGCATTTATTTTGGCTCAGCAAATTGGGCTTCCCGCCCTCAGAAACGCGGCGGAGCAAGGTTCAAAAGAACCCATGTCTTGTTAAAGGCAAAAGAATTTAATAGTGAAAATAAAGCACAAATGAAAACCCAAAAATCAGAAAAAACTGAAATAAAGTCGGAGGCGGAGAAATAAAATGGACGAGAAAAAATTTGTGGGTTTTAAGAAAGAAGAACTTGGCGTCAAGGAATATGTAAAAAGAGCTCTCGGCAAGGGAAAAATAAGCAATATCTCAATTGAATATATCCCGGTTGGAGAAAAAATAGTCGTTGCTACAAGCAAGCCAGGTCTCGTCATCGGCAGGCGCGGAGAAAAAATAGAAGAATTGACAAGAGTTATTAAAAAAAGATTTCACTTTGACAATCCTCACGTTGAAATAAAAGAAATTACAGAGCCATTCTTCGACGCTCATCTTGTTGCTGATGAAATTGCCATGGGATTGGAAAGAGAAGGCTCTTTAAAATTCAAAGTCATTGCTTACAAAATGCTTCAGGAGATAATGCGGCGCGGCGCCCTCGGAGTAGAAATAGTCCTTTCAGGCAAACTTCCAAGTGAACGAGCAAGGAGCTGGAGATTTGCCCAAGGTTACTTGAAAAAAACAGGCAATCCTGCAAAAGTAGTTGATAGGGCAATTTCTCAAGCTAAAACACTTCCAGGCATAATTGGAATTAAGGTAAGCATTCTTCCGCCAAAGGCCCACATCCATGACAGAATTGTAATAGACGACGCATTAAGAAAGAAAGTCAGCTTTTTGGAAGAAGCTCCAAAAGAAGTCATTCAAGAAGAAAAAAAGCCAAAGAAAATAAGAAAAAAGAAAGAACAGGAGGCAGAAAATGGCGTTGATTAAACTTTCAGACATAAAGAAAATGAATTCTCAAGATAAAAAGGATAAAATAAAAGAGCTAAAACTTGAATTAATAAAAAGCCACGTTACTGCAAATACAAATATGAAAACCAAAGAGATTAAAAGGGCTATTGCTCGGTTAATTACATTCAACATCCTCCATAAGGAGGAGCTGAATAAGAAGTAATATGGACACAGATCCACGACTAGGATTGCCAACTGAAACAGGAGTATTTGAAGAGATTGCAAAAGGCGAACAGAAAATAAATGTTTCAACTGTATCGCGTAGATACGGCAAAATAACAACCCTTGTAAGCGGATTTGACAAAAACTTCGATATCAAAGGCACTGCAAAGCACCTTAAAGAGCAGCTCGCCTGCGGCGGCACCATCAAGGATGGTGTCATAGAACTTCAAGGAAATCACAAGAAGCAAGTAAAGCCAATACTCATGAAACTTGGTTTTCCAGAAGAATCAATTTCAGATTAATAAAATGGAAAAGAAAAAAACAAAAACAGAAGACAATAAGCAAAAAGAAATAGCAGCGCCAAGCGCGCCAGATAAATTAATTGCAAATAGAGGCAGAACTTTTAAAGGAGTTGTAGTAAAAAAGTTTCCTACTCGGGTAGTTGTTGAATTCGGGCGAGTTGTTTTTGTTCCAAAATATGATCGTTTCTACAAGAAAAAAACAAGGATTCATGCGAGGCTTCCCCAAGGAATAGAAGTTAATGTCAATGATTATGTAAAAGTTGCAGAATGCCGTCCTTTAAGCAAAATTATTCATCATGTGGTCATAGAAAAAATACTTTCTATAGAAGAAGCACATTCAGAAAATTCAGAGGAGAAAAAATAAAATGATAAACCCAGAGCAATTAGAAAGAAATCCAGAAGTTATATTAATAATAAAAGGAGAACGAATAAACGCGAGATACATAAGCCTGACAGCAAGGCGAGATTTAGGAATAAGAACCGCAGAAGATAATGCAGTTTTTGCTCAAGAAGACACAGAAAGAGAGTATATACAAACGTTGAGCATGCCGTATTCTGATTTAATTGAAGAAGGCAATTTAGTAAGATTAATTGATGATAAAATTTCTGGCACGTTATATTGGCAAACAGGCAGTTTATCTGGCAAGAGAGAAACATTCAGAAAACTTCACAAATTTTTACATTCTCAGGAGGTCGCACAATGATAGCCTTTGAAGACATAGAAAAAAAGTATTTGCAGGCAAGAGAATGTATGGCTGATATTATTCAGGCAGTGTCAACTGATAATTATCCTCCTCATGCTACGTGGATTCATCCTCCAGCAATGGCAAGATGGCTCTACCTTTCAAGCTGTGAATTTTTAAAAGATTATACTAAAATATCTGGTATGTTTAGGTCAGAAAATGTTGAACAAAGTGCAAAAATAGATTTATGGCGAGACGAATTAGACCAAAAAGTTAATCATATATGGAATATAGGACCTGATAGATTTATACAAGAAGCAGTAAAAAGGACACTATCTCCTTCTATTAGGGAGCTCTGTGCATAATGAAAGCAATTAATGCATCGGTCACGCGAGGTTTAAACATCGGCAGTCAAGTTGTTGCTGCAGACAACAGCGGAGCAAGAATAGTTAGAATAACCGGAGTCAAGCACGGAAAAACCAAAAAAGGAAGACAGCAATATGCAAAAGTCGCTGATTGGGTTAAAGTTTCAGTTCGAGCAGGAAAACCAGATATGAAAGGTCAGGTATTTGATGCAGTAGTCATAAGGCAAAAAAAGCCGTATATGCGCCTGACAGGTGAGCGTGTCTGTTTCGAAGATAATGCAGTTGCTCTGCTTAAAGATGAAAAAGGAAATCCAAAAGGCACAATGATTAAGGGGCCAGTCGCAAAAGAAATTCATGAAAGGTGGGCGCAAGTTGCAAAAATCGCGCAATATGTTTTATGAAATCTCATTTTTCATCCCATTGGAATGCAAGCAGGCAGCCGAGGAAGCAAAGAAAATACACTCACAACGCCCCGCTTTCCACAAGGCATAAATTTTTAAGCGCTCAATTGTCAAAAGAATTAAGGAAAAAGCATGGCAAGAGATCCCTTCCCTTAAGAAAAGGCGACGAAGTGCTTGTCATGCGGGGCAGTTTTAAGAAGAAGAAAGCAAAAATCTCTTCAGCTGATCTAAAGAGTTCAATTGTATTCTTGGAAGGATTGCAAAGACAGAAAAAAGACGGAACAAAAGTAAATGTTCCTTTTCACCCAAGCAATCTTCAGATTCAATCTTTAAACTTAGACGACAAGAAAAGAGCAGATTCATTAAAGCCAGCTACACATAAACAGGAGGAGAAAAAATAAAATGCACCAAACAAGAAGAGAATCATCGACAAAATTACCAATTCCAAGAAAAGGAACAAAATACCTAGTCAGAGCCTCAAGCCATATTAAAAATTCTATTCCCGTGCTGATTGCCCTAAGAGATATGCTTAAATTAGCGAGAAACGCAAAAGAGGCAAAAAGCATAATCAAAGAAAAAGAAATAAAAATAAACGGAAAGAGAGTAAAAGACTATCACGAAAGTATTAAGCTGTTCAATATACTCGAAGCAGATAAAACATACGTGTTATCTCTTCTTCCGACTAAAAAATTTATTCTACAAGAATCAAAAATAAATTTCCGCTTATGCAAAGTCACAGGAAAAAGATTAATTAAAGGAAATACAACACAGATTAATTTGCATGACGGCTCAAATCTTTTAACTAAAGAGAAAGCAAATGTCGGCGACTCAATTTATCTCGATTTTGCAGGCAAAATAAAGAAAATAGTTCCATTAGAAAAAGGAAAAGAAGTATTTGTCATTGATGGCAAGCATACAGGCCAGAAAGGCACAATCTCTAGTATAGAAAACAAAAAAGCAGATATTCAATTTAAAGAAGGCGTATTTCAGATTGACTTTGGGAGGGTTGTCGCGCTATGAGTTCAAAATCAGAAAAGCCAAAACCAAAAAAAGCAGAAGAAAAAGTTCAGGCTGAAAATCCAATGAGAAAAATATTCATAGAAAAAGTCCTATTAAGCGCAGGAGCAACTGGAGACAATTTGCTGAAAGCGAAAAAGCTTCTCGAGATTCTTTCAAGCAGCAAAGCTCAAATAATTGCCTCAACAAAAAGAATTCCAGATTTTGGCATTAGCCCAGGTTTAGAAGTCGGAACAAGAGTCACTTTAAGGGGAGACAAAGCAACTGAACTTTTAAAAAGATTACTAAGTGCAATAGACAACAAAATTAAAAAAAAGCAAGTTGTTGAAAATAATTTTTCCTTCGGCGTTAAAGAGTATATAGAAATTCCAGGAATGGAATACCAAAGAGACATAGGGATTCGCGGATTTAATGTAAATGTTGTCTTTATCAGAAAGGGCATTAGAATCTCTTTAAAAAAGATAAAATCTAGCAAAATTCCAAAAAAGCAAAGAGTTTCAAAAAAAGAAATAATCAAATTTATGGAGGATAATTTCAAAACGGAATTTATTTAAAATGACAGCCAGCGACCATAGCAAAATATTAAAGCAGTTGAGAAATAAGCCGGCAGTTATGCAGAAATTCCTGCGCCATTGCAAGCCAAAAGACAGGAAAACAGGAATAGCTGCAAGAAAATGCGAGCGATGCGGCCGCTTTGGCGCTCATCTCAAGCAATATAATCTAAATTTATGCCGGCAGTGCTTCAGGGAGATTGCAGAAGAAATCGGCTTTGAAAAATACAATTAATATGAGTCAAGATAAAATCGCAGATGCTTTGAATCAAATGATGAACGCTCTAAGAGCAGAAAAAGATTCTATAGTTGTAAATGCGCACTCAAAGTTATTGCTTTCAATTCTCGCGCTTGCAAAACTTAAAGGTTATGTTAAAAATTATAAATTAGCAGGAAAATCTGTTTCAATAGAATTTGCAAAGCTTAATGGGTGTAATGCAATAAAACCGAGATATTTTGTTAAAGTTGAAGAAATCGACAAGTATACTAAGAGATATCTTCCTGCAAAAGAAATTGGAATGCTCATCGTTTCAACCAGCCAAGGAATAATGGCTCATCAGACAGCTCAAGAAAAGAATATAGGGGGGAGCTTATTAGCTTATTTTTACTAAATGAAAAAAGAAATTATAGAATCCGCAGATATTCCAGAAGGCACAACTTGCAGATTTTCAGATTCAATCCTCTTCTGCAAGAAAGATTCATTAGAACTCTCTAAGAAGTTTAAACTCCCAAAAGTAGAAATCGAAGTCAAAGGCTCTAAAATAATTTTATCATCTAAAAAAGGAAGCAAGAAAGAGTTTAAAATGATAAAATCAGCAATCGCCCACATAAAAAATATCTTCAAAGGGCTAAAGAATAAATTTACTTATCACCTCGAAGCGTGCAATCTTCATTTTCCAATGATTCTTAAAGTTGAGAAAGATGAATTAGTAATAAATAATTTTTTAGGAGAAAAAGTTCCAAGGCGTGCAAAAATTAGGCCAAAAGTAGAAATTGATGTCAAAGGTTATAAGATTACTCTAACTTCTAATGACCGGGAAGCTGCAGGGCAGACTGCTGCAAACATAGAAAAAGCTACAAAAATCAGTTATAGGGACAGAAGAATTTTTCAAGATGGGATTTTCATTACAGAAAAACCGGAGGATAAATAATGCCCAAGCAATTTTTAAGAGCAGACACATTCAGGTATAAAAGAATTGGAAAAAATAGACCAAAGCTTCAGAAATGGAGAAGACCGAGGGGCAAGCATAATAAGCTCAGATTAAAAAGAACAGGGCATCCAGCATGCCCTTCAATTGGATATGGAACAAAAAGGGTCAATTCAGGAAAAATTTTAGGTTTCAAGCCAATATTAATAAATAATCTTAAAGAGCTCGAAAAAATCGGCAAAGACAACGCAATAATCATCTCTAAGAGAATTGGAGCAAAAAATAAATTAGAAATAATTAAAATTGCAGAAGGCAGAAAAATAAAAATCTTAAATTTAGGAGCTAAAAAATGAATCTCGGAAAGAAAAAAATACTTGCAGCAAGAACACTCGGAGTCGGGAAGGATAGGATAGTTTTTAACATAAAAAGGCTAAGCGACATAAAAGAAGCAATAACAAAACAGGATATCAGGGATTTATTAAACGCTCACGCTATTTTTGTTAAAGAGCCAAAGGGAAGAAAGACAAAAGTTAAGAAAAGAAGCAGAAGAAGAGCAGGAAGCATAAGAAAAAAAATAAAAGGCGGAAAAAGAGAATATATAATTTTAACAAGAAAGCTTAGGGCGCATCTCGCTGAATTAAAGAGAAAAGGCGAAATCACTCCGGAAAAACTTCTAAAAATGAGAAGAGAGATAAAATCACATGCCTTTAAAAGCAAGGCGCACATGAAGGAGGTTATTTCACATAAAGCAAAATGAGAGCAGTATTAAAACGAAGAAGACTTGAAGCAAAAACAGACTACCATGCAAGAGTTTCATTGTTAAAGTCAGTCAAACCGAGGTTAGTCATTAGAAAAACAAATAGGTATATAATTGCTCAATTTGTTGAATCAAAATTAGCACAGGATAAGATAATCTTAGGAGTTACCTCAAAAGATCTTCTCCAAAAAGGCTGGCCAAAAGAAAATGCGGGAAGTTTAAAAAGCAGGGCAGCTGCATATTTAACAGGCGTCATGCTTGCAAAAAAAGCAGCAGGAAAAATAAAAGAAGCAATATTTGACTTAGGATTGCAAAGAAATGTTAAAAAATCCAGAATTTATTCTGCTCTTAAAGGAGTTATTGACGGCGGAGTCAAGATACCTTGCACTGAAGAATCGCTTCCCTCCCAAGAAAGCATTGATTTAAACGAAAAAGTCGGAAGTTTAATAAATAAATTAAAATCAAAATTATAAAATGGAAACACTAAAAAATATTTTCGAGTTACGCGCACAATGGAATGAAGGAGATAGATTCAGAGTTGATGGTATAGCATACTCCTTTCACGGAGGAGTTGATAAAGGCGTATTAGCTATATCTAAACAAAATGATGATTGTTATGTTGAGGTTATTATTCAAGAGCCAAAGGGAACAGATATAAATAATTTAACTGGAAGAATAACATCTCCACAACTTATTAGAAGACATGTTGCTCAACATGATATGGCAAGTTTTGATTTCTATGATGGGATATGGAATGCTTCTTCAAGAGAGGAGGTCACAGCATAAAATGGCAGAAAAAGAAACAAAAAACAAGCCGAAAGATTTGATTGAAGCTGTTCCAGAAGAATTGTCCAAAATAGACTTGAATAAACTTATAGGCGAGGAAGCAGCAGAAGCTCCAAAAGAAGTCAAAAGGCTCACTTCAAGCGAAAGAAGAGCTATTCAAGAAGTAGAAGCAAGAGAAAGGGCCCTTGAATCATGGGTTCCCAAGACGCAATTAGGCAAAGATGTCAAGGCGGGCAAAGAAAAAGATATAGATAAAATTCTTGCATCAGGAAAAAAAATACTCGAGTTCCAGATAGTTGAATCTTTACTAAAATTAGAAAATGACTTGCTCTTAGTTGGCCAGGCAAAAGGAAAATTTGGCGGCGGAAAAAGAAGAGCATGGCGCCAGACGCAAAAGAAAACAATGGAAGGCAATGTCGTTACTTTTTCATGCATGGCAGTTGTCGGAGATAAAAAAGGGCATGTAGGCGTAGGCATAGGAAGAGCAAAAGAAACTCTGCCTTCAAGAGAAAAAGCATTTAGAAAAGCAAAATTGAATGTAATCAAAGTTACAATAGGATACGAATCTCCCGAAGAAAAAGGAAATGAACCTCACACAGTCCCATTCATTGTCCAAGGCAAATGCGGCAGCGTAAGAATAAAACTTATTCCAGCGCCCCGTGGAACAGGGCTGGTTGTCGGAGATGAATGCAAAAAAATTCTAAGGCTTGCAGGAATAAAAGATGTCTATGGCGTAACGCGCGGTCAGACAAGAACAACTATAAATGTCGCAAATGCCTGTATAGATGCGCTAACTAAAACAAATAAAATGAAAATATGATACTTATAATAAGAATTTCAGGGCTTGTAGAAATGCCTAGCAATGCGCAGGAAACATTGTTTAGAATGCGCCTTAGAAGAAAATACTCTGCTGTTTTAATAAAAGATACTTCTGAAAATAAAAAGATTCTTCAAAAAATCAGAAACTTCGTTGCATATGGTCCGATAAATCAAGAGACGCTAATTCAGCTAATTGAAAAAAGGGCGCAAGTTATCGGAAACAATAAAATAGATTCTGCAAAAATCACAGAGCAATTGGAAAAAGGCAGGACTGAGGATTTGGGCATCAAACCTTTCTTCAGGCTTCATCCGCCAAGAGGAGGCATTGATTCAAAGACGCATTTTCCAATAAGAAAAGGAGTTCTCGGTGACAACAAAGAAAAAATTAATGATTTGGTTAGGAGGATGTTGTAAGATGGAATGGAAAGAATTCGATAGGGGAGTTTTTTTAGTGAATGTGCTTGGAATAGTTTTTGACACAAGTAAAAAGAAGATTCTTATAGGTAAAAGAGAAAACGATAGGCACATCAAAGAGTTAACATGGTGTTTCCCAGGAGGTAGGCCAGAATACGGCGAAGAATTGGAAGATTCCCTAAAAAGTGAAATAAAAAAGAAAACTGGACTTAAAGTCGAAAGTCTAGGAGCAGTATTTGCAAAAGCATATCCGGAGAAAAAAGAATTTCTTTCAATATATTATTTATGTGAAGTTATAGGTGGAAAAGAAAAAGCAGGTGAAAAATTTTCTGAACTAAAATGGGTTTCTATAGATGAGCTGCAAAAATATTTTACAAC
>JBBSYR010000058.1:0-7115 GCA_038045165.1 Nanobdellota archaeon
AGATTTGGCTGAACTTTTAGGGCTCATACTGCCTAAAAGCTTGGGAATTTAGGAAATTCCAATACCAACCTAGCAAATGGACGCTACAATCTTTCTATTTGGGCAAATGACAGCTACGGCAATATTGGCTTTTTATCTGGAAATTCATTTACAATTGACACCAGTGTTAATGATACTGCACCTCCAATAATAACAATTATTTCTCCCATAAATCAGACTTATTCAACTAATTTAATTTTATTAAGCATATTACTTAATGAAAATGCGACAAGTATGAATTATTCTTTAGATGGAGCAGCAAATATCAGTTTAGCAGGAAGTGAAAATTCATGGAACACAACAATAAATCCTTCCTATGGCAGTCATAATATTCTCTTTTATGCTACAGACACAGCGGGAAATTTTGGAACAAGCACATTAGTTTACTTTTCTATTGTTGATGCAACACCTCAAACTATAATACAGACGCAGACAATTTATGCAGGGGGAGGCGGTGGAGTAATAACTACTAAAGAAAGTTCTGAATCAATTATTTATGATGGCGAGATTGAACTTTTAAGCGGAGAAGAAGGGGGATTTACTTTAGATGTTTATAACAATTATACAAATGCAATTTTGGAAAATTTAACTCTGATTCTAATCGGCATTTCTGGCGAAAATATCTCAATCACTCCAGATAAAATTTCCAAAATAGTATCCGGTGAGACAAAACATTTTAGTGTCAAATTTCGCTCATTTAATTATAGTGATTACGCAGAGTATAATTTGAATGCTGTAATAAAAGGCAGGATTACGAAAGGCGGAATAACTAAAAATTATACTGAATCCAAGCTAATCAAACTTATTATTCAGGGCATAAGCGAAAAAGATGCTGAGAAAAGATTGTCTGAAGCAGAAAAAGCAATTTTTGAAATGCGAGAAGCTAATTTAAGCACTCTTGCGCTGGAATATGCTCTTAATCAGTCTAAGTTCTGGCTGAACGAGAAAAGAGTATACAAAAAATCTTGGGAATTATCAGACCAGATTGTTAAAACTAAAGATGTTGCTTCTGAAGCAGATGATTTGCTGAGAAATTTGATTTTATCAATGGAAAGTCCTCAAAATAATAATTTGATTGGAAGCAATGCTGTTAAAAACTTTAGAAGTTTTCAGAATGAAAAACCTCTAAGAGCGCTATTGACGGGAAAAGCAGTCCTTGCAAGCAATTCTGTTGGAAATCTTATTGGCCAGGCAATCGCTGCTTTTGAGAAAGGAGAGTATTATACTGCCCTCGCAATAGCAAAAGAAGCGCGAGATTCACTTCTTTTAGAGAGAAATGCTAACCCCTTCTTGTTAGTGTATACCTACTGGCCATTTATCCTTTTAGCACTGCTATTTATATTGATGATTGGAATTTTTAACTCTCGAATGCACAGAAAATCATACATTGCTAAGCAAGAAAAATCAATAGTAAATAAATTAAAGAATTTGTTTAAGTCATTTGAGCATAAAATTTACGGGTTATTTCAAAATTTAGCACTAAAAGGCAAAAAAGAAGTTATGATTGTCGATCATCGCATAGTTGATGTTCTAAAATCAATATCGAACGGAAAAGATTTAAAGGGAAAGATAATAAAGATAAACTTAAATTAATGGTATAATCTATTGAATGCACTCTTTTAATAGCACACAATATCCACTTTATTGTAAATTTCTTGGCACATAAAAGTATAATTGGGGACTTTCCCAAAACTTAAAAACCCTCTTTATTATAACAATATTATGGAAATATCGCCAGACACTGAATCAAATAAAAAGATAATTATAATAGGAATCATAATTGCATTTTTCGCAATTGCTCTGTTTACTAATGGTTTTGGTATTCTTGGTTTAATTATAAGCCCAAATGAAAACACTCTGCTTGAAATCGGCGGCTCTCCAGTTTTAGGAAATACCGATGCTCCTGTGACAATCTATGAATTTTCAGATTTTTCCTGCCCTGCCTGCGCGCTTGCTGCAGGATATAATCAAGAAGCTATCGCAGCTCTTAAATCTAAAGATGCTTCTTGGGAAGCACCTCTTCCAAAAATAAAAGAAACTTATGTTCAAGAAGGAAAAGTAAAAATAGTATTCAAATATTTTCCAGGGCACGGGACTGCAAAAGCGGCGCATTTGGTTGCTTTGGCTTTGAGTGAGCAGGGGTTATTCTGGCAATTTCATGACAAAGCATTTGAAAATCAAGCTGACACTGGAAATATAGAAAAAATGAGAGCTATTGCACAAGAAATTGGCGCTAATATGAAAAAATTAGATGAAGCAATAAAGTTTGGAAAAGGCGAAGAGCTGCTTAAAAAAGACATCGCTATGGGCAAATCTGCAGGCATTAAGGGAACGCCTTCATTTATAATTAATGGAAAATTAATTTCCGGGGCAGAGTCTTTCGCAGAATTCAAAAAGGTGATTGATAAAGAACTAAATGCATGAAAATAAAAAGGGATAAATTATCTTAGATTATTATCTTCCCATCGCTGAACTGAGTTTTCATCTAAGACGAAACGTTGTTCTCTTTTCTGGGTGTGGATGTTTTCTCTGAGAAATGCGCCGAAAACAAGTCCTACTGCGACACCTGCAAGATGAGCAAAATGGCCTATATTGTCCGGCATGAAAACTCCGAAGATATCTCCTAAAATCCAGAGCAATCCTGCAAGAGCCATGGGCATTGGAATGCCAAAAGCCCAGACAATCATTCCCGGTCTTAGAATCATTAGAGCTCCAAAAACACCAAATATTGCACCAGATGCCCCCAAAGAAGAATCATAAAAATTAACTGCAAAGATATTCGCCAAAATTCCTGAAATGAAGAATACAAATAAGAATTTTCTGCTGCCAACAGCACTCTCCAGAATACTGCCAAAAAGTGCAAGAGCAAACAGATTATAAATTAAATGCCCGATTCCTCCATGCAGAAAAATAGCAGTCAAAAATCTCCATGGCTCTACAAACGAACTTTTGTTTAAAACAAACAAATCTGTAAATCCTGGAATAAGCTGGAATAAAAATACAATTGCACAAATTAGCGAAATTTTTAATGCCCAATAGTTGAATTTCATAAAGATAAATATTGCACAAAGTTAATAAATATGCTTCTTTTTATCTTTAAATGATTGTTGTTGATATTGAAACCAGCGGAGGATTTGCTCCTGATAAAATAGGTATTTGGCAGATAGGAGCAATTGAGCTGGAAAATCCTAAAAATATGTTTTTGGAAGAATCCCGAATAGATGATTCAGATATTGTTATGGAGGAGGCATTAAAAGTTATTGGAAAAACAGAGGAATATCTTAGAGACAAGAAAAAACAATCACAGAAAGAATTGCTTGAAAAATTCTTTAGATGGGCTGAGAAGATAAAAAACAAAGATATGCTCTGCCATAATCCCCAATTTGATTATAGTTTTCTAAAAATTCGAGCAGATAAATATAATTTGAAATTCCCATTTCATTACAAATGCTTTGATTTACATACTATCGCTGCGATAAAATATCTTGAAGTAAATAAAAAGTTCTTAATTGAAGATGGTAAAAGCGGCATGAATTCTTCTTTTATCTTTGAATTTTGCGGGTTAAAGGATGAGCGCGTTAGAGTTAAAGATGGGAAGATTGCCAAAGAAGGCAAGCCGCACAATGGACTGGAAGATGCAAAATTAGAGGCAGAATGTTTTTTTAGGCTTGTTTATGGAATGTCTCTTCTTGACGAGTTTTTGAAATTTCCTGTTCCGCCCTATTTACAGAGAACTACATAATAGGTTATAGCTGATTTTGTATGCAGTTCTCTGTCTGGATAACTGCAAAACTGCGAGCTATAAGCAATGCAGTTATCCATATCTAAACGAAGAATTCACATGAACAGAAGGCTCATCTGTTGCTTCAGAAGTTGATTTCACCTTGCCGTCTATTAAGCCGAAAACGCCTGCGATAATTGCAAATGGATTTAAAGAAAGAATGCCCAAAATAAGGCAAATTTTTGCTCCTTTATGCAGAGAATAAGAAAATCGCATTTTAAAAGCGGAGCTAAACATCCAGACTCCCAAGACTGCAATATAAAGTATAGCAAATATAAATAAAGAATAAGAAAGATAATTTGGCGCAATAGTGGATTTTAAAGAATCTAAAGTCAATAAGATAATTTTAATGATAAGCAAAACCATTACAGCCATATTTAAAAACCCGCCAATATTGCCAAAAATATACCCTGCTTTTGAACCATCTTCTGCCATGAAAGAGATAAATAAAAGAGATATTTAAATATAACTTTGTTGTGCAAACAAAAGCATATTTTCAAGCTTGCATAATCTTATAAAGCAAAAAATCATGAAGATGATATGCATACGTATTTGTTAAAGGCAATCTTAGATACCAAAAAACCTATGAATTTAGGAATGCCCCCTACAGTCAAAAGAGATTTTTGGGCGCAGTTTACCCCACCAGAAAAACCTATGCTTACAGCAGATGATAGTCCAGGCACACTATTAACGCGATATACAGATAATAGAACATATAATTTAATATTAGAAAGAATAGATGTTAATGGCACACCAAATTATCATATCACAATTAAAGATGAATTTGCAAAAAGTGATTTAATGGGCCGCTTAAATGAACCCTGTTTATTTGGAACTAAAAGCGCAGAGACGCTTCAAGATGCGCTTCGCTGGTTTGAAGGAGCTTTTAAATATCTCAACGAAAGAGGAGATTAAAAATCTTATTTTCATTGATATGAATCATCGATATCGAAAGAATGCTGTCTAAAAACTTAAATTCCGCAAATTGCCTTTTTCCTGTGAAATCTCATAAATTATATCGTCGATGAAAATTTTTAATTTATTAATGCAGTAGAAACTAATTTTCAATATTGTCGTCGATAAATCATAATATATTAAGGTGATTGATTTTTTTATCATAAATTAGTTATTTTTAATAATCCTCTTCGATAAAAAGTCCTTAGCAAAAACATTCCTATTCGAAAGTTCTTATTAATAAACTAATTTGCAGATAACACACTCTCGAAATTTCTTGGAAATTTAGTCTAACAAACGATAAGAGGTTCACTTTGCTCTTCAAATATTTTTCTTGTTTTTGAAATGGGGAAGCACTTTTAGGAATATTTATAAGTTAATTCTTTGTTTACCCAATTATGAGTAATAAAATTTCATTAAAAGAAAAATTAGAATCTTTGAAACTCGCTATTAGTTGGACTTACAAATCATCAAAATCCCTAACAATTTTGATCTTTATTATTACTATTTTTGGCGGTTTGCTTACAATTATTGAGCCATATATCTTTAAGATAATTATTGATGGAGTTGTCGGAGAAGAGGGTTTTTCAATTGCGGGAAAAGTTGGAATTGGATTATTGGGAGTTTTAATTGTTTATGCTTCATCAAAAATAATCCAATCTATTTTATGGGATGTTCAAACAATAATTAAAAGAGTTCATGCTCAAAAATTAGATAAACATGTTTCGTATGTTTTAATGGATAAAATTTCTTCTCTTGATACAGTCTATTTTGAAGACCCAGAATATTACAACACATTAACAAAATCAAATCAAAATTTTTGGAGAATAAATGAGTTTTTTTGGCAATTTACTTTTTTTGTTAGTCAGACAATAAGCGTTTTGATTATAATCAGTGCATTGTTTACTTTTAATTGGCTTGTTGTTGCTTTAATTATAATTGCTTCTTTACCAAGTATCATTTTTGCTTTCAAAGCATCAGATATAAATTGGAGTGCTTTTGATATTTCTTTACCAATCGGAAGATATGCAAATTATTATAAAAATTTAATGACGGAAAGACCTGAAGTAATAAAAGAATTAAAATTATTCAATTTAAAATCACATTTTCTAAAGAGATACGAATCTCTTTTTGATAAATATTTTTATGAGCAAAAGAAAGCCGCCAAAAAGGAGACCTTGCTCTTTATAGTTGTTGGAATAATTGAAGGTACTTTTTCAGTTTTGGCTGCGTGGCTTGTGATAAATTCATTTATCAAAGGTGTCATTTCAATAGGAGAATTAACATTTTTTTGGGCTTTACTTTTCCAATTTTCTGAGAATGCAAGATACATGGTAAGAATGATTGGAGAATTAAGTAATAATTCTACATTTATTACTCCCATTGTTAAACTCTTAAAATTCAAATCAATAATTCAAGAAATAAAAAACCCTTTAAATTTTCCAAAGAAATTAAAAAAAGGAATAGAATTTAGAGATGTAACTTTTTATTATCCTCGTTCAAAAATTCCTGCACTAAAAAATTTCAATTTGACAATCAAACCAGATGAAAGTATTGCGATTGTTGGGGAAAATGGTTCAGGAAAGACAACTTTAATAAAACTTTTAACGAGGTTATATGATGTTTCGTCGGGAGAGATTTTAATAGATGAAATAAACCTTAAAGAATATTCTCTTGATAGTTTGTATGAGAATATTGGAATAATCTTCCAAGATTTTGTAAAGTATGAGGCAATTGTAGAAGAAAATATCTCTTTTGGAGACATAAAAAGAGCAAAAAGAAAAACAGAAGTTCATGAATCTTCTGTAAAATCAGAGGCATGGGATTTTATAAAAAATCTTAAATCAAAATATAAAACCCATTTAGGAAAAACACTTTTAGATGAAGGCGTTGAACTTTCTGTTGGACAATGGCAAAAAATAGCATTGTCCAGAGCATTTTTTAAGAATGCCCAAATATTATGCTTAGATGAGCCAACGGCAGCAGTAGACGCAAAAGCAGAATATCTTTTATTTAAGAAATTTGAAAGATTAACAAAAGGAAAAACTACTCTTTTAATTTCTCATAGATTTTCTACTGTTAGAATGGCAAATAAAATAGTTGTCATTGATAAAGGCAAATTAGTTGAACAGGGAAGTCATAGGGATTTGCTGAGAAAAGGTGGAAAATATGCTAAACTATTTAGAATGCAAGCAGAGGGTTACGCAGATTATTTTAATATGGCTAATGGAGCTATCTAAACGCGCCCAAAAAACCTATTCTTTTTTATAGAAATTTTTAAGGCCCAACTATAGTCATGGAACTAAATAATTGAGCACATTGTGCCTGAAAGGTTGAGTTT
>JBBSYR010000059.1:0-1651 GCA_038045165.1 Nanobdellota archaeon
GAGAATGGGGCGTGCATTGGTAAAATAAAAAGCTGTTCGGATGGCACGCCCATTGGAAAGTGCTCGCTTTATAGCCGAAGGTATTGCAACGAAAAAGGAGAAATAGAATTGGATAATTACGAACAATGTGGTTGCCCATATAGCTTAATGAATATTATTAATAATACCTGCGAAAATAAAATAATTTCTTCGCCTGTTTATAATTGCACAATTTGTCAAGGGTTATGTAGAATTGAAGACCCAAATTACCTTTCCATATGCACGGAAGATGATAGATATGCGAGAGTTGAGAAAACGGCAATTTTCTGGGAAGTTTATGCTAAAGAATGTAAATCAGACTTAGATTGCTCCTCAACTTCTGATCCAACTAAATGCCTAGGAAATCATTGCCTAATAGATCTTTTTGATAAACCGGAAGGCCTTCCAATAAAAGTTACTCCAATTTACCCCTTTTCTGTAAAGATAGGTGAAAGTTTTAACTTAACTTTAGAAATTACTAATCTAGGTGTGGAAGACAGAAAGATAACTATTGATTATGTTAGATTAACGTTCAATAATGAAGATTATCTTCCAGTTGATTACAACCAGTCAAAGCAAATAAAATCTAATTCTAAAGACAGATTTGTTATAAAGTTCCTGCCTCAGAATGAGGAATCAAATATGGCATATATTTCATTTAATATTAAAGATGAAAAAACTGGAAAGGAAATATGGTACGACACTTTAAATATCGGGGGGAGAGAGACTCTGAGCTATCATCCATTAATAATATATGATCCTATAAGTGAAGCTGAATGCGGGGAATATAAATATAATAAAGAAAAAGCAGTTTGTATCAATAGTGTTCTTTATCCAACTGATTTGCGTTTTAGATCTTGTCAATCAAATTCAGACTGTTCTTCAGATTATGGTGCAATATGCATTAATTACAACTGTTTAAGACCATCAATTGGATTGCCTAATGCACCAAATTTAAATAAAAAATATAAAGTGGGTATAGTTCCGATATTTGTTTATGAAAATGATAGTTGGTATAAAAGTGAATCAGTTAAAGAATATAATAGAATTGTAAATTTATCCAGGGATTCTTCGGATTGGTTCAACAAAGAAAGGGCGTTCTGGGAAGCTAAGAATAATTTTAGTGTAGGTTATGAATTTTATAACTCTTGCGCTTTAACCAAGAAGCAATATCTTGATGTTCTTAATGATTGTACACCCCACCAGCTCAAAGAATGTGAAGAAAAGACACTAATAAAATGCAACCTGAACAAATCAAAATATGATATTATTGGAATGACTTACAACGAAGATCCAAATATGGGCATGGATGAGATATATGCTAAGGAAAACCAATTAGGTTATGCTGGGGGGGCGGGACAGAACTTTGGAAGTATTCTTTTTGGGGCGAAAGAAATGAGTGTGCTTATTCATGAAACTCTTCATTCTTTTGGAGAAATCGATCTTAAAGAAAATCATTTTTATCAAGAAGGAGATTGCAATTTATTCGCAAGTTTTTGGAATGATTTTGAGAATTACCCGCATCTTTGCAATTTTGAAGCAAAAATGATTGGATGGAAAGATTAATTTTAAATATATACTTCCCTAGCCCATATCATGCCATCAAAAATCAAAACCTGCCAGGAAGTAATAA
>JBBSYR010000060.1:0-1103 GCA_038045165.1 Nanobdellota archaeon
TTTCTCCAAGTATGCTTGCACTTTTCGCACTTGTAGAATTTTGTTTCAGGCTCATCAGATGAGCGCGTTTGAGAAGTCCAGAAATAAGCTTTTTTATGCCTGCATTTTGGGCAGTCTATTTGAACTAAAGGATAAGTATTATCTGCTTCTTCATCGATTATTTCTACATTTTCTTTTTTGTTTATTATCTCGTGAGCTTCTATTTTTGGCCACTTCTTTATTCTGTGGCTGCAACTTGCACAAAAAGCGCGACCATTTTCAATTTTGATAATTCCACCACATTTTTCGCAAAATTCCATCTGTTCTTTACATCGCTGGATTTTTTAAATCTTTGCTTTTTAATGGCAAAAACCTCTTTCGCTCGAAGGTCTGAAGGGCTCGAAAAATATCAATTTCACCCAGCCAAGAAGAGGAATCTTTCCTACTGCCTTTCCAATTATTGTTTGCTTATCAATATTTATTTCATTGATTCCCTGGGCATTGTTCTCTTTTGTAAGCTGTTCTGAATTGTGGTCTCCTTTAGTTGATAAAGGCGTTTCTGAGACTATTCTATGGATTAGAGGATGTTTTGTTTGTGCGTTGAATATTAAGATATCCCCTATACGATAGTCTGACTTACCCCAGACAAGGATTATATCTCCTTTATTTAATCCTCCTTTTAGAATAAATGATTTAAATTTTTCTTTATCGATTCCTTTTGGTTCATACCATTGCGAGTTCTTTTCCCACCATTGTTCAAAATTTGTTTCGTGATACATTGAGCAGGATTCTACTACAACTAGGGGAAGATTTGCGCCTGTTGCAAAAGAAAGAATTGGAAAGAATATTCCCCTCACTAAAACAATTATAAGAATTATGGAAACTATCCAAGATTGCCAACTATCTTTTTGCAGAAAAGCCCAGAATTTTTTCAGCTCTTTTTTCAGTTGCATGATTTTTTATATTTTCAGGAGTTTTTAAAGTGTGTGTTTTGAAGTGAATTCTTCCCGCACAATTTTATGCACTGTGCGGTGCTCGCAGACTTCGCAGACTTCGTCCGCGGCAACTTCAACTCTTACGAGATTGAAGTGAATTCTTCCCGCACAATTTTATGCACTGTGCGG
>JBBSYR010000061.1:0-3975 GCA_038045165.1 Nanobdellota archaeon
TTTTTACCGAATATGAAAAAGGTAAAAAATAGATTGCATTAGTTCAATCTACTGAGTATAAAATATATGTTTTATCCCGAAATAAGTTCCTCTCGACAAATAAGATAAAGTCTGCTGAAGAGCAGATTCTTATGAGAAAACTGAATAAACGAAAAATAAAATGGATTGTAAAAGAAGGAGAAGAAGAAGATTTTGAGGAAATTGCTCCAGGCATAAATATAGAATTAGACAAGGATGGGGATATTATTGGAGTAGAGATACTAAAGGCTTCTCGTTTTGTTAAGGTATTAGATAAAGAAGCAATGAGTTAGGCGATTGTAAAATTGAGCAAATAAAGATTAATTTCTATTCCACTTTAATTAAGCATTATTTCATTATGTTCTGTTTTGTTAGAAGTGTATTGTAAGATTTAGTGAGCAAAAGTTTTTATAGACAGCGAATTTTGAGCTGATATGGATGCATTTGATGTTAATAAATTAAAAAAGGAATGGGATTTGAGCCAGCTCTTTTCAGGAGACGATGACCATAAGATTTCAGAGTTTAGGGTAAGAATTGAGAAAGAAATAGAGGAATTTGTTAGAAAATGGAAGTGCAGGCAAGATTATTTGGAAAGCGCTGAGATATTGAAAGAAGCTTTGGAGGAATATGAGGGACTTGAGATTGTTGGCGGTCAGGGAGGGAGTGATGGGGCAGCAGGAAGCGAATATTTTTATTTTTGGCTTAAAAATCAGAAGAATTTGAATGATAAAAATATAAAAGCGCATTTAGGGAAAGCTTCTGATTTTATTAATAAAATGAGCAATGAGCTTTTATTTTTTACCCTGTCGTTGAGCAAGATTGATGAGAAAAACCAGAGATTATTCTTAGAGAATGCTAAACTTGAGAAATATAAGCATTATCTTGAAAGAATTTTTGCAAGCTCGAAACACATATTAAATGAAGAGGGTGAAAAAATAATGAATTTGAAATCTGAGCCAGCGTATGAGCTATGGGTTAAGATGGTTGAGAGCTTTTTGGCTAAAGAAGAGGGGGAAGTTTTTGATGTAGATGGCAAGAAAAAAAAGAAAAGCTTCAGTGAAATTCAGAGCTTAATGAGTGAACAGGACAAAAAAGTTCGCGATTCTGCTGCTAGGGCTTTTAATGATATTCTTAATAAGCACAAGGAAAGTGCAGAGGCTGAAATAAATGCTATTCTTAAGGATAAAAAAATTAATGATGAGCTTAGAAAATTCAATAGGCCGGATGCTGCAAGGCATTTTGCTGACGATATAAACAGCGAAATAGTGGATTCTTTAGCTGAAGCAGTAAGCCGCAGGTTTGACCTTTCTCAGGAATATTATAAACTTAAAGCTAAGCTTTTGGGTGTGAAGAAACTTGCTTATTATGAAAGAAACATTGAATATGGGGAGATTGATTTAAAATATCCATTTGACAAGGCTGTTTCTTTGGTTTATGATGTCATAAATGATCTTGATAGAGAGTTTGGAGAGATTTTTGCCCGCTTGTTTGAAAATGGGCAAGTTGATGTTTTTCCAAGAAAAGGAAAAAGAGATGGTGCTTTTTGCACAGACAATTTGCATTCCCAACCCACATTTGTCATGCTTAATCATACAGACAAGTTAAGTGATGTTTCAACTATTGCACATGAATTTGGGCATGCTATTAATGCAGAACTTGCGAGGAAACAGAACCCTTTGAATTATGGTATGGTGCTTTCTACTGCTGAATGTGCAAGCACTTTTATGGAAGATTTTGTTTTTAGGAAACTTGTTGAGGGTGTGGATGATAAAACTAAGCTTGCTTTGATTATAGCTAAGCTAAATGATGAGGTGTCTACCATATTCAGGCAGATAGCTTGTTACAGGTTTGAACAGGATTTGCATGCGAGATTTAGGAAAAAGGGATATTTGCCTTTGGATGAAATTGGCAGAATTTTCCTGAGGCATATGACATCTTATATGGGTGAAGCTGTTGAAATGAGTTCCGGAAGCGAGAATTGGTGGGTTCACTGGAGGCACATAAGAAAGTATTTTTATGTTTATTCTTATTCTTCAGGTATTTTAATATCAAAGACTATACAGGCAGAAGTGAGAAAAAATCCAGAGTTTATCCAGAAAGTAAAAGATTTCTTATCTGCAGGAACTTCTGCTTCTCCCCAAGATATTTTTGAGCGGCTTGGAATTGATATCACAAAAAAGGAATTTTGGGAAAAAGGCATAGAAGAGTTTGATTATTGGCTTAAAGAAGCTCAACATCTTGCTGATAAGTTGGGCAAGAGAGATTGATTTGCTATATGAGTAAAAATCATGGAGTTTTTAAGAGACTACTTGAAAGTGCTAATAAATCTACCTCTTAGAAAAGTATAAATACTATATAATATGTTTTCTTATACTCCTAAATGAAAAGACAGCCAAGAAAGAGGAAGCATTTGTTCAATTATGGAAGCAATAATAAAAGAAAAAATTAGCGCAGATCATCTTATGTATGTAAGTTTAAAATACACAAAAACATGTGATGTAATTGTTAATCTTCTTCTGCGCTGGAAAAACATGATTGAATTGGGGATGGAAAATCTTGCTGAAAAAGCTAAAAAGCAAAAGAAGTGGAAGCCAGTTCCAAATGCTCCAAGAGCTAAATTAATTCAATTAAAACAGATTTATGCCAATGAACCAGTTGTTATAGAAACTCTTAAAATCTATGAAGTTTTTAGAGATATTGATAGTTTAGATAAGGTGCGGGAAAATGAGTTTAGAAAAGGGGTAAATTTAAAGGTTACAACTCTAAAAGGAGAGTTTATTAATATTAATATAGAGAAGCTAAAAGAATATTCTAGTTTGCTCGAAAGGTTTATAAGTTATCTTAAATAAATTCTTTTGTTTTGAAGTGATAAATTCACTTTACATAAAAGTATGGCTAAGATTATTACGATAACATCAGGGAAGGGGGGAGTTGGAAAGACAACAACAGCTATTAATCTAGGTGCTGCTTTGAACGCCTTTGGAAAGGATGTAATTATTCTTGATGCGAATCTTACGACACCCAATATAGGCCTGCACTTGGGAGTGCCGATTGTTCCTGTAAGCTTAAATCATGTTTTATGCGGAAAAGCAAGGATTGTAGATGCGCTTTACGAGCATGAATCTGGAACAAAAATAATTCCAAGTTCTTTGTCTGTCAGAGAATTAAAGAAAATTGACCATAATAAATTGAAAGATCTCGGAAAGAGGCTGAGAAGAATGGCAGATTATATTATTTATGATTCTGCGGCAGGTCTCGGAGCTGAAGCAATTGCAGCTATTGAGTCTGGAGATGAACTTATTATTGTAACTAATCCAGAGATTCCTGCTGTTACAGATGCTTTAAAAACCAGCAAAGTAATTGAGCAGCTTGGCAAGGAAGTAAGGGGGATTATTGTCACACGCGTTCGGGGATTGAAAACAGAAATGCCTATTGGAAATATAAAAGATATGCTCGAATTGCCTATTTTGGGAGTTGTTCCCGAAGATAGGAACATGCAGGCCGCTCTTGTAATGAAAGATGCTTTGGTGCATACACACCCAAAAAGCAAAGCTGCCAGAGCTTATAGAGGCATTGCTGCGAGAGTTGCCGGCAATAATAATTATAAAGAAGAGGTTTCTTTTTTTGAGAAGTGGTTTGGCTGAGGTATTTTCTATGATGCGCTAAGCTTTTATTATGAGGATAGCAATGCAGAAACATAATGATATAAAAGTAGGTGATTAGTGCAAATTAGTGTAGAAAATAATAATCGGTTTTGTTTTCTGATGCCCTGCTCTGCTGAAGGGGGATTTAGATTTGAGCATTAAAAAGCGAAAATTTTACGATGCGGGAAAATATCGCTTCCATTTTTTTTGACAAGTTGAGCATTACATATAATTTTAAATAGTATTAGGGATGCTCTTTTTTATGGGAAAAAATGAAGTGATTCATGCTTTGGCAGGGCAATCTGCACAGATT
>JBBSYR010000061.1:4075-12876 GCA_038045165.1 Nanobdellota archaeon
TTTTATGGGAAAAAATGAAGTGATTCATGCTTTGGCAGGGCAATCTGCACAGATTCTTGATGAAGTAATATATCACAGAGAACAAGGAGTTGAAAAATCAAGAAGGCTTGATGGTTTGTTTGCTCGCGGGGGAGAGATTGAGAGGCGCATTAATGCTGTCATGATTGCAGACCCGAATTGCTTTATCAGCTCCCCATTAGCAGTTAATGGAAAAGAAATTGCGCCGGAAGTTGCAGATTATTGCCTTAGGCATTATTCTTCTTCTGGAATAACTGAAGTGAATGGAATTAATGCTTATGGGAATTTTGCTTTAGAAAGTGCTCCTTCTATTTCGCGCTTTGTTGGGAAAATAGAAGGTTTGAAAGGTCAGAGAATATTGACAGCAAATGAAACAAACTTGCTCGAAGAAGGAGTTATTGATGGGAAATGCCAATTTATGAGAGAAAGAGGATTTAGACATTTAGTAGTTCCTATTAGAGATGGAGTCTCTTTTGTTTCCGGTGGACAGCCAAGGGATTATATTTTTGTTAATCCTGATTTTTTTTCTTTCAACGCGCAAGGAAAGGTTATTTCTTTAGGTCATCAGCAAGAAGTTTGTTTGACAACTGATTATAATAAAGCTCAATTCATTGGCGGCACTCCTGAAAATATCTATCTTTATGCTGGGGATAATTTAGTTGAGAGAAAAAAGCGGGAATTTAGAGGAATGGGAGTTGAAGTTTGAACGATGCAGTTAGAAGTAGAGATTCACCCAAGTCTATTTCCTTTTTAGCATCAAAAAAGTTTATAGTTACGTTTGTAACTATATATTAGTTACGTTTGTAACTAAAGATTTAAATAGTTAAAAAACATTAGAGATTTATGAAAATAGAAGATCATTTGAGAAACATTAACGAAAGTTTAGAAGTTATAAATGAAAGCATTCAGAAAGGGCTGCTGGAAAGACAAAGAAATATCAGTTTTAATATTTCAGTTGTTTCTGTTGAGATGCTCGAAGTTTTTTTGCACAATCTCAGCATTTTAAATTTTGGAAGCAGCATTAAACATGACTGGTTTAGTTCAGAAAGAAAGGCACTGGAGAAGCTGAAATTTGATTTTCCGCGCAAAAATGAAATTATTAATTTGCTTAGCGATATTGAATCGAAGAGAAATATATTCTGCTATGGCAAGCCACAGCCTATCGAAGATATAAAATCTCTTTTGGAATCTTTTAACAAATTAAAAGGATTGTTTGAAAAGGAGGGATTAAAATGGAATTAATAAGTTATGCTATAGATTTTACCTCATTTTTCATGCAAAATATTAAAGATATGAGCCAGATAAAGTCAATTATTTTATTTGGGAGCACTGCCAGAGGAGAAGAAGATAAAACTAGCGATGTTGATATATTTATAGATGTTTTAAATAATGAGGATTTGGAAAAACCCCTCAAATCCTCTAAGAGCTTTGAAAACCCTCGAATAACTCAAAAATTGGAGGGTTATTCAAAGCTCTCTAATGAAAATAAAATTGAAAAAGAGTCTAAAAAAATTGTCGACTTATTTTTTGATTCTGTGAAGTTTAAGGATTATTGGAAGCTTTTTGGCGTTGAAAATGAAATAAACTTAGTAATTGGGAATCTTAATAAATGGAAATTAAAGGATACCATGCTCGGAAATGCTATTGTTCTCTATCAACGCTTTGCTCCGAAATTAGAAAATGGGAAAAGCAGAATTATACTAAGCTGGGAAAAGACAAAACCAGAATCTAAGAGAGTGTTTCTTAATAAAAAGATATTTGGATATAATTATTATGGGAAGAGATATCACGGGATTATTGAAAAATATAAAGGAAAAAAATTAGGTCATGGAGTAATTGTTTTTGATGCTGAATATTTAAAATTCTTTCTAGATGTTTTTTATGGTTTTAAAATTCCTGTCAAGATAATGAGGATTTTTGAGTATGAGTGATTATTTTCTTGCGATATATGTAATAAATTCAGGCTCTTTTGGATCAAAGTGTTCTTGATAGTCTCCTAATATTTTAATTTCTCTAAAATCTGCTTCTGCAAGTAAAGAACAGAGTTCTCCTTTCTTAAATGGATATAACACTAAATGAACTTTTTGTCCGTTTTGCAAATGATGATATTCCATGACAATCATTGTTGGAGAGATGTAAATTGGTTGTGGGCGCACTTTATCTGTTCCACAGTAAACTACTTCTCCAGAACATTTGAATTTAGCGTTTTGAGCGAGGAAATGTTCCGCATAGTTACGCTCGTCAATTATAAGCTTTCCGCCTGGGCGTAATGCTTCTCTAAAGTTTTTTACCACCTCTAACTGCTCTACTTTCTTGAACAAATATGTTAGAGCGTTGCCTAGACAGAGAACTGCATCATATCTGTCGTACTTATCGCTTATGCTGCTCATGCCAGGGGTTATAAACTTATTATAGACAAATCCATCTCTCCAATCATAGTGCTCAAGACCAATAAATCCACCAGCAAGCAAGTCATTTAATCCAATTCCCATTTCTTTCATTTCTTCTCTAGCTACTTTTTCAAGATTTTTGTCTATCTCATTTGCAATTATTTCCATTTTAGGATCTGCTAGCGTTAGCCCTAAAGATGTTGCTCCTGTTCCTAAACATGCATCAAATACTCGCGGATACTGATATTCTCTTAGTTGTGAAATTAGGAAGGATGTTTCTTTTGCTCTTCTTTTATCAAAATTCACAAAATCAACAGCAAGATCTGCCCAAGCTCTAGTATTTAGGTTAAGATTCATGCTTCGTACTATTTCCCAGTCTTTAGGAGAAAGCTGTTCTCTTAAATATTCTTGATAATTTGTGTATTTCATATTCATTTAGCGTTTTTTTAATTTTCTGGAAACAACATCAATAGGTATTTTTGTGATTGGAGGTATTCTATGCGGATATGTCGAAGCATCATATCCTGTTTTAGGAAGATACTCATACGTTCCAGTCACTCTTATTCTTAAGTCTCTGTCAGCATCGTGAAATGGTCTAGCTTCAAGGTGTCTAAAAGAACGAGAGAAATCCTCACCACTGAAAGTACGAGTTGTTAAATATGGTAATTCCAATTCTTTAATTTCAACACCATTAGCTCTTAAAAAATAAATTCCCCCCTCTTCATCTAAAATGGTATTATCAAAAACCCTATCTAGTATTCTTCTAATTAGTGATCTTCTATTGTTTTCCATTTTATTAATGTTATTATTTTATTGTAGTTACATAGATACTCTCTTATATTAAGCTTTTTATTAAATATTTTGTCAAAAGGAAAATTTTAAATACCTATACCTCTTTTAGTTTAATAATGGAAGAAAATTTTAGATTTGAGAGTTTAGATTTGAAGGATAAAAAAATACTCTTTGAGTTAGACTTTAATGCGCGCATGCCATACTCGGTTCTTGGAAGGAAAGTCGGACTAAGCAAGCAAGGGGCAGAATATAGAGTTCAGAATCTTATTAAGAGAGGAATAATAAAAGGATTTTATCCTATAGTAAATGTTCCGAAATTAGGATATATTTATTGCAGACTCTCTTTGACTTTGCAGAATATTACTATGGAGAAGAAAAAAGAGATTGTAAAGTATTTACAGGATAATCCTAAAGTTTTTTGGCTTCTTGATGTGCAGGGCATTTGTGATATTTTTATAGTTATTTGGGCAAAGTCTCTCACAGAGTTTAGAGAATTTATAGAAGAAGTTGAAAACAGATTCGGAGGATATATCAAGGAAACTTCAGATACTATCGGTACAGATGTTATTCATTTTAGACATAGATATTTATTGGGAAAAGAAAAAACTGAGGAGATTCATATAGCTGAAACTCAAGATAGGATAAATATTGATAGAATCGATCAGGAAATACTTTTATTATTATGTGAAGATGCAAGGATTTCTCTTGTTAATATAGCTCAGAAAGTAAAAGAGTCAGCAAAATTAGTTGCTTATAGAATCAGGAAGATGGAAGAAAAAGGATTAATAGAAGGATATAGACCGATTATAGATCATAATATCATAGGATATACTTATTATAAAATATTTATTTCTTTAAATAATATCTCCAAGGGTTCTTTGAAAGAATTAAGAGATTATATCAAACAAAATCATAGTTTAATCTATATTGTAGAGGGTATTGGCTTTCGTTGCGATCTTGATATTGAGTTGATGGTGAAATCAAATCAAGAGTTATTTAAGTTCATGGAAGAGCTAAGATATAAATTTCCTGAATTAATTGGAGAATATCAGAATGTTGTTTTCATGAATACTTTAAAAGTAAGGTATCTGCCTTTTTAATCATCTTATCTTGCTGCCTTCTTTGATATCTTTTTCGGGGCTGATGAGAATAACTTGTGATTCATCTTCGCTGACTGCTGCGAGAAGCATGCCTTTGGATTCTATTCCGCGCATTGTTCTTGGTGCGAGATTTATAAATACGATGCATTTTTTGCCTTCTAACTCTTCTTTTTTATAGAATTGCTTTAGACCTGCACAGAGAGTTCTTTTTTCTGAGCCGAGATTAATTGTTAATTTATAGAGTTTGTCTGCTCCTTCTATATCTTCAGCTTTTTCTATTTTTGCAACTCTTAGATCTACTTTTTCCCAATCTGAAAAGGCTATAGTGCTCATAATTCCTTCAATATTGTGGGTTTTATTAATGTTTTTATTTTTATTATCTGCTACAGGGCTAAGATTTCTTGCTGCAACAAGATTATTTGATTTATCTGCGATTTCTATTTTTCTGAATAGGATATCTGCTTTTTTGATTCTTGAAGGTTTTAATGGAGTTTTAAACGCATTTAAAGAAATTTCGAAATTAAATGTCTTTGCAATTTTTTCTGCGGTTTCAGGCATGAATGGGCTTAGCAAAATAGCTGAATCTTTTATTGCATTTGCCAATTGCCAGAGAACTTTTTTGTCTTGAGTTTCCCAAGGTTTTTTGCTCTGAGTATATTCATTGCAGGTATCTATGAAAGCAAATATTTCATTTAATGCTTTATCAAATTCGTATTTTTCAAAATGATTTTTCACTGCTTTGAGAGTTTTTGATGAATCCAGAGATTTTGTTTTTTCCAAGCCATATTTTTCTGCGAGAGTTGAAACTCTGCTTATGAGATTGCCTAATTTGTTTGCAAGCTCATTATTATTTCGTAAAACTATAATCTCTTCTGAAAAATCCGAATCTTCAAATGTTGCGCATTTTAGCAGAGAATATCTTACACTATCTGTTCCATAATTTGTAATAAGTTCAAGCGGATCGATAGTGTTTCCAAGACTTTTTGAGATTTTCTTTCCTTGTAAGTTAAGATAGCCATGAACAAGTAGTTTTTTGGGCAGCTGTTGTTCTGCAGAAATTAAAACCGCTGGCCAGATTATTGTGTGAAACCAGTTTATTCCTTTCCCAATTACATGAATATCTGCTGGCCAATTTCCTTTTGCTCCAGAAACATAGTTTATGAGCGCGTCTATCCAGACCCATATTTTATAATCTTCATCATTTGGAAAGTCAATGCCCCATTTCGCTCCTTTTCGGCTAATACAAATATCAGTTAATCCTTCTTTTATTCTTGCAATCATTTCATCTCTTTTTGAATCCGGAACAACGTAGTTTGGTATGATTTTTAATAGCTGTTTCTTAAATTTATTAAGCTTGAAGAAATATGCTTCTTCTTCTCTTAGCGATGGTTTGATATTGTGCTCGGGGCATTTTCCATCGACAAGGTCTTTTTCAGTGTAATAAGTTTCGCATCCGATGCAATATAATCCTTTATACTTGTCTTTATAGACGTCTCCTTTATCTATCATTTTTTGGACTATCTGTTGGACAACGCGGGTATGTTTTTTTGCAGTTGTTCTTATAAAATCATCATTACTTAGGTTTAATTTATTGCATAATTCTAAGAAAGTTTTTGCATTCTTGTCTATGAATTCTTTTACAGGTATGCCTGCCTTCTCTGCAGCCTCTACATTTTTTTGTGCATTTTCATCAACTCCAGTCAGGAAAAAAACCTTTTTACCTTGAAGTCTCTGATAGCGGGCAATAGTATCTGCTAAGACTTTTTCAAAAGCATGCCCTATGTGCGGTCGAGCATTAACATAGTCAATTGCTGTGGTGATATAAAACATTTTCTTATTTGTTTTTGCCATACTTTAAGCTGGAGAGATATCTTTTTAAATTCTCTTTTTCTTGAATTTGTATGGCAAGAATAAGTTACAGTTTTCAGAATGAGCTTTATAACAGTCATGATAAAGGAGAGCTTAGGGCAGGCAGGACATTCAAAGGAAGCTTGTCTGGAAAGGTCGTAAAACCTGAATATGTCTTCGCAGCTATGCTTCGTTTGCAGGCAGAGATATTTGTTAAAAGAGGCGTTGTTTTCTATTAAACCTCAAAGAGAACGAGAGAATGAAAATTTAGAGGTTTGCAATTAAGGGAAATTAGAAACAGATTAAGGTGATACAGCGAATTCTGATAGTTATAGTGAAAGACATAAGTCTTTCCCTAAATAGTCAACGACAAAATGGGGAAATTTTAAGGTCGTTGACTATAGTATAAATTTTGTTCAGAATTCTCTATCTGTATAATTCTGAAAAAGAATGCTTTAATCAACAGAATTATCCATATATAGAGAATTAACGTAATTGTGTTACATTTTGTACGTTAATTCTCTAATACACAATTTACGAAAGAAGTAACTCAATTAAGTAAATTGTGTATAAATCAAAATAAAAAAATAAAACAAGTTTTTTTGTGCCTATTCTTCTTCCTCTGCTAAGGTTTGTCCATCAACTGCATATTTGCCAACGATTGCACTGCGTTCTTCTTCCCTATCTTTTGCCAGCTTTCTGCTTACATTTATTAGTTCAGGATACATCGCCCGAGCAGTACTTTCTGACAAACCAAGGCTTTGCATTACAGAAATGTAATCATCAGTTGTTAATCTGCAACCAGTATTTACACCAAAGTAAAGATGCTCTTCCGCAATTGTTCTTTTTTTAGCTATTTTTTCAAGCAAAATTGAACCGGATTTTGGAAATTCTGCTGCAAATTCAGTTACTGCTTCTTTTAAACCTCTCGCCTTTTCCTTATTTTCTCTATCAACGTATGCGTAAGTCCGTCCAGATTCAAATTCTTGACCTTCGAGACTTTTGATTAGAACTGCAAGATTCTTTGCTTCTCTGGATTTAACTTTCTTTACTTTTTGATACATACTTGATAAAGGTATTTCTAATCTGTCCCGTGCAATCAATGCTATTATTTGCTGTTCCATTTTTGTTTTTTTCCTCCTTACATTTGTTATTTTTAAGAGGGGAAAAGAGTAAATGAATTTTTGAGGTGATGTAACTCACCACAAGATATAAATAGATAAGTGTATGAACAATCAGATAGGTGCATAAAAATGAGAGAAGAACTTCATCAGGCGGGATTAACTGAAAACGAAAGCAAGGTCTATGCGACTCTTTTAGAATTAGGTCCAAGCCACGCAGGATTAATTTCGCGCAAATCAGGATTACATAGAAGAGTTGTTTACGATACAATTGAGATGCTTATTCAGAAAGGATTAATTGGTTATATTATGGAAAATAATGTCAAACTTTTTCAAGCCTCAAATCCTGAAAGAGTGCTTGAATTTCTGAAAGAGAAAGAGCAGCATATACAGGATATAATGCCTCAAATGCTCTCCCTTTTTTCTAAGACAAAAGAAAAAGAAGAGACTAATTTTTACAAGGGCAAAAATGGCCTAAAAACTGTGTTTGAAGATCAATTGGTATGCAGAAAGGAGATTTTAATAATCGGCGCTTCTCCTCTGGCTTATGAAATATTGCAGTTTTATTTTAAATGGTTTGATAAAAGAAGAGTTGAGAAAAGAATTAAGACAAGAATTATCTTCAATAAAACTGAGAAAAAATTAAAAATTCCGTATTCTGAAGTGCGTTTTCTGCCGGAGAAGTATTCTTCGCCTTTGGCTGTTAATATTTATGGGGATAAGGTTGCGATTATTTTATGGAGCAAAGAGAAGCCATTTGCAGTTGTGATAAGCCAAAAGGAGATTGCAGAAGGATATAGAAAGTATTTTGAGTTAATGTGGGGAATTGCAAGGAAGGCGAAGTAAACATTTAAAAAGCGTTTTTGATAACCTTTAACATGGCACAAGGAATGTATTATTATATTAAACAAGTGTGGAAGAAACCAACAAGGGAGATGCTTCAGCCAATGATGATTCAGTGGAGGGCCGGTGAATCTATTGTTGAAGTTGAAAAACCACTTAGATTGGATAGGGCAAGAGCATTGGGATATAAAGCAAAAAAAGGTTTTTTTGTTGTGCGGGTGAGATTAAATAGGGGCGGAAGAAAAAGACCAAGGCATAAGCATGGCAGAAAAACAAGAAAGCAGCACGTTTCTAAAATATTAAAGATGAATTATCAGTGGGTTGCAGAGATAAGAGCAGCTAATGCATATAAAAATCTTGAGGTTTTGAATTCGTATCCTCTTGGCAAAGATGGAAAGCATTATTTTTATGAAGTTATTTTGGTTGATCCTGAAAAACCAGAAATAAAGAATGATGATACTATAAACTGGATATGTGCAGTCACAAATAGAAAAAGAGCGCACAGGGGTTTGACTTCTGCTGCAAAAAAATCTAGAGGACTACGAACTAAGAGCCATAATCTTAAGGTTAGGCCAAGCCAGAGAGCTTGGGATAGAAGAGGAAAATAAAAAGCTATTAGCATATGCTGCCTGATTTATGGATAACTGCATTACTTGTAGCTCTCTGCGTTGCAGTTCTCCAGACAGAAA
>JBBSYR010000062.1:0-9294 GCA_038045165.1 Nanobdellota archaeon
TAATTACAATAGAAATAATGGTTAGAAGTTTCATTCAACTGGCGAAGTCAGGTTATATTGAAGGATTTGGGATATATAAAAACCTATTCCTTACAAATAATTCTATTTAACCTCTCCAATCCACTTAAGAAACACAATCAAACCGATAATTAAGAAAGCTCCAATTACGCCCCCTCCAGCCAACCAAGTCATTAAATTTAACCACCAAGGTATAGCGTCTTCTGCAATTAAATTTGCCCCCTCTTGAGCAACTTTTTGAGGGTCTGGATTAATAGCGGAACTAGTACTCCAAACAACAATTTTTAATAAAAAGGGCAGTGTAAAAATTAAGAAAACAATAAGAATTGCTATTCTTTTTGCATCAGCTTTTTTATTCATCTTAGCAAACTTTTTAGCTCTTTAATTAAAATTTTTAATTCACTAATAGACTCTTTTGTATCAATCAGAGAGATATTTTGTCCATAATAATTTACAGAATTTCTCAATATTCTTAGTCTGTCAAATCTTTCAGCTAAATTCTTATTTCCAACCGCTTCTTTAAGAAATCCTGCGTAGCATTCATGATTATATATTTTGTAACCTTTATCAATCGCCAGCGCCTCAAGTAATTCTCTTGCAGAGTCGTAGTATAAGGAAAGTTTAGACACGGCAGTAGTTTCATTTAATTCAAGCAAGTCTGCACTGAGTAATTTATTCTCAGATGTTTTTCTCAATGATTTTATAAGCTCCAAATCAGATTGTGCGGGACGTGCAATCCGTTTAGCAAGACACTCTTCCCAGTCCATTATTCAATAATTACCCCATTTTCAATATTCTTTTTAAGATTCTCATTATTTAGGCTATTCTTAAAATGGATTTGAATATTCCTCTTTAATTTTTTTTCTATATTTTCAAGATTAATACTTCTTTTATTAATATCTACGAATATGTCTAAATCCGATTCAGCTGTGTTTTCAGCCTTCGCAACTGAACCGAAGAGAATAGGCCTTTTAAAAAGAAAGTCTTTGTTCATTTCACCCATAATTTGTTTTAGTGTCAATCTCCAATAAGTTTTTGCAATATCCTTAAAAAAAGAAGAGTTTCTATTTGCTCTATAAAAGATATAAATCCCCTGCTTTTTGGATAATAATATTCCTTGATTTTCAGCTTTCTTAAGAAATGTCGATGCGGTGGGCGGGGATACTTTGCATATTCTTCCATATTCTCTCACAGAATACTCTCTATGAGTATCTTCAAAGAATGGCTTAAAGCTGTTTAATATCTTTAACATATGTTAAATTATATTAACACTTGTATATAAATCTTTCTTTTTTAGAATATTACTTCGCAAGCATCAGGTTTTAAGCCTCTACCGCGATGATAACACGAGAAGTGATGGCGAACGGCGAATGGCGAAAAAGGAATTAGCGATATAACAAAATCTAAGCCCTATCTTTAACGTAAAGTTAAGGACCTTTACATTTAGATAATCTTAAAACTTTCTAGATTTTCTTTCAATGTCTTTATGCAAAAATCAATAATGTGCAAGTATTCTTCATCATTTGCTCTTCTAACTGCTTTAAGATAACCTGTTCTTTGTTTATTATATATGTTAATCCAAGGATACTTACTTCTTTGTAATAGATAGTTCATTAATAATCTTGACATTCTCCCATTTCCATCTACAAAAGGGTGTATGGAAACAAATTTCATTGAAAAAACAATCGCCATCTCAAAGGGATGTAACTTCTTTTTATTTTGCTCATACCAATATGCCAGATTCTTCATGAGTTGAAAAACTTTCTCCGCGTTTGGAAATGAAACATCGCTTCCAAATATTCTTACTTTGTTTTCCCTATACCTTCCTGCGAATCTCTCTGAAATATCTTTAAGAACTATGCCGTGTAATTTAAGAATAAAAACTTCATCAATATCTTTCTCATATTTCCTCAAAAATTTAATCGCTTGCATGTGATTTCTTGCTTCATGTATCTCTCTTAATGTCTTTCCATCGGGAACTAATCCCTCGTTTACGATAAGATTCGTATCTTCAAGAGAGAGAGAGCTGCCTTCAATTGCATTACTATTATATGTTAATTCAGTAAAATAAGTATTCTCAAACTTTTCAAATTCTTCTCTACTCAAAGATTTAGTAATAGTATTGTAAATTCTTCTAAGATTCTCGATTTCAACCTTTTGTTCTTTTGTAAGATAAATAGAAGCCGCTTCACTTGCTAATTCAAGCTCAAACTCTCCTTTCTTCTCTTCTAATTCTTCCTTAGTTGTCTCCCCATAACCGATAAATTTACTTTTCTTCGTCCATTTTCCATTTGCCCGACTATTATAAACTAAATAATTCTGCTTTTTTCCTTCAACATCTCTAACTTCATGATATACCATATTTAATCATATGGGCACAAGTTTATATATCTTTCTATTTGTGCCCATATAAGAAAACAAAAATGGGGTTTCTTGCACAAAATCAAAAGCCTCTACCGTGACTTGAACACGGGACCTTTTCCTTACCAAGGAAACGCTCTAACCAGCTGAGCTATAGAGGCATGAAAAAATGTAATAAAGAGAGTATAAAAAAATAACTGTTTTGTATTTTTAGCTTTTTGGCACTAATGCCTGATTGCTGCCAGGCAGCCAGTCAAATTTGACTATATAGCCACTTATGCTTTTCGCATTTGAAAAAATATTAGATATCCAGTTATAATAAAGAGAATAGAATTTTGAAAAATCATCATGCTTTTTTAGATAGAGATTTTCATTGCTAACAATAAAAAAAGCCCCAAAGAAGAGAAATATCAAAAGAATAAAAGCAATTCTCATTTTATTTTTTCTAAAGTGCTGTTAACTCCCCAATTTTGCTTTATGGCATAGCTGGTTGTTTGCTTGATATTGTCAAACAATTGACCAAGCCAAACAAAATAAACTTTTGCTGCCTTCATAACACCATCAAAGGTGGTTAAATCAACTTTGTTGGATTTATAAACTTGAATAAAAGAAAATATTAAGAATAAGCAAATTACTGTTACAATGACAAAGCTCGTCTTGTGTCGCACTTCTTTTGCTTTAAAAACTAGCATGAAAGTAACTATCAATCCAATTACCAGAATCCACATTAATAAACTCATTTTTCACCTATTTTGTATTAGATTAGGAGCATATAAAAATCTTTCTTAATGGCTATGTTTGCAAGTGATAATATTTTTTAGGTGATTAGTGCAAATCCGCACTAAAAATTTCATATCCTGATTATTTGCATAAATTTCTAGCTATTTAATAGTCTTCCTTACTTATTCTTGTATTATGACTATCACAAAACCCTTTGGGGTGGTTTTGTGAGGCCAAAGAAATCCTCCGCATATGATTATAACCTCTGTTTAAAGATGGAGGATTTCTTCAGGGTTAAAAAAACATTCTCGCAGGTAATTTAAAGCCCGTATGGAGAGGCAGGCAAATCTTTAAAACATCTTCTTCATAGGAATTAGTATAGCCCTGTAGTCTAGCGGTCAAGGATCCGGGACTCTGGCTCCCGGGACCCAGGTTCGAATCCTGGCAGGGCTAATGATTTAAAGAATTGTCCTGAAAATATAAATTAATTTTTCCAAGACTTTGTTTAGGAGAGGGCGATTTTTCCATTGTTTATATTCAAAAGGTTCGCTTTCTGCCAGTGCCTGATAAAACTTTTTGCTTAATTCATTGGAGATTTCTTTATCTCTACCATATAAATTAAGTTCGTATTGGTAGACAAAACTTCTATAATCTAAATTTGATGAGCCAAGTATGAAGTAAGTGTTATCAACAACCATGAATTTCGAATGCAGGATTTTTGGCTTGTAATAATAAATTTTTATGCCGCTTTTGTATAATTTTCCGAGATATTTTTCTTTTATTATATCTATAATTTTTACATCTGAAGAATGAGGCGTCAGCAAAATAACTTTTATGCCCCTTTTAGCGGCATCTTTTATGGCTTTTCTTATTCTAAAAGGCGGGACGAAATAAGGGGTTTCAATTAAAATACTCTTTTTGGCATTTTTCATCATTTTTAAATACTTTTTTTGGGTCGGCGTATAAAAATGAGAGGCAATATCTGAAATTATTTCATAATTCTTGCAATGAATTGTTTTAAATATTTTAAATTTGAAGATATTTGGGGCTTCCCAGAGATGCATGAAAGATTCTTTAAATTTTTCTGAGATTTCACCTTCCAGCCGTAATGTTATCTCCCGCCATTTAAGAAAATGCTTTGCGATGTTTGCAGAACCAATATATGCTATGTTATCGTCGATCAATAAGAGCTTTCGATGGTCTCTTTTGTGATTTTCAGTGAATATTCGCATAGTGTATCTAAATTTTCTGAAAATCTTTACTTCTGCTCCTAATCTTGGCAAATCCTTGAAATATTCTTCATCTACACTTGAACCCCAGCCATCTATTAGAACTTTTATTTTTACGCCTTCTTTTGCTTTTTTTAAAAGAGCATTCTTAAATTTTAAGCCAATTGAATCTTCGCCGTAGATGTATGTTTCTAAACAGATATTCTTTTCCGCAAGTTTGATATCCTCCAGCATGCTTTTGTATAATAATGGAACATTGTCAAAAATCTTGAATTTCATAATAGTTTTATGAAAATTTTAGTATATTTAAAATATTGTGGTATTGAAAGAACTATCTTGTTTAGAAATCTTAAGCCTAACACTCAACTAGCATTAGTCATATATAATGATGGCTTCTCAACAAGTGCGGACTATGATGGTTCTATTTGCACACTTGTTCCACTGCCTAATTCAAGAAAGAATGTTGCATTTTCGCAAAACTAAATATTGATGATTATTTGAGGGCAATGTTTTCAGTTCAATCTCTGCAAAGTCTTGAAATTGGCAGTTAGGTTTAGGTATCTTTATTTGGCTGTTTTCTAAAACGCAACTCTTTTAAACTTCTTTCTTCATCTGCTTTTAAGCTCTCGTAGTCTAGCGGCCAAGGACAGCGCCCTCTCGTATCTGCCGAGGTATAAATCGTCGAGATGATGCCCTCAGTCCTCTCTAGGACAGGCACTTTGTTTTGAACAAAGCCCCAATTTTCTTGGGGCAATGGAGAACGGCGCAAACCCGGGTTCGATTCCCGGCGAGAGCATTTTTGCGGCTGAAGAATGAAACTGCGAGCTGCCGACGGCACTAAGAATTTTTTTATGCTAAAAATTCTTTCAGCCGGCGAGAGCATAAACCCAAATTGGAAAATACTTTTTTCTTTAGTTCATCATAATGTTCTTTTGTGCAATGTTTATGTTTCACATAAAAGTTTCCATAATTTGATTAAATGCTCAATCTTGGCTTTTGGCTTGGGGTTAGTCTGGTTTTGAGGCGGTATTTCTTTATTCATCATATTCTTCTATTAGATAATCCATAGTTTCTTTATCCAGAATACCTATGAAGCGATTACATAATTCCAAATACTTCTCTTTTTGTTTCCTTTCTTTAACTAGGCTTAATAAGAAGAATAGTATTTCTTTTTTAGTATCATCTTTCTTAGTCATTCCTTGTGTTTTAATGAGCATTCTTTTTTCTAAATTATCTAATTGGGATTTATCTAGATTTTCGATTAATACTTTGATATCACTTTCAAAACCAGAATCTCCAAGTTTGGAAGCATATCTTGAAACTCTTTCGGATAGATCTTCAATATCACAAGTTTTTACAAGACACAAAAAGTAATTTTTTATGTAAGCATCAAAATTATTAGAGATTCTTGCTAATAAATCTTCATAACCAAACAAATCTTCGTCTCTATTGCAATCAGATTCTTCTAAACAGAATAAAATTAATTTTTCATAACAAATCTTACACTCTCCAAAGGAGTTATTCTTAAATTTTTCTTTTAATATTTTGAAATATTGTTTTATTATTTTTAAACCCTCATTTCCATATTTGCTATCCCAAGAATATCTTCCTTTTCTAGCTTCTTTAATAAAACTATCTATATCTTTTTCAAGATTTTCTTCACTTAGCTCATAAATTGTCCTTGCTTTCATCTTTTATTTCATACTTTAAAATTTCGGTTTAAAATATTATTAACCTCTTTTTCATTCTTTAAAGTAGTTATTTCTTTCCATCTCGCTTCTAATTCTTTAAATATACTCTTGATTTCATTTAAATTATCATCAAATTCGTATTCTTCTCCTTGGTTGTCAGAGAATCTTACTTGCTCGTAATAAAGACAAGAGTAGAGCTCCCCTCCTGCAAAATCTAGATTAAGACTTTCAGGTCCATTACCATCTATACTTTCTTCTTCAATACTCCCTGAGAATGAAGTTAAGATAATATCTTTCATCAACTTATGTAATCTCTTTTTTAGATCATAAAGTTCTCTATACTCTTTTTCTTCCATAATTTAATTAACAAACTTGGGTTTATAGGTTTTTTCTCTCTGGAAAAATCCCCCCTTGTAAATACAAAAAGTCAATCGACGAGCCAAGAAGTAAAAAATAGGGGTTTGGAAAACGGACGTTTTTATAAAATTCCTAAATCAATCTATTAAACCAAGTTTCTTTAATCTTGAGCGAATAGCCCCTGGTTGCCTCATTAAAATCTCTGCAATTTCAGAAATTGCTTTATCTTCAGAATTTAATCTCTTCAATTTTTCGTCATCCTCTTCTTTCCATAATTCATAGGCATTCAAGTAATTTTCTTTTATTTTCCTTAATCTTTTATGATAATCTGTTTCAGAGAACTCTTCTTCGTTAGAATCAACTATTATCAAACTTATTCTCTTTCATATAGGTTTTGATTTCTTTTAAGAATAACTCTCCGAAATCCTTTAATTTCCGCTGTCCAACTCCTCTGATGTTTAAAAATTCTTCATTATTGGTTGGAAAATAGCTAGCCATCTCTCTTAAAGAAATATCTCCAAATATTATAAACGGCGGAACATTTCTTCGTGTAGCAATCTCTTTTCGTAAAAGTCTTAATTTCTCAAATAACTTACTATCATATTCAGCGGATTTTATTTTTTCTTTTGGAATTATTGTTTTTTGTTCTATTCTCTCAGGTTTTGATAATCCTAAACAAGAATCACAGGCTCCACAATTATCTTCTAAAAAATCCTCTCCAAAATATTTTAGTATTTGCTTTCTTCTGCAAGAGCTATTTTCACAATAATGCATTACATTATTTAATTTAGTTCTTGCATTGATTTTTGTAATATCGTCTTCTATTTTATCTATAAAGAATTCGTGTTTTCTTTTATCTCCTCTTGAATAAAAAAGCACGCAGTCGCTTTCAAGACCATCTCTCCCAGCTCTTCCTATTTCTTGATAATATCCTTCAAGAGTTTTAGGAAAAGTATGATGAATGATTAATCTTACATTCGGCTTATTAATTCCCATTCCGAAAGCAATTGTTGCCACAATAATATTAACTTTATCTTTAATAAATAAATCCTGATTTTTTTTCTTTATTTCATTATCAAGTCCTGCATGGTACGGAAGGGCATTAAATCCACTACATCTTAATCTTTCTGCAATATTTTCTGAATCTTTTCTGGAAAAACAATATATGATTACTGATTCATCTTTATAGTCTTTTAACATAGAAATAATCTTTTCTAAAGCCTTCTTTTTTTCTAAAACAATTAAGTTCAAATTTTTTCTATTAAAACTGGAAATAAATACTTTGGGTTCTTTTAGTGATAATTGTTTTAATATATCTGCTCTTACTTTTTCTGTGGCTGTTGCTGTTAAAGCAATTATTGGGGCTTCTGGGAATAGTATCCTTAGAGATTTCAAGTTTCTGTATTCGGGTCTAAAATCATGCCCCCATTCAGAAATACAATGAGCTTCATCAATTGCGATTAAGCTTACTCGTAATGTACTTAAAAATATTCTAAATTCTTCTAAAGCTAATCTTTCAGGTGCAATATAAAGAAGTTTAATTTCTTTTCTTTGAATTTTTTCTTTTATTACTTGAATTTCCTCAAAAGAAAGTGAAGAGTTAATATACTCTGCATCAATACCATTTGCCTTTAAACTATCTACTTGGTCTTTCATTAGAGATATTAATGGAGAAATCACTATCGTAAGTCCTTCAAATCGTAATGTTGGAAGCTGATAACAGATTGATTTTCCACCTCCTGTTGGCATAATTACCAAAGAATCTCCTTTTTTTAGAACATTTTCTATAATATTGGATTGCATGGGTCTAAATTCATTATATCCGAAATATTTTTTTAGTAGTTCAATCATTGTTAATCAATTATAACCGCATTTAAATCTGTTTTCATTATAGGATTTAAGATAAAATTTTAGAAGAATCCAATTAAACCTTCTCACACCAAACACAAATCTCTTTAGGGCAATCTGCATTAAGCATTTTTATCGCTTTATTGAAAAGCTTTTCAGCATCTTCTGGAGAAATCTTCATTTTCTTTAAATCCGTATTAAACACAACTTCTCCTGTTTCTATGACTTCTTTAGGGTGATAGAATAACAAATAAGCAAAGTCTTCTACTTTATGTCCTAACTTTTCAAGAAGCCAAGCATAAATGTTAAGTTGGTCCTGATAATGCTCGTGAGTGTCATCTTTCAAAGGAAAACCTCGAGTCTTGTAATCCAAAACAATAATTTTATTGTTTGTTTTGTTTATTAGAAGATTATCAATCCCGCCATGAAGTATATTTCCTTCTTTATCTTCAAACCATAAGCCCTTTCTTGAGTTTCTCCATTCTTTAAGTAGTTCTTTATCATCAAAGAGTTTAAGGTTTTTACATTCAGAATTATCGCAGAGTTCTGGAGGAAGTTTGTCTTTCTCCATAAACTTATCAAAATGGGTCTTTAGAATTCCATCCATCCCACTTGGCAAACTTGGAAATATGCCTGTGGGGCGAGTCCAAACTTTATGAGTAGAAAGCCAGAAGCATCTCGGACATTCATGCATTAAATTTAGTGTTGAGGGCGAAAGCTTAAACTTCACTATCTTTTCATTTTTTCCTGTTTTATTTTCCATTTTGAAGGTTAAGCTTGAGTTGAGAGTTTGAAGGGCATGATTCATTCAGAAAATCAAACTATAAAAAGATTGACTTGTTATAGTTATTATGAAGATAAAAGAGATGAATGAAGACTCCAGACCTAGAGAAAGGCTTGTCAAATTTGGAGTTGAAAATCTAAGTGATGCCGAACTGTTAGCATTAATTCTTGAAAAAGGAACGAAACAAGAGAACGTTATTGAAATGTCAAATAGATTGATAAATAAATACGGGCTATAGTATAAGAACTAATTAATTGAGCAAAATATATAAAGGGTAACAACTTTA
>JBBSYR010000063.1:0-1448 GCA_038045165.1 Nanobdellota archaeon
GATAAAAGGGATTATCAACAGCAGCCAATGCAGCAGACTTATATGCGGTCAGGTAGTTGTCCGCAGGGAAGCAGAGAGCAGTGTGATAATGGAAGATGTGTTTGTATTAGTGAACAGAATCAGCAGGGAAAAAATGCATGTGCTGGGAAGGCTCCTCCTTGTTCGCCTGGGCCTCCTTTCTGTGATAATGGAAACTGGAGATGTCCTTCATCGCAAAACCAGCAGCAGCCAATGCAACCGCAACAGAATCAACAACAACTGCAACAACCATTACAGAATCAAATTGATCAGCCACAACAACCTGCTCTCGGACCAGGCGCAGCATATGCACCAGGAGAAAATCAACCAAGAGTTGCTCCTGTTCCTGGAACTGAAAATCCTCCTGCACAACCAAGTCAGCCTTTAGGCGATAGCAGCGGAGGAAGTGCACCTTCGAGTTCCAATGGTGAAAGTGCCCCGAGTGCACCTTCAGGAGATAGTGGTGGTTCTGGGGGAAGTTCTGCACCTGCGAGTGGAGGGGATTCGAGCGGAAGCGGAGGAGGAAGTGCTCCTGTGACTGGGGGAGCAATTAGCGGAGATAATGTTTTTTTGAATTTCTATTGGAGATAAATTTTTTGGCATTATGATAAAAAAAGCACAGAAAGTAACTTTGCCGAAAACTATCGGGTGGATTATTTTAGTTATATTAGTTCTTTTAGATGCACTTCTCGATATAATCTTTGCAAAGGGTGGTGGACTGGAGAGTGGAATATGGAAGCCAATATCTTATTTTCTCGGAATTAAAAATCCATTATTAATGATTCCCTTTGTTTTGATTCTCTTTTATTTGTTAGTGAAGGGTTGTGCTTGGATAGTCAAAAAAATAGATAAAATTACAATAGGGGCAGAAGAATTAATTTTGACTACTTTAGTTATTGCTTATGGGCTCTTCGATATTTGGCTTATCTTATTTTATATGTTTGATTTTAGATTATTCAAGAATCATTATTATTTAATTCCTGTTTTGATTTTAGTCGGAATAATTTATGAAATGTGGGCTGAGAAAAAATTAAGGCTGCAGAGCCTTCTTCAGCACAGATTATACTTGAGGGTTTCAAAAAGAAAGATTTAAAATGAGGATTCTTGTTTTATTAAGATGAAAGGAAAAGAGACAACGGAAAAGGAATTAAGCGTTGAAGAAAGACTTGCTTTAATCAAAAGTGTAGCAGAAGGAGGAGAACTTATAGGGGAGGAAGAGTTGATTGAAATGCTTAAATCTGGAAAAAAGCTGGTTGCATATGATGGGTTTGAGCCTTCAGGATTAGCACATATTCCATTCGGATTATTAAGAGCTGAAAATTTGAAAATGATGCTCAAAGCAGGAGTGCATTTTAAATTATGGCTTGCTGATTATTTTGCGTTTATTAATAATAAGCTTGGAGGAGATTTGAATAGGATTAAGAAAGCAG
>JBBSYR010000064.1:0-4356 GCA_038045165.1 Nanobdellota archaeon
TAACTTTTTTGAAGTAATGGTTAACTTCTTAAAGCAAAATCCAAACATAAAGCTTCCTTTCAGAAGATACCAAATAGGGCAAGTATTCAGAGATGAGCCAACAGGCGCGGAAAGATTCAGGCAATTTACGCAGTGCGATGCTGATATAATAGGCGATTCAAGCGTGCAGGCAGATGCAGAATGCCTTGCCTTATTCTCAAGCATATTAAAAGAATTAAAGATAGCTGCTGAAATACAGGTCAACAATAGAAAATTGCTAAATGCGATTATAGAAAGCGTCGAGATTAAAAATCAGAAAGAAGTTATGAAAGAGCTTGATAAAAAAGAAAAAATTGGAGAAGACATGGTTAAATTGAATCTTAAGAAGTATGCAGATTCAAATCAGATAATGACTTTATTCAAATTATTTGAAAAAGACTTAAAATTCTTCATAGACAACGCGTTTGATGGCGCAAAAGAACTTCAAGAGCTTCAGTTGAGATGCAGAAAATACGGTCTGAATATAAAATTCAATCCCTATATGATAAGAGGGCTTAGTTATTACACGGGCAACATCTTTGAAATAATCCAACCGGGAAAGGGCAGCCTTGCTGGTGGCGGAAGATATGACAAATCAGTTGGAAAATATTCTGGCAAAGAAATACCTGCAGTTGGAATTTCTTTTGGTTTTGAAAGAGTGGTTCAACTGGCGAACATTGAGATAGAAACAACAAAAACGATTATTATATCGCTAAAACAAGATAATGAAACAATAAAACTGACAAAAAAGCTTAGAGAATCTGGAATTTCCTGCCTTCCTTCATTTGAAAAAGTTGGAAAAGCTCTAGAATTTGCAAATGCCTTGCAAATTAAATATGCTATTTTCATTGGCGAGGACGAAATAAAAAAAGGAAAGTATAAGCTTAGAGATATGTGCCTCGGAACTGAAAAATTTTTAACTGAAAAACAAATTTTAGCAGAATTGGCTGAAAATAAGTGAAACCCTGATAATGAAAATGCGCAGCAGAAAACAAAACAAATTATTATCTCATATTGACTTGCTCCATACATCTATTAATTATTTGCGTATTTTACTTTCTTATTACAATCCCGCATCATTTCATTCTGCAGCGATACTTGAGGATATTATAGACTATAAATTTATTTATGGATAACTGCATTACTTGTAGCTCTCCGTGTTGCAGTTCTCCAGACAGAAAACTGCGTACAAAATGTGCTACAAGCTACGCAGTTTTCTGTAGCTTGGGGCGATTAGGTGAAAAAACATAATTAGCCCGTGCATTACTTATTTTATCGAGCAGATGTTATTTATTTTTTGTCAAGCATCATTCATTTGAGTGAAGAGAAAAGCAGGCATTATTCCTCTTTTTCGTCATCATCTTCGTCATCTTCAAGCGATTCTTCAACCCCTTCACCTAAAGGATTCTCAAAATTCTCTTCAATTTCTTTTATTTTTTCTCTCTGCTCAGCATTGAAATTTTTCATATCTTCTTCCACTTCTTGCCTAATCTTATCAAGAAGTTCAGCATTTTGTTTCTCATAAATATTCTTCAGCAATATCCATATCTCTTCAAAATGACCAGTTTGTTCAAGCCAGACCTTGTGCTGTGTATCTAAATGCAAAAGAGGTATAAAGGTTGCAATTCTATCTTCAACCTTGCCGCCGGCTAATTCTGAAAATGCTAATTTTGTTTCCCTCTTAGAAAAGATAGATTCCAATTTCGAATACACTTCCCTAATCTGTCCTTGAATATTTATTCGATGTTTTGGAACTGAAAGAGAAACTTCGAATTCTTGCTGCTTTGTCAAAGCAATTTTCTTAATGCGCCTATTCTCAGTTTTTATGGCATGCCCTAAAGCACTCATCAGCTCCTGCAAGGTTACTTTTTTAAACCTTGGCAGAGGAGTCCTTACTACAAGCTCAGGGATTTCATCATCTAATTCTATTCTCTCTTGAGTATATTTTTTGTTTTCTTTTTTACCGAATAAAATTTCATCTAAGCTTGGGATATCTTTAGAAAGCAGAATCTCAGATTTAATTCTAAGCAAAAGAGATGCAGCTAAAAGCACTTTACTGGAAACAAAGAAATTTGCCTCTTCTATTTGCCTTACTTTTTCAAGATATTTTTTTGCCAACAAAGAAATATCAATATCCCAAGGATTAAGCTGTTCGCTATTTATCAAATCATAAATAATTGACTGCCAGCTTAGCTTCTCTCCGAAAAGCAAGCCATGAATTTGCTCTTGGCTAACCTGCTGCGGGCTTTGCGTTTCTGTGCTGTTCTCCTCTTCCATAATCAGCTTTAAATACTCCGCCTTTATATGCTTATTGATTACGAGGATACATCGAATGTATGTATTCATTTCGTAGTTACAACAAAACCGAAAGATTTAAATAGCCCACACTCTTAGTCATAATATCACCTCTTTTTTCCCAGAGGAGGACGTTCGACCTATCTATTTATAGCGGGTTGGACCTCCTTCTCGTGGGTTTATAAAACTTTGATGTTAAGTTTTTTGGTGAAAATCATATTTCTCTAAGAGAAAAAAAGAGCCGAAGTATTTAATCTGGTCTAAAATCCAGCACGAATTTATGAAGCTCTGTTTAATTCTTCAAAGCCTTTCGACTTTAAGACCTAGTTAATTTAGGCAAGAAAGACTTATTAGAGTTATGTTTTACACTTGAACAAATATGAGATGTATTACAATTAATTATTTAAAGAGACTATTGTTGTGTGTAAAATGAATGAAGTTACTGATTTATCAAATCTGAGCTTAGCTGATAATGATTTACTAAAAACTCAAGGAAAGGAAGACGGAAGTCTTTATAGATTCAATAGAGGTCAAGTCCAAAGGTTAGTTACATTATTTTGCGAACAAAATGCACGAAGATATCAAACATATACACCTCAAGTAATCCAGCAGATTGTATCTGATGCATTAGTTTTGCATGATGCATATGCCTCAATACCTCAAGGAAGATATTTTGCAACAATTTCTCAACCTTTTAAAGAAGATGTAACTTATGAAGAAGTAGAGATGAAAGGCAGTCCAATGGAATGGATTTCTAAAAAAAGGTTTGATGGTTTTGTATTGGGAGACTTGACGTTTAAACATAAAGGAAAAAAGGTCCTTAGATTTTTACCTGATAGGGAAGTAGCCATACCTTGGGAACTAAATAGAGCAAGAGTTTTACATCCAATTCCATGTTCAAGTTTCTATCAAGATACATTTCAAATCGGCAGTGAAGGTGATTTAATTGCACACTTATGTAGTAATTATAATACGATAGACAGATTATCTTTAAAAATTGCTCCTGAAGAGGCTAAAGCTGAAGTAAAGAGTCTAAGAGATGAGTACCATTTTACCCTTGAAGAACTTAGTGATGCTCGAGGGACAAACTTTAATACTTGGGATGATGTTATTAACTGGAACTTAGCACAAATTCCACAGAATGCTCCAACTTTTGAAGTTTTAAGAAATAGGGCATATTGCGAAGCTTTAGGTATGGTTCCGATTACGGGGGCGGTAAATTCTATTGATGAGTTAGTAGGATTTGTATCGAGATTTTTGAGTTTTGAAGAATATGGCGACCCCTATTCAGAGGAAGCATATCTTAAAATGTTTAAGTAGTTGCAATTCCCAAGCGGGTGGGGCACGAATGAAAATGCAGACAATTAAATCAAAAAAATGATGAGGCGCTCGTTTCATCAAGATTCACGACATTATGAAATCGAAAAGTTTATATATAGCGAGTTATATACTCCACTATGGATACAACAATACAGATAAGCGGTGAGCTCTTAGAAAGACTAAAAACCATGAAAATATACAGCAAGGAAAGTTATGAAACTATAATTTGGGATTTAGTAGAAGATAGATTGGAATTCTCAAAAGAAACCAAGAGAAACATAGAGAAATCTAAAATGGAAATAAAAGAGGGCAAAACAATTTCTCTTGAAACTCTGAAAAGAAAAATGGGTGTTTAAATGTACTCTGTTGAGTTTGCGAAAACAGCTGAAAAACAATTTGACAAATTAAGTAGAGATATTCAAATTAGAATTATTAATGTTTTAGAAAGGATTAAAATACGGCCATTTCATTTTATTAAAAGAAAAGAAGGAACTCCCTATTTCATAATGAGGGCAGGTGAATATCGCGCCATATTAGATATTAAAACTGAACTATCAATTATTTATGTAATTGAGATAGGAAATAGAAGAGATATTTATGATTAAGCCTCATTTTCCCACTAATTTAAGATTTGTTATTCCTTTCAGAATATTTGAATTCTTTATTTGATTATACACAATTTACTTAATTGAGTTACTTCTTTCGTAAATTGTGTATTAGAGA
>JBBSYR010000065.1:0-8792 GCA_038045165.1 Nanobdellota archaeon
CCTTAGAGTTATTTTTAGTTATTCTGATAGAGCTACCCGAATGGCATTAACTTGTGAGGTTTGTATATGCGTTGTTCAGATTTTTGATATTAAAAATGCGAATTGGTAATAGAGACTGATGGTTTTGCAACAACGATTAAAGTAAAGAGCTGCACTTCTTGAGGTTGTGCATCAGCATATGCACAAGGTAAAAGTTGAATAAAGAAGAAAAAAAGAAAGAATCTTCTTAATTATTAAGGGGTATCAAATACAAATATTTATAAAGGTCGCTTTATACTAATTATAAGGAGATAAAAATGTCATTAGTAGATAAATTAGAAGGAGTGCATATGGGAGATTTGTTGTTTTTAGAAGGAAAAGAATATAATTATGATAGGGTTGGTTATGTAATAGATTATACCCCCAAAACAATAACTTTGTCCAATACTTCCCCAATAGATAAGGAAACAAAAGAAGTTAGAGATATGGGATTTTGGAATCGAATCAAGCGCGAGAGGATTGTTAAGTTGCCATTAAAATGCTTTTTTGCATACAGAGTATTGGAAAGATTTGCAATTCCTGAAGGTAAGTCAAAAGAATAAGCATATTATTTTTTGTAATATCATATAACCTTGTCTTATGGAGCTTTACTTTACATTAATAATGTAAAAATAAATTATTATCTGATGTCTGGGGCAAATCATTGCAGAATAGAATAATTTGTTTTGTTTTCTGACGCCCTGCGCTTTTGACGCGGTAATATCGTGGAACTATTAACAGGAATATTCCAATAACTTTTTGAAATTCTCTGCTTTTTTGCCAAGTATTTCTTCTAATTCTTCTTTTGAAGCGAGGAAGATGTTTTTGAGAGTTTTGAAATGGGCGAGAAGCTTTTTTGCTGTAACTGGACCGATGTTTGGGAAGCCTTCAAGGATAAATTGCTGCTGCTCTTCTTTTGAAAAAGCAATTTTTGAAGGCCGCAGAGAAATATTTTCATTTTGCTGTTTTTTTGCAAGAATTGAGAGATAGAGAGCCGTATCTTTTTCGTTTTCTGTGAAGAGTATTGGAATTTTATGAATTAGGGAAGTTGAAAGGAAGAAGCCCCGAAGAGCATTTTTATGGAGGATGTTCTTGTGAGAGTTCTCATCTTGGTTATTTTCTATTATTAATAATTGCGAAGGAGATTGTTTTATTTCTTCTAGCTGTGTAAAAATCCTCTTGCTGATTATTGAAGATTGCAGGTCTTGAAATGATTTTCTTTCTATTACTATGTCGTTTATTAAGTAATCTCCGATTTTAAGAGATTGAAACTCATAAGGGACGTTTAATAAAGAAAGCTCTGAAGGAATGAGGGAGTTTTTTTCATGAATGTCAATTATTATTTTTGCTGAGTGATTTTTTTGGTTAGGGGTTTCCTTTTTTGAGAAGATGTCATGAAATGGCATGTTATACTAAAAACCTCAAGATTTATAATTTTTATTATGTCGCCTATGAGAATTCTTAAATCATAAAGTTTATCTTATGTTGAGAATCTTGAAAACCACGCTCTTCAGAGCGTGGTGATTCTCGAGCACAAGAAAATCCTTTGGATTTTCTGTTCAGAAAAAACGCAGTGGTTTTTTCTGCATCCAAAAACGAGCGCCTGCCACAAACCACGGCTTTCAAGCCGTGGTGGCGCATCGTTTTTTTGATATTTAAGCCTTCTGTATGTAAAACATTACGACAGTCACCTATTCGCGGTCCATGCAGCACTATGATGCGTCGTGGTTATGTTTTATTTTTGGGGAGGGTGCCCTAATCAAGAAGACGACCTTAAAGTCATTGACATAAACAGGGTCACCCTTTCCTATCGTCATAGGATTATGAATACCTAAACTCCTCTTGTTTTGTTAGCATTGCATGAATAACACTCCCTAATTTTTCTGTATCTAGTCACTAAAGTAACAAGTTTTAAAAAATCGTATTTGTTTAGCTCTTTTTGCTTATCGTCAATAAAAAAAGAGTCCAAATTTCACTTTTAAGAATTATTTTGACCTCTTCAGCGTCAATAGACCTGTCACTGAAAGGATTTTTAGCTAAACAAATACAAAAAATCTAATTCTTAACATATAAAAAGTAGCTTCCCGATAATATTTAATGTCTGAAATTCAAAAAGAACAGCATCTTTCAGAGCTTAATCTTCTTCAGAAAGAAGCTGTCTTAAGCGAGCAGAAACGCCTGCTCGTTCTTGCAGGAGCAGGCTCCGGAAAAACCAAAATAATAATTCAAAAGATACTTTATCTCATTTCTAACAAGAATGTTGATCCTGCAGATATTTTAGCAATTACTTTTACAAAAAATGCAACAAACGAAATGATTGACCGCCTCATACTAAGCACAGACAAGGAAGGCAGATATTCAAATATTTATTTATGATAAAGCATTAAGCCAGAGCGCCAAAGACACTGAAAGAAGAAATTACCTGCAGAAATATCCATGGCTTTCAAACATGACCATTCGTACTTTTCACAGCTTATGCTATAACATATTAAGAAAATTCGGCTCAAAAGAATTTGATAATAGATTCAGGATACTCGATAATTTAACTTATGATGATATTGAACCAAAATTAAAAGCTCCTGAAACCCAAAAAGAAATTTTCCAAAAAATAATTAAGCAATTATCTGAAAATGCAGAGTATCTTCTAAAGCTTAAGAGATATATTCTCGACTATTATATTGATGAGTACAGAAGAAAAATACAGAAAGGCAAATACACAGAATACGAAAAGCCCTATACAACTTTAGGAGGAGAGCAGGTAAGGTCAAAATCAGAAAGGTATATTGCTGACTGGCTGTATATTCATAATATTAAATATCTATATGAGCCGCAGCTTATCTTGCAGGACTTTCCTTTCAAACCTGATTTTTACATCCCGCAGGCAGATGCTTATCTTGAGCATGTTAGCAATCTCAGTCATAATATGAAAGATAAAGAAGAGCAGTTTGAAGTAGCAAATAAACTTCTTATTAAAACTTATGAGTCCATGACTAAAGATATTAGTGCTTTTTACGAAGCTCTTGCCAGAAGAATCATTCCACGTATTAATGAAAACATAAAAAGAGATGTAGCTTTAAACGTTGAATCAGAGTTTAGAGCCCATTTTAAACAACTAGATGAATTTGTATCAATGCTCATTGTTATTATGAATAAGATTAAAGTTGAAAACATAAGCATTGAGGAAGTTTATTTGAGAGCATCCAAAGATCCTCATGAAAGAGTCAGGGTATTTTACGAATTGGCAAAGCCCATTTTGGAGGAATACAGAGAATACTGCATAAGAAGATCTTATTTAGATTTTAATGATTTAATTATTTTAGCTATTCGTCTTCTTGAAAATGACTCTGCAATAGGAAGTATGTTTAAGAATAAATTCCATCATATTTTAGTTGATGAGTTTCAAGATGTAAATACATTGCAGATTAAACTCCTAAATCATTTATTAAGGGAAGATAATCGCCTTTTTTGTGTAGGTGATGACTGGCAAGGCATTTATAGCTGGAGGGGCTCAGAAGTGGATTACATTGTCAATTTCAAAAAATATTTTGAAAATGCGCAAATTATCAAATTAGATACAAACTATAGAAGCAATGAGACTATAGTAAGAGCATCTAATGAAGTCATAAAAAATAACGAATATAAGATTGATAAAGAGCTCAAAGCTTTAAAAAAAGAAGGTAAAAAGCTATACCTTTATTGCGCTAAAAAAGAGGAAGAAGACGGCGTAGAAAAAGTAGTTAGCATTATTTCTGAATTATTACAGAAAGGATATAGAAAAGATAACATCCTAGTTTTATACAGAAAAAGTAAAGCAATAGAACCTTATAGAGATAAATTAAAAGGCATGGCAACTCTTAGAACAATACATTCTGCAAAGGGGCTTGAAGCAGAGATAGTTTTTATTGTTGGGCTTACGGGAGGGATAAGCGGCTTTCCACAAGTCTGGGAATCAGATAGAATTGTGCAGACGGTAAAGCAGAGCAATTTTAAGTTTCTCATGGAAGAAGAGCGCAGATTATTTTATGTTGCTCTTACTAGGGCAAAAGATGAGCTTTTCATTATTACTGAAATGGGAAATGAGTCAATGTTTATCAAGGAAATTCCAATCGAGTTTGTCGAAAGGAGCAATTTCTTAGATTCATTAAATTTTAGCACGCGCCTAAGTAATAAAAAATGCAGTAAATGCCTTAAAGAACTCGAATTACACTTTTCTTACTGCCCTTATTGCAGTGAAGCAGTCCATTCTTAGAGAACTATGGAAAAATAAATAATGTTCTACAGCTAATTTCCTTTTAAGAATTGTTTTACCGTCAGCAAAAACATTAAAATGCTAAGTATTAAAAGAGGATAACCAAATAAAGAAAATCTTCGAGTTTGAATTAGTGAAATTGAAACAATTAAGCCCGCGATTCCCCAACCCAGAGATTTTATAGATTGATTATGTTTTTGAATAAACTTCATAATTATTGAAAGAAATTTCAGTTTAAAGATTTGATTATTTCATATGCTCCATATTATCATTTTAAACCGCTAATCTTGATTTTCACCCCCGAGCTTTGCTTTTATTCTCCTCACTCCCGCAGCAACAGCTTCTTCCTTGATTATCTTGTTGCATACAACACACTTATGCTTTTGTAATCACTGTAACATAATTATGATTAAGCACACAACAAAAATTTAACCGTAAGGTTTATATTTGCACAATATCTTAGTATCTTATGAAATGGGATAAGATGGGTGGTGCTCAAAAGATGACGGTATTTTTTTGGGAGTTGCTTTTATTATAGGATTGGTTCTTATTCTTAATATGGTTTTTATCCAAGCTGGAAAACCAGTTAGTTCTCCCAAAATAATCGCTCAATGCAATGACCATAAAGATAATGATGGTGATGGTTATTGTGATTTTGCATGGGCAAAGGGATATTGCAGCGATGGCTCAATATTAGGGGATCCTGATTGCAGTGCTAAAGATGATAAAAATGAAACTGCTCCTTGTACGGTCCAATGTTCTTCAGCATCTCAATGTGGGACAGACGGGTATGTAGCTGCAAATTATTGTGGCGTTGATGGAAATGTTTATAGAGATTATCAGACATTCAGTTGTTCTAATGCTGGAACTTGCGCTTCGGTTTGTTCATCTCAAACTGCCTCAAGACTGATCCAAACCTGCTCATTGGGATGTTCTGAAGGAAGATGCATTGCTCCGCCTATAAATGACTCTGAGAAAAAACAAGTTATTCTTATAGGTGTTGATGGAATGCAGGTCGCACATTATCTTGAGATGAAATCTCAAGGAAAGCTCCCTAATCTTGATAGATTAGTTGCTGATGGTGGATGGGTTGGCAATGCGACTATTACCGGACATGCACGCACTGAAACTGCTCCTGGCAATGCAGAGCTTCATTCTGGACTGCCTGATACAGTTACAAGCGTTGTGGATAACACATGCGGAATTTCATTGCCTGATGGAGATTCTGTTTTTGAAAGGCTTTCAGTATTTAACCCAAGCGTTTCTTTAGGATTAATATACGGCAAAGGCACTTGTTATATTCCTGAGGCAGTTCTTGCAAATGCCAAGCCTGTTGTTTCTTGGTGGCACAACAGAACAAGTTACCCCCAAAGAACATATATAAGCAGTAATTGTGCAAATAGCATAGATGTAGCAAATAAGTCCTTAGAGTTTATCTCGACCTATAAGAATGATTCATTTTATTTAGTGGCTTACTTTGGAGTTCCAGACTGTGCAGGACATGCATATGGAGAAAACTCTGTGCAATATGGCGACTCGCTTATTAATGTAGATGACGGATTAGGAATAATTCTTGATGCACTTGCTCAATATGGTATTGCATCCAGTACTAAGATTTTGCTGACTGCAGACCACGGATGGAATGAGGGCACTACTGGGCATGGAACTGCTGCTGCAGATACAAAGACACTACCCCTCTTAAGCAATAATGCTAATTTAGTGAATACTATTTATTCTCAAGGGATAAGGAAGCAATGCGATGTCGCTCCGACAATCTTAAATTATTTTGGCATGAATTCAGGCGATTATCAGGAAATAACTGATGCCAATTGCGGCTCATTAATCGGAGTTTAATAATTTATTTTAATAAGACTTTTAAAGTTCAATATTGAGTGTGGTCTGTATTAGGCTTATTATCTGAGCATTAACTTCTCTCACAAACCATATCTATTAATCCGATATTGTACATTGTGTTTTTGATTTAGTTTCATCTGTAAGCGGGGTTTTTATTCTTCTTATCCCCATTATACATCAAGCATAATAGAATTAAGATCTCTAAAATGTTCATCACCTGTAACAACTTTAGCATTAAGTTTATTTGCGGTTGCAAGAATAATCGCATCAGCCATTCCCCAATCCTTTATCTTTTTTTTATTTTCACAATTAATCTCACCAGCTTTAACAGCAATTTCAATGCTTAGATTTACTATTTTTGTTTGTGATAAAATAAATTGAACATCTTGCTCGAAGTTTTTGTTTTCTTTTTTGTATTTTTCAGATAATTCTGCTAAGGTAATTGAAGCAGTTGCGCTTTTTTTGCTTTCAATAAATTCTTTCGCCATTGCACCCTTTTTTGTGCCTTTAAAATATTCAACCCACGCATAAGAATCAATTATATATTCATAGCTCACGGAAATTTGCCCTCTCTTCTTTTTTGAATAGTTTTAGTGATGGCTGTGAGCCAAATCTTGATTTTGACAAGCCTTCTGTTTTTCTTGCCATTTCTATTATGACTTCATCCATGCTTCTTGCTTTTAATCTGTTTTTAAGCTGTGTAAGCAGTTGTATTGTGCTTTCTTTTACAGCTATTGTAGTTTCCATATATAACTATAAGTATAGATATATTTAAATGTTTTTATTCACACACGGCTTTTATTCTCCTCACTCCCGCAGCAACAGCTTCTTCCTTGATTATCTTAAATTTCCCCAACTCGGAGGTGTTACTAACATGCGGGCCAGTGCAAATCTCCTTGCTATACCATCCATTCTTTTCAGTGGAGTCAGCAATAGTATAAACTGAAACAAGCTCAGGATATTTGGCTCCAAACTCTGACTGCGCTCCAGAAGAAATAGCATCTTCTAAAGGCACTTCTTCTCTTATAACTTTCAAAGATTTGCTTATTATGCAATTAACTTCATCTTCTACTTCTTTTATTTCTTTTTCTGTGAGCTTTCTAGGGAAATTAAAGTCAAAACGAAGGCGTTCAGGAGTTATATTTGAGCCTTTTTGCTTTATATTTTTGTTAAGAACTTTTCTTAGCGCTTCATTTAGCAAGTGTGTTGCAGTATGGAGCTTTCGTGTTGCTTCCGAATTATCTGCCAGACCTGACTTAAACGCCCCTGCAGATGCTGTTCTTGATAAGTCCTGATGTTTTTGAAACTCCTGATTATATTCTTCTAAATCTATCTTAATATCTCTCTCTTCTGCTAATTCTTGAGTCATCTCAATTGGAAAGCCATAGCTCTGGAAAAGCAAGAAAGCCTCTTTGCCAGTAATCACTCCATCTTTAATAGTTTCATAAAATTTCTTTAGACCTTTCTCAAGTGTTTGCTTAAACCTATTTTCCTCTTCATCTAATTGCTCTTCTATGAATTTATGATTTCTATGCAACTCCTGATAATCTGGATAAACCGGTAAAATAGCTTTTGCAACTTTTGATGTGAAATTTTCTTCGATTCCTAAAAGTTTGCCATATCTTATTGCTCTTCTAATTAATCTTCGCAAAACATACCCTTGTCCGATATTTGAAGGCTTTATTCCTTTTTCATCTCCTAAGATAAAAGCAGCAGCGCGAATGTGGTCTGCGATGATGCGCATTGCCCTTGTGTCCTCCTTATTCTTTCCATATTTTTTTCCCGAGATTTTTTCAATTTCAGCAATTGTTGGTTGAAATATTGAAGTTTCATAAACACTTTTAAAGTCATTTAAAACAGCAAGTGTTCTTTCGACACCCATGCCAGTATCAACATTTTTCTGCTTTAATTGCTCAAAGCTTCCAGACTTCGTTTTGTTATACTGCATAAAAACATCATTCCAGATTTCCACCCATTTTTCTTTATTATCCCCTGTTGTCAAATTCTGCGGTTTTGTTTTCTCGACCCAATAAAACATCTCACTATCAGGTCCGCATGGCCCAGTGTCTCCAGCAGGCCCCCACCAATTGTCTTTTTTTGGAAAAAATATAATTCGTTCTTTAGGAATTCCAAGAGAAAGCCAGACTTTTGCTGTCTCCTCGTCTTTTGGAGCATCTTTATCGCCCAAAAAACAGGTTACGGCTAATTTCTCAGTAGGAATATTCAGCACTTTTGTCAAAAACTCAAAACTCATTTCAATAGCTTCCTTTTTAAAATAATCCCCTAAGCTCCAGTTGCCCAGCATCTCAAAAAAAGTTAAATGCACATCATCGCCAACTTCGTCTATATCATCTGTGCGGACGCATTTTTGTACATCTACCAGTCTTTTTCCTAAAGGATGTTTCTGCCCAAGCAGGAAAGGAACAAGAGGGTGCATTCCTGCGGTTGTGAAAAGCACAGTAGGGTCATTCTCAGGAATCAGAGACGCAGAAGGAATATGATGATGACTTTTGCTTTTAAAAAATTCAATATAAGATTTTATTAATTCCTGGCGGGTTTTGATTTGCATAATGATAAAAGAAGAAAAGGGTTAATAAGGGTTTTGGGGCGAATTTTTTATGTCGAGAATCTTGAAAACCACGCTCTTCAGAGCGTGGTGATTCTCGAGCAC
>JBBSYR010000066.1:0-5066 GCA_038045165.1 Nanobdellota archaeon
CAGAAAACTGCGTACAAAATGTGCTACAAGCTACGCAGTTTTCTGTATCAGAATTGCCTATATCTTCAGATGGCCTTATGCTATAGATATTGGATTTTTCACTTTTATAAATTTATTTGTAAATAATGAAGATTTAGAAAATTTATAAAGCCTGAATTATTAATTGTTTTATGAAATTAAGAAAAGCAGAATTAAAGGATTTAAATTCAATAAGAAAATTGGAAAAATCTTGGGTAAAAGAAAAAATAAGCTGGGGCTTAAAACCAACTTCAGAGAGGGACTTGAAGAAATCGCTTGAGAGAGAAATTTGGTATGTTATAGAACAAGAAAGGAAGATAATCGGATATGCCAATGCAGAAGTTATTTTGTCGACAAGATATATGACTTCGCTGGATGTTAAAAAAGGACAGAGGTTTGGAGATTTAAAATCTCTGTATGTTGCGAAAGGGGAGAGGAATAAGGGTTTTGGAAGTTTGTTGATAAAGAAGATTTTAAGTGATTTAAAAAAAGAAAAGGTAAAAATAATACGCCTTAGGGCAGTCAGCAAAAATCTTCTGGAATTGATTGAATATTACAGAAGATTTGGCTTTAAAGAAAGAACTGCGAATATGATTTTGAAGATTTAGTTATTATTAAGAACATCTGCCATCTTTTGAGATAAAGGTGTTTGTTTGTAAAGATTGTTTCATTTTAATGACCTCTTTGTGTTCAACGAAATTTTTGGCTGATGCAAAAAAACTCTGCGCGAGATTAATTTTAGTTATTGCCATCCCCACCCAGAAGGCACACTCAGATAATTATATAAAGACAGAAATTTTATTTTTCTTTATGGGATGGAAAGATTGGTCGTACTGGTTGAAGGGATTGATTGTTGGTATTGGCATATCAATTATTATATTTTTAATTGAGGTCGTATCTGGTCTTGGATGTATGCAGGCTTATAATTTTAAAGAGCCTTCCTTAATCTGTGATTCCATTGCTTTTATTTATGAATATGATTTCGGTAGATTAATAGTTCATCCAGTTTTTATCTTGATTGTAAGTACGTTAGTTGGTTTCTTGATAGGAAAAATAAAATCTTTTAAGACTAATAAATAGGTGTGCCGTCCCCCGCCCTTAAAATTTGTTAAAATTAATCTCGCTTGCCTCTTTGCGTTCTCGCTTCTGATGAAGCTCAGGTCGTTGAATAGGCATTAACAGGTTCGAGGGTTGCACCCTCTCAACCCAAATTGATTCCCTAAAAAACCTTCGGTTTTTGGGGCACAGAAAACTTCGTTTTCTTATGTTTCGAGGAAACCTCGCCAGCTCTGATTTTCTCAGCCAATCGCTCATTTTATTCGCTCAGGGAGAAAATCGAGGGCTTGTTTCATCTCTGAAAAATCAACTTCTGTTAATGCTGATGATATTAATCTTTCTATCTATTTTCGTCTTGCTCATTTTTTTTGGCTTGGAATTCTTCACGCTCTACGCGTTTTGCTTTTTCAATTGGGCATTCTGGATTAAAGCAGAATTCCCAAGGGCGCTTGACTTTTCTAATTGCTAAAAGTTTTGGAAAACCATCTGATTCGCAGCGCTTGTTATTTTCTACTTTTTTTATTAAAGCATTTGGCGGAAGGGAATAGGTTTGCCTGCATTCGGGATAGGCAGAGCAGGCGACAAAATATCTTCTTGAGCTCCGATTGAACATAATTCTAAGCTTACCTTTTTTGCAGGTTGGGCAGATCATGAGTTCATTTGCCTGCCTTTGCTCTTCTCTTACTTCTAAAATGCTTTTCTGCAATTCTTTTCCGATTTCAATTTCTTTTGATTTGAACTCTTTCGAAATATCTGTAATCAGCCTTTTTGCTTTTTCAATTACCGCTTTTTCTTTTTGTTCAAGAATTGTGTTTTTTTCATTTGATCCCTGAATTTTTTCCATTTCATCTTCTAACTGCCTTGTTAAATTTTCATCTATGATTATTGGAGAGTGTTTTTCAAGAGTTTCTATTAATTGAAGCCCTAAAGCTGTCGCTTGAATGCTTTTTCCGTCTAAATACCCGCGGTTAAAAAGAGTGTCTACAATCATTGAGCGAGTTGCTTTTGTGCCAAGATTCTTTTTTTCTAAGATTGAAACTAAGGATGCGGGGCTAAATCTGTTAGGCGGCTGAGTTTCTTTTTCTTCAAATCTTATTTTATCTATCTTTACTCTTCCTGATAAATCTGCAAGAGTTGATTCTTCAATGATTGTTGGATAAATATTAAGCCAGCCTTTTTCTAAAATAGCCTGGGCTGAAGCCGTGAAAGTTACAATATACTCCTTTTCTTTTTTTTCTTTATCTTTTGGTTTATCTTCTTCAATTTCTTCTTCATCGTAGAGATTATTTTCTATTTCTTCATTTTTTATTGTTAGAGGTTTGCCTTTTTTGTCTAGGGCAGTCAGGACGATTCTTTTGTTTGCAATTTTTGCGCTTGGGGCAAAAGCAGAGAGAAATCTTTTTACAATTAAGTTGTAAAGCTTTGATTCTCGTTCAGCAAGCTCGGCATATTCTCCAGTAGGGTATATAGATGGATGTGCAGGGTCGTCTTTTTTACCTTCAAAGGGTTTTGGCTCTGTTGCGTATTTTGCTTCAGGGAAATGTTTTCTTAAAGCAGAGATTATTTTCTTTGGTTCAATTGCTTCGGGTATTTTTTGACTTGATGTACGAGGGTATGAAATTATTCCGTTTAGATAAAGTTTTTGTGCAATTGCAAGAGATTCAGAAGGATTTATTTTGAACAATCGGTAAGCTTCTCTTTGTAGAGTTGTTAAATCAAAGGGAACAGGAGGTGAGAGCGAAGATTCTGATTTCTTAGTTTCAGCATCTGCTTCATTTATGTCTTTGAACTTTTCTAACAAGGGCTTGGAAAATATATCTCTTGGATGCTTGAATTCAATCTTATTTGATAATGCGAATATTTGCCAATAAGGGACTGGCTTGAAATTGGAGATTAATTTTTCCCTATCGACAATTATTTTTAGTGCTGGGCCTTGGACTCTGCCAATTGAAAGAATTTTGAAAGAGCCAGTGGTTTTTATTGCACTCATTAAGGCTCGGGAGAGATTAATTCCGTAGAGCCAGTCTAAAATATGCCTTGTTTCTCCTGCATAAGCATTTCCCCATGCGAGTTCTTTTAAAGGAGAGTCAAACGATTTTTTTAATTCTGGAGCAGTTAAAGTTGAATATTTCATTCTCTTTGCGTTTTTTTGTTTGCAGATAAATCTGAGGACATTCCATCCTATTACCTCTCCTTCAATATCAAAGTCTGTAGCGACAATGAATTCTGAAGACCTTGCTGAAAGCTTTTTTAAAAGATTATAATATTTTCTCGTAAATGCCGAAGTCTTTTTCTCAAATGAAGGCACCCATTCTAATTCGAAGATTGGCCAGCCTTTCTGGCCTTTTTTGTAAGTTAAATTGAAAAGATGGCCTACAGCAGAGGCAACATAAATTGTTTTTTCATTCTGCATTACTTCATAATAAGAAACTCCATCCTGCGAGAATTTCTTTGCATTGCCTAAGGCAAAGGCAATTTTTTGGGCTGCTTGTGGTTTTTCAGTTATAATTAATGTTGCATCTGCCGCTTTTATCATTTCTGCCTCGCCCTTTTCATTTTTTCTTTTTATGTTTCTTTTAGGCTTTTTTTCTTCTGTTTCTTCTAAAAGAGAAGCTGGAGAAGGTTTTCCAGGAGATTCGATAGTTGTAAGCTCTGAGAGAGTTGGCTTTTGCTGTACAATTTTCTCAACTGTCATTTTGACATTGCTCGGTTTGATAAATGATTCAACTGCCATGTTTAAATATCATCTAAAGGGCTTTTAATATTTTTGATATTTGCCTGAGATATATGTGCATAGATTTGAGTCGTTTTGATATCTGAATGCCCTAAAAGCTTTTGGATTATCCTTAAATCAGTGCCTTGCTCAAGCAGGTGTGTGGCAAAACTATGCCTTAATAAATGGGGATAAACCTCCTTGATTATTTTTGCTTTCTTAGCGGAGTTTTCAACAATTGCTTGGATTGTTGCAGTTGTTAATTTCCCTCCGCGATTTGAAGGGAATAATACATCTTCTGTGAGAAAATAATATTGCTTAAGCTGGTCATTTATACTTTCAGGTATTTTAACAAATCTGTCTTTTTTGCCTTTAGCCATTTTAATATGAATTAATCCTTCTTTAAAATTAATGTCTTCTTTTCTTAGGCTTATCACTTCTGAAACACGCAATCCACAGCCATAAAGTATTTTTAATATTAATTTGTGCTTTATATTTGAAGTGCAATCAATCATCTTTTTTATTTCTTCTTTTGTAAGTATTTCTGGAAGAGTTTTATTTCTTTTTGGTCTCGGAATATAAATCTTTTTTCCCAAAATTTTTTCAAAAAAGAATTGAATAGCAAATATCTCATGAGCAATAGTTGAAGGATTTTTCTTTTTTATTTGTATTTGAACATAATTTTTAACTTCCTCTTGGGAGGGTTCTCTGTCTTTTAGATAATTTAAAAATTTATTAGCAGAATTAGCATAACTTTTAAGAGTTTTTTGAGAAAAATTACGAATTTCTATCTCTTGTTTTAACTTCGCAAGCATCTCTTCTTTGCTTATAGGGTCCATAAGATTATATGCATAAAATAGTATTTATATTTTGCCCATATACTAAAAAGGAATGGTATCATAAACAAACTTATGATACCATTATGTTAGGCGACATATTACTCGGTGGGCTCGAAATCATTCATAATATTTTTCTTCCAGAAAAATTAGGGGGTCGGCTCGAGTGCTGAGGCACAGATAGCTGAAAATCTGCGAATTTTCGGATTATTTTTATCAAATAGCTCATTTTTGAAATTGATCACACAAATATTTTTAAACTTCAATCTTCTTAAAAAATTATGAAAACCTTGGAATACAAACCAAAATTGGCTCGACAGTCTGTGCCTATTGTTTCGGGTGGTCTTGAGCTGGATTTATCTAGGCTTGAGGCAGTAGAAAATCCCAATGTAAGAAGAGTAGCTTTAAGTGCGAGAGATGTAAGAGAGAGATTGAAGGCAGAC
>JBBSYR010000067.1:0-31410 GCA_038045165.1 Nanobdellota archaeon
GAGCTACAAGTAATGCAGTTATCCATAACTCAAAAATTGGAGGGTTATTCAAAGCGCCCTATACTAACTTTTCAAGTTCATCAAAGCCATCTAAGAGTTCTTTAACTTCTTTCTTGGCTTCTTTTATTATTTCCCTACTATCTCTATGAATTACCTCTTCGTGCTTTTCTTTTTTATATTTATTAATGGATAAATCCCATTCATTAGTTTTTATTTCTTCAATCGAAACAAAGAATGATTTTTTAGAAATATCCTTATTCTCTTCTTTATTTCTTTTTTCAAACCTTTCTAAGATGTCAGGTATATCGTTTTGTTGAATTTCGTTTCTTTTATCATCTAAGCTAAATCCATCAGCTTCCATATCATAAAACCAAACTTTTTCTGTTGGCTCTCCCTTAGTAAAGAATAAAACTGCTGTTGAAACTCCTGCATAAGGTTTGAATACTCCTGAAGGCATAGAGATTATTGCATCGAGTCTACATTTTTCCAACAAAAGCTTTCTTATAGATTTATGGGCGTGTGAATTTCCAAATAAAACTCCATCTGGAACTATAACTGCACATCTCCCACCAATGGAAAGGCAATTATACATTAACTCTAAGAATAGAAGCTCAGTTTTGCTTGTGCTTATAGTTAATTCATCAGATTTTTCACTTTCGTTTATAGAGCCCTTGAAAGGAGGATTAGCTAAGATAACATCGTAAACTCCCTTTTCATTATACCTCTTTGATAAAGTATCCTCTCCAATTATATTTGGATTTGTTATCCCATGCATCATTAAATTCATGACTGCAATTCTTACCATCGTTCTATCAATATCATAACCATAAAGAGATTCTTCATCCAATATCTTCTTTTGTTGAGGAGTTAAAGTGCTTACTCCTGCTTTCTGATTAGTCTTTATAATATGTTCATAAGCATTTACCAAAAAACCAGCAGTTCCACAAGCAGGATCTAAAATTCTATCCCCTAATTCAGGGTTTGCAAGTTCAACCATCATTTTGATTATGTGTCTTGGTGTTCTAAACTGCCCATTTTTGCCCGCAGTTGTTAATTCTGATAACAAGTATTCGTAGATATCTCCTTGGGCATCTTGGTTCTGCTCTTTAATATGCAAGTCATTAATTATGTTTACTGCTTCAATTAAAAGCGATGCAGTTGGCAATGAGAAAGTTGCATCTTTCATATAATTGTTATAATGAGAATTTTCTCCGCCCAAACTCCTCATAAATGGAAATACAACATCCCTAACATGCGCAAGTATTTTATCAGAGGGATATTCGCTCCATTCGGACCATCTGCAATTCTCGCGTCCTTCAAATATAGACTTAAATTTAATTCCTTTAAGCCGGGCATTCTGCTCATCAAGAACATCCTTATCTTCAAGTTTCTTCATAAAAATAAGATAAGATATTTGCTCTATCGCCTGAAGCGGATTGCTGATTCCCCCGCTCCAAAACTTATCCCATAGCTTTCTTATTTTTGATTTTAGTTCTGCGTGTAACATTTTATTTAATTGACTTAGATTTATTTTTTAAATATTCTTTCAATCTTAGTTTAGATGGTTTGATTGTTTTTAACTTTTTCACTCCTTTATTCACTTGGTTTTTCGTCTTTTTAGAGGTTCGTTCTTTATCAAACTCCCACTCAATTATTCCGCCTTCTTTTTCTTTTCTGAATTTATTTTCGAGCCTAATCACATTACGCATTTCTTTAATAAACTCTTTTTTATCTGTAATATTAAATGATTGAACAGCACCATAAAAGAAATAGTCTTCTTCTAAATTCTTTATAATCATCGCTTTTATTAGTTGATTCTTCAAAAATTTAGCAGGAAGGTCTATGGTCTTTATTAAATAAATTTTTTTGTCTAATAGGTCTTTAATTTTATAATCTCTCTTATCTTCTGAGATATCCAATATCTCAAATAAGGATTCCTTATAATTTAAGAATTTTTTTATCATCTTCTTTTCATCTTTATTAAAAAGATCCATTGGGAAAGAATCTGCCATTTCCATTGCAGTTGCTTCGCTTGGAAACTCATATTTTAATAGAAACCACGCATGAAAAGCTAAACGAAAGTCAACTTTTCTCTTTATGACTTTCATTGCATATTCATTTTCACGAACAAATATCTCTCTTGCTTCTTCTTCAATTTTAGGGTAAAGATAATCAATCATTCCCCTAACCTTGCTGATCATTTCTGATTCTGGAGCTTTATTTATTAATTTTTTATTCATTTTTCAATATCCTTAAAAGAAAGCCTAAAGGCTTTCTCTTTTTTAGTTAAACCTATTATATCGCTATCGATTTCTCCCTTAATGATTACTTGATTTAACTTCAGATAGTTAATTGAAGAAAACCTCTCATAAAGTCCTTTTTTCTTGATTAGTTCAACTATAGGTGTTTTATCCTCTGGGTAAATTACTTTTTCATATTCTTTGATTGAAACCTTTTTATTTGTTCCAAATAAAATTTCAGTATTCTTTTCTCTAGATAATTCAATAATCTTTTCTTTTAATTCTTTTTCTTTCTCTTCTATCTCTTTTTTCTGTCCTTCGAGTTTTTCATATTCGTCTATTAAGCCATTATCGTTAGCCATTTTCTCTCCAATATTTGTAAGCATCAATAAATATCATAGATTCAGAGTCTTCTAAAAATATATCTTCTATAGGTGTTCTAATTTTTTTCTTGTTTATTTCTATTATTCCAAGAATAAAGGGGGAATGTTCGTCTTGCCGTATCTCGTTCAAAATTGCCCCTTCTTTGCCTACTCTGCATTTACAAGGGGTTGTAATATTATCGCCAAGTATGCATTCCCATCCAGAAATCTGTTCATCTTCATCCTTACAGTCAACAGTTGCATCTTCTATTATCTTTTCAAATAAGATTCTGTTCTTATCGTTCAGTTTCGTTTTAATCATATTATTTGCTCTCCTTTTCCAAACAACACTTCTTATATTTCTTTCCACTTCCACACGGGCAGGGTTCGTTTCTGCCTATTTTTACTTGAGACTTATTATTCTTATAGTATTTGCTGATTTTATTAGAAATATGCGCATAGAAAAACCTTTTTATTTCATAATGCCTTTGTTTAAATGGTATTTGCATATTCATTACTAATAAATCGATTATTTCTTTAGCCTGTTTTTCATCTATTCCTTCTAAATCAAAGATGCTTCCTTTTGAATAATCATAAGTTAACGAAAAACTCCAATTTGCAGGTTTATTTTCATTATTTTTTAAATAAAAGTCAATTATAGCATTAGTGCAATCGCAATTTCTAGCAACGCAGTAATTATCCGAAACGTAATAATCACTTGAATTGAGTTTTAGACTGATTTTGGTTTCCCGCCCAAATATTACCGAATAATTGACAAGTTTTCCTGGAAGATATTCTTTAATCACTCTTTTTCTTTCTTGTTCATCATAAATATCGCAAAGCACCGCAGTATTTTCTTTGGTTACTTCTATTGATTCTTTTGATGATTCTCCGCAATAGGAGCATAACGCCTCTCTTTGAAAGGTCAGCGTCTGATTATGGTTTACCTTGATTTTTCCAACATCTGATTTAAATTCCTTATTGCATTTTTTACAATTGAAATACAATATTGCCATCTTTATAATCCTCCCCTAAATGCTTTGTGCGTTAACATACGTAAATCAAACAATTCCAGAACCGAAAAGTTTAAATTGTTAGCAGTAGTAGTTAATTCAGGCAGTAATGCGCTGTGGCGTTTCATCCTCAATGATGAGACAAAATAGGTATCGGCTCCTTGAGCCCTGATTGCTGCCCTCATTTTCTCACAACCTCTTTTATTGAGTTATAATCTAAGTCTATAAGACTAAAATTAGATATTTTATGATACTCTCTCTCCCGAACTGCTTGCGCAGATGTATCTATAAGCGAAGGTTTATAGAACTTGGAAAGAACAATATCTTCGGGCTTTAATGTATTAACTATCTGGCAGATATGCTTATAAATCATATCTTTAATTTCGTGAAAATGACCATCAAAATCATTGCAAATCTCAATATTCACTTTTTCAGCCAGTTTGGTCTTAGAGATAATTCGTTTTAATAACAGAACAATGACGGCTGTGTGGAATCTTATACGCAATCTTGTCCTATTCATTTTCTCATCTTCTTTTTTGATATTTAGTTCGCCAGATCTAAAATCATGAAGAATATTATCCCTAATATCTTGGCTGAGATTTACACCATATACTTCTTTTTTATCAACTATAATTACAATCGCATAATCTTTCTCAAAAATGTCCCTGCCAGATTTATCTATTTGAAATAGAGTTATCATCTCACCAACTCTCCCCTGAATGCTTTGTGCATCAAAGAGTTAAATAACTTTTCAGAGTTTTTACTAACTTTTTTAACATTTTCTTTCAGTTTCTCAACTTGCTCAACGATTTTAGCAAATTTTTGCTGAAGAGGAAGAGGGGGGAGGGAGATTTTTATAGAGTTTATTTGATTGGAGCTAATGTTTGGCTGGAGTGACGTTGAACAATATTTATCTACTTCTCGCTTGAACTCGGAAGTATAGCAATAATGTAAAAGATAATTAGCTAAAACTTTATTCTTATCAATTAAAAATCGTCCAACTCGCTGATTTAATAAACAAGGAAGGTCGTGCTCACGTATTTGCACAATTTTTACAGAGCCCAGAGACTTGATAATCGGACGAGTCATTGATAACACTATGTCTCCTGCTTTCAAACTAAACGACCTATATTTTTCTAAATATTTATTTGGTAAAAAAGTCTTATCCTCCCAGATTAAGATATTATTCCATACATTTGTAATTTTTACTAATTTTATTCCATCGTTTGTATAATCTTTACTTTTAAAAGCAAAGCCTCCTTGTAGAGGCGCTACTTTTCCAATTTCTACCAAATCAAAACTATCTTTCAGAAACATCTCATTAAAAACACTCTTTAGATATTCGTCAAAAAGATTACTTGTCTTCTTGCCTCTTTCCTTTAGCTTTTCTGCTTTTTCCAAAATTTTGACAATTCTCTCTTGTTCTTTTATGTCTGGTTTCTCGTTGGAGAAGGGGATGGGAATTTTTAATTTTGAAACAATAAACTTAGATATTTCTTTGAAGGTGGCGCCACGACCGATCGAGTTAAGATAGTTTTCTTTAGATCTTAACCAATAATAAAGATACTCTGAAACAAGTTGATCCTTTTTACAAATAAAATTCTTAAATTCTTGATTTGAGCACATTTCAGTTCCAGCTATTGCTACCTTTCCTATTGGAGCTCGTGAAGTCAACATGACAGTTCCTTTAGGAAAAAGATTTATTGAAGCAGACTCTAATCCTTTCTTTGTAATTTTCTTTCTCGTCTCGTAATAATATCCATTATTTCCATTTCCTATTTCAGCAGGAGTTATCCAATTGATAATGCCCCCTTCCCAATATTCACTTTTAATTGTCGAAGGAGTTGAACCAGAAACAATTTGTGAAACTTCTCCAAGTTCAACTTCTTTCCATTCAATTTTATTTTGTTGTTTCATTTTCCAAAAACCTCCCCTTTCCAATAATATACAATAAATTTCACTAATGGTCCGATACACATAATAATTAAAATTAAGAAAATAGAAGTAATTATCCAGTAAGTCAGAGGATAGTTTTTAAGATTGATGCTTTGAACAATAAATGCATAAATAGTTGTCAGAGCGATTATCCCTCCAGTAAAAGCAATAACTCGGTTAGACTTTTCCTGATTTTTTTCTGCTTCTTTTCCTTCTAAATAATGAAGCCCACCGGCAGTAATAACCCATTCATAAGTTCTATTTTCTCCTTTTCCAATTACCCAACGCCTTAGTAAATCAATTTCAATTAAAAATTCAATATTATTCCGTAATTCTTCACCAGAAATATGAAACTTTTTAGCAAGATAATGATTATCTAAATTTTCTTCTCTAAACCTTATAGGAGCTATTTTAAATATTTCTTTTAAAATATTAGTTTTAAGTGATAGCTTATCCATTTTCATCCTCCCAATTAATCTCCCCCTTTAATATTTCAACAAAGGGAGGATACATATTCTTATCATGTTTATGGTTTATGTCTTTGTTTTTGGCAGATTTTACAGATTTAACAATTTTATCATAATATTTTGGATATTCTGCCTTTATTCTTCTTAATTTCTTATTTAAATAATCTTCTTTGCATTCTTCCGAGCAAAATAAAAGCACTTTTTCATCATTAAACTGGTGTGCCAGCCAAATTCCAGAATCGAACTCTTCTTTGCAGGATTTACATTTTTCACTCATCTTCATCCTCTTCTATATAAAACTCTCCGCTTTGAAGAGTCTTCTTTCTTTCAGATACACTCATTTTTCCATAACAATCTAAGCACAAGAATCCTTGATATAATTCAGCTTTTTCTTCTGGGACCAGTATTTGGTTTTTGCATAGAGAACACCTCTTAGAAACGCTGTTTAAAAATTCATCAATTTCTCTGCTAAACGCTTCGTTATCTTCCTCTTCCTCATCTTTTTCAACAAGCTGGGCATGCGCATGAAATCCCAATGCAAACATATGCCTCGCCTTATCTTTTTCACTCATGCCCTGAAGAAAATTTTTGGCTTGCTCCCAAACCCCCATGTCAAAAATCCCATTTGCATCCACTCTCAACTCTTCCATATTGCCATCGTCCCATTCAAAGTTCATAATTCTGCTTGGTTCTTTTGGGTTCTTTCCTGCTTCCTCACCATGGACTTCCATATACATTTCAGAAGGAGTCTTTCCAGTATCACTTTGTTTCCTCACATAATTATACCAATGATAGAATGCTTCCTGTTGCTTTCTGTCTTCTTCATCATTTTTTGGTTCAGGCTTGTCTTTAAAGAACTCATTCCACGCCATGTCAAACTCCTTTATACTTCTAAGTCCCTCTTTTTTTATTTCTTCAATGTTCATCTTCTCTCTCCAAAAACATCAAAAATCGAAAGATTTATAAATTTAATAGTTTTGTATTCTTCATAATAGATGAAAGAATTCTGACGAATCCCGTGCTCGCTTTGCGATGATGCGGTTAGTAGGATAGACGAATTCTCAATTCTATTATGCATTTCTTCGCCTCTCAATATTTAGTAAATTATCTATAACTAAACTTAATTGATATTCAACGCTTCCAATTTTTAATTGGCTTTCTTTTACAACTTCAGTTTTATTATTCACAACATGCACTAATTTCATAAAAGCCTTATATTGAAAATCATCAACAGAAATAAAAATAATGCAATTATCATGTTTCTTTATAAATTCTAAAACTTCTGCAAAAAGTCCAATATTATCTTTCGAGCTCATAATCTTTATTTTCTCAAAATAAGTTCTTATTCTATCTCTTTTAATCGTATTTTTTATATGGCTCAGATATATCTTTCTATCTCGTGAACCCTTATAATGCCTAAATCTCTTAATTTTCTGGAGCAGTTCTTTAATTTTATTTTTCTCAATAATATTATAACCAACCAAATTTTCAGAATAATCAATAAAAATATAGTAGTCGAATTCTTTCATCCCTTCACCTCCACAATTAGATTCCCCTGCGTTTGAGATATAAAGATGCCACATTCTTCTTTAAGGTGCTTCTTGAGATGCGAAGAAGTTCTGAAAGTATCCTGATTGTCCCTAACATATTCTTTGATAGTTTGTGCTTGATAATATTTTTTCAAGAAGCTGAATAATGGAATAATATCCGTCCAATGTCTGCCCAAGAGGTCTTTTTTGTTTTTGACGAAACTAAGAGTTTTTTCTTTATCTATCTGGGCAAGTCTTTCCAGCAAAACAACATCTGTTTCTATATTTTCTTTTTTGAAATTCTTTTTAATAAACTCAAAATCACTAATTTGAGAGGCTAGGTACGTCAATTGTCTCTTATTATATCTGCCGCCAATATGCCTATTAAGAAGTTTTCTTGCAATTTCTCCATTTTTGAGTTTATTTTTATCAAATATATCAATAATCTCCCCCAGATAATTTATCAACTCATGACGCTCGTTGATTGCAGCTTCAAAACGGCCAAAGTTCTCTATAATGGTTTTTAGGTCTTTCTCGTACAAGGCTGCGGAGAAAAGCAGAGTTTTGTCGTTCAATGACTTTGCAATTTCTTTAATAAGCTCTGTCTTTTCCTCGAGAGAGGAATATAAGATAGTTTTATCAGAATCATCTACAAAATTCTTAATTTCTGCTAGTATCGGATTCTTTAAGTTGATTAAAAATTGCAAGCACTCATGCTTCCTGAATATCTTTTTGATCTTTTCCTTGTATTTTATAAAAGATTCGGCATTCTCAATAATCTCATCCCTGAGATATTCATTCTTTAAAATTCTATCAACTTTGTTCTCGGATATCGCCCTTTTAACAATAATTTCAGAAATCAACTCATTTAAGTCGTACAATTCCTTATCATATTCTTCATCATCGTAATCGTCATAACCATTCGAATATTCGTCATCTTCATTTTCTTCCAATATCTTCTCGGAAAGTTCATCATAGTTTTTAGAGATATAATTATGCAGTTCTATTAACTGCTCAAAAGTTAAATCGGGTAAAACCGCTTCAGCTTCGCTGATAAGCTCTGATGAAAAGTTTTTCTTAAAAGAAATCAATAAATCGCTCTTGTTTGTGCTTTTTCTCAGATTATACTTTTTTATCCAATCAGGATTGTCTTGCAACTTTGATAGAATCATCTCTTTAAGCTCGTTGTGGCTCATCTTGTCTAAGTTTTTAATAAAATCATCCGCATCCCAAAAATCGCCTTTTTTATATATTAGATATAAAGCAACTGCATGTTTACAGTTTGTTCCATATGGGCAGGAGCAATCCCCATCAAATGATTTCAGGTCAACTTCAGTTTTATACTTTCTCGAACCTTGGACTTGTCCGTAAATAGTATCGTTAATCTTTATGCAATATTCTACTGAATCTATATATCCTTCCCCTCTTTCAATTATTTTATCAGAGTATCTCTGTTCAAATTTCATTTTATTATCTTTAAAAAAGGAGATGGCTCGAGCCATCTCCATTCATGGTTATTTGAATGGGTTAAAGTAAGAAAATCTTTGGCTCTTGAAACGGCCACATAAAATAGGCGCAGCTCATCATCTCTCTTTATCTTGCTTAGCTCGTCAAAATAAAAAGGAAGTATTCTGTCATTACAGCCTGCAATAAAAACATGCTTCCATTCCAAGCCCTTTGCACTATGAATTGTGCTCAAGATAACCTTGTTTTTGTCTTTTTCTCTTCTCTCCATGTCTATTAAGCTGTCTAAAAATAAACCAATTCCTTCTTGGTTAAAATTGAAGCCTTCATATAGTTCTTTCAATGTTTCGATGTTCTCTTCTTTATCACTTATTTTTTCAGGTTCATAAGAATATTTTTTTGATATTGTTTTATAATAATCGAATAGCTTGAGAAAAGAGTCAATTGGATTTTTAGAATCGTCCTTTATTATTTTGTATAGCTTAGAAAGGCTATTCGATAATTCCAAAGATAATCCCATGTTATCAATATTGCCGAGAGCATCTAATATTGGGATGTTGTTTTTGTAAGATATCTCCTCAAATTTTGCAATCTTGGCTTTTCCAACTCCTCCAATTAAACTAACAATTCTCTCAAACTCAATTCTTGAGTGTGAATTTACTTTCAATCTAAGAAAAGCAATTATATCTCTTATTTCTTCCCTTTCCATGAATCCGCGTGCCCTTGACAGATGACAGGGAATCTTGCTTCTTCTGAAGGCCCTTTCTATCTGCTTCCCTATATTGTTTGTTCTAAAAAGTATCGCAATATCATCAAGTTTTTCTTTGTTTTTAATTAATCTCTTTGCGTCCAATACAAGAAATTCAATCTCGTCATTAAATGAAAAAAAGTTCTTTAGCCGTATATTTTCGCCCTTGCCACGGGTGCATCTCAATTTTTTGTCTATCTTAAATGATAAGTTTTTTATTATCTTGTTTACTGCTTCAATTATCACTTTATTTGAGCGATAATTATCCTCTAATACGATTTTTTTATGCTTTTTGTCAAATTTAAAGATTAATTCATTTGATGCACCGCGCCATGAATATATATTCTGGCAATCGTCTCCAATTAGACAAAGATTATTATTTTGAAGCAACTCGAGAATATTTCTCTGCACAACATTTAAGTCTTGCGCTTCATCTACCATAATCGCTTTGAACTTATCAGAATAAAAATTTCGCAATTTATCGTTTTTTTCAAAAAGTTTGTAAGTAAAAAGAAGAATATCATCAAAATCAAGCATATTCGACTCGCTCAGTTTTTTTTGATATTCTTTGTAGACTTTAATCCCTAGTTTTTTTATAATAGGGCTCACCTTGACAATTTCTCCGCCAATATCTTCTTCTGTTAAGCCGCCATCTTCTTCAAATTCACTTTTTTCATCAAGATCTTGATGATGAATTCCCGCATTTTTGAATCGGTTTATTCTGTCTAAGAAATAAAATATAGTCTCGCTTGTTGGTTTTAACTTTAACTTTAGTATAATTTCTCTTATAACTTTCTTTTTATCATTATCTTCAGTTAACAAAGTAAAACCTGACTTTATTCCTGCTTCTTCACAATGATCTCTTAGCATCTTCAAGAACAAAGAGTGCATTGTACCAATATAAACGGGGACCATTTTTGTGCGCTTTTTTATCTTTTCAAGCATATCTTTAGCAGCTTTATTAGTAAATGTAGTCATCATTATCTCTTCAGGGAGGCACGTGTGATTTTCTACAAGATTAATGTATCTCTCGACTATAGTTGTGGTCTTGCCCGTTCCTGCACTTGCGATTATTAGAAGATTTCCTCTTGAAGTATTAATTGCCTCAATTTGTTTTTTGTTTAATTGCACGTTATCTTGTTTCATTCTTCATCCCCCATTTTTATCTCTTTTCTTATCATCTCTCTCATTTTTGTATTTACTGTCTTTCCCTCTCGTTCACAAATCTTCTCGAAATAAAGAAATTCGCTTTTATATAATCTAGTTGAAACTATCTTTCTCTCTTCTCCACTTAGGGGATGATTTTTTAAAACCATAAAAAAGTTATAACTGAGAAGTATTTAAATCTTTCTAAAAAGGTGTATACACCTTTTTCCTAATTATACGCAAGTTCTTCTTTTCTCAAAACTTTATGTCCCAAATTCAAGGTTAATGGAATAGGCACATTGACTTCTTTATCTTCTTTCTTAAAGGTCATCATAAGTAAAATAAAGACGTTATTTGTCTTATATGTTACTGACATTTTGATATTTTGAATAAATTTCAGATTATCCTTGCTTATTCCTAAATTCTCGCTTGCATCTATTATCTCTACACCGCATATAAGATTTTCATGGCTTACATCCAAAACAAAATCTCCAATATCTAAGGATGCTTTTACTTTTTCCCCATCAGATATGAAGAATATATCATTTTCAGAATCGTAGTCTATCGTTTTAATTGGTTTTGCCATTTTCTACTAGTATTCCAAGCACTTATAACTTTTAAACCTTTTGAAAGTTTGATCTCAACTATTGTTATCAGAGAGTATTTGCCGCTCATTTTAAACCATAACTTAAATCTGTCTTTACTTTTTCCTTGTTCAACCTTCTGTAATTTGTTTGATTGAGATAAAAAGCTTCTAACCATACTTTCATTCACAGGACGCTCTTGACTTCGCTTATAGAAATGTGGATCAAATGAGATATCATCTTGCTGTAATTTTTCAAGAAAACCCTTAACATCTTTTAATTCCATTTATTTCCACCTAAGCTTATTACACTTAACAACTATCATTTCAAGCTGTTCTTTTGTAAACATATCCAAAGGACGAGCATCAGCAAGGGGATGCTCTGCGAAACTCTTAAGCTCAATGTGCTTTGCTCTAATGAAAACTTGCTCTAAAAGTCTAAGGAACTTGAGTTGTTCAGCATTATAATGCTGATTTTTGTCCGCTACGAACTTATCAAATTCCCATTTGATCATCTCTTGAGGATCTGGAAGACCTTTAATTTGAATTAATTCCCTTAGAAACAAAACAAAATCTTTTGATTGCTGTATATTTTCAATAGTAAACGAAGGATTAAGTTGTTTTAATTTAGATTCAATTTCTAAAAGCTCTTTAGCAGTTACTCCCTCGCCATCTCTGATCTTCTTAATTAGTGGATTTGAATAAATAAATTCTTGTAGTTCTCCGCTTTCTTTAACTTCCATTAGTTCTTTTTTAACATCAATAACTACATCTGGAGCATTAATTCTTAGCATGTTTTTTCTTTCTTCTTCATAGAAGATCATCAAAGGAGAAATTTCTCTGACTAAAAAGTCAACATCTTCAAAAGTTATCTCTTCCCAGAAAAGTTCTTTTTGAATTCTTACTAAATCGTCTCTTTTCTGCTTTATTGCATCTAGGTTCTTATCCCAAATAGAATCCACTCGTTTAATAACAAACTCCTGAACATCTGCAATCTTATCTTTCCTATTTTCCTTGATATAGTCAAAAAGCTTAACACATTTGGAGATAAACCCGTATACTTTTGAGTTTTCTGATGGAGAGTAAATTAATAGGGGAGCTATTTCTTCCCTTAATTCTTTAACGTGTTGCCTTAAGTCAAACTTAGCTGAAATTACCTTCTTAATCATCTCTTTCTTTTCAATAACTAAAGGCGATTCTATGTCTATTCCCTTAATAGTATCAATTATCTGTTTTTCAACAACCTTTCTTTCTTTATCACTAAGTTTCTTTTCTAAAGCGTCAACTTGCTCCAAGAAGATTCTTGTTTTAGCATCTGTTCCAGAAGACTTTTGTTTTAGAACATTAAGCTTATGCTCAAGCACATTAGACCAATCTCCAAACTTAAAATCTAAGATTAAGAAATCTTCTTTTGTATGCTGTCCATCTTTATTTGTTGGAAGCCATTCTCTATTTTCACAGGCAGAAAAGTTTCTAGTTCCTCTTCCCAACATCTGCCAAAATCTAATCGAAGAAATAACTGGTTTAACAAATACTAAGTTCATTATCTCAGGGATATCTATTCCTGTATCTAAGACTCCGACAGACAAAGCAATTCTAGGGCTATCTCGTTTCTCAAATCTTTTAACTTCATCCATATATCGAGATTTGTCTGAAGTAATAACCTTTACATCTTTAGCTAAAGTTGGATATAATCTCTGAAATAATACTTCTAATGCCTCTGCATGTTTTACACTTGCACAAAAGAATATGCTCTTGCAAGGGCGATTATCATCAGACTTATAGCACCTATCTATAAACTCTCGAATTATTAACTCGTTAGTTTTTTCATCAGTAAATAACTTCTCAAACTTAGAGCCAGGAGTTTGAAACTTTTCGGGCTCTTCTTCCTGCACCTTTAATGCCTGTTGTAATTCTTTACTTAATTTTTTACCTTCAATACCTAAGGATAAAATCTTTGTTTCAATTATATCTGCCACATAAGGCACAAGGACTTTATCATTTACAGCATCCCAATAATCATATCTAACTGTTGGTTTTCCTTTTTCACAATTGAATAGATTAAAAGTATCTTTTGAATCTTCAGAAGAAGGTGTCGCAGTTAATCCTATTTTTAAACAATCAAAGTATTTGAAGATATCATTATTTCTATCGTAATAAGATCTATGTGCTTCATCAAAAACAATTAAGTCAAATGCTCCTGCTCCAAATTTTTCATAAAATTTGCCTCTCGGTTTTTGCGCAGACATTAATGTTTGAACCGTTGAAACATAAAATCTTGCAGAGTCAGAATATCCTTCATCATTCAATTCGCAAATAGGACTATCTGGGAAGAATTTTTTAAATCCTTTTTCTTTAGCTTGGTTTCCTAAAGAAATTCTATCTACAACAAATAAAACCTTCTGAGCATATTCTGCTTTTATTAATCCTTCAATTATAGCCATTGCTACTCTTGTCTTACCTGTTCCAGTCGCCATATTGATAAGTGCTTCTCTATGTCCTTTAGAAAAATGCTCCAAAACTAATTTGACCGCTTCTATTCCCCTTCGTCTGTCAACTATTTTTGGATTAATCTTGGCATTGACAGGATCTTTTCTCTTGTTCATTAAACTAATAATTCTATGAATATCTTTTTGATTAAACGGCAATAGAATCTGTCTTCTTCTATCTAAATCATCAACATAATACCATTTATGTCCGTTTGTTAAAAATATGGGTATCTTTATTCCAGTTTGTTTTTCGATATCATCCCTATAAGTTCTTGCTTGAATATCCCCCTTTTCAACATCAATTGATGTTTTCTTTGATTCAATTATTGCGATTGGACTTCTATCTTCATCTAACAATAAATAGTCAATGAACCGATCCACGCCTTTTTCAATTCCTGCTTCACGACCAATATACTCTTTGGTTTTAAATTTTGATTTAACTGGATTAACTTCTTCTTTAACATAATGCCCTCCAATTTTCCAGCCGACTCTTTCTAAAACAGGATCAATCCATTTCTTTCTTGTTTGTTCTTCACTAGGCTTCATATAATTAATGAGCAAACATTCTATAAAAACCTATTCTTCCTCAAGACATTTATGCTTACTTGAGCTTATTTCGAATCATTTATTAATTCCTCTTGACTCTTTAAGCCATGTCAATCCGCTTTGGCCCAGCAGGCCTCGGTCCTGCTTCAACAGCTCTTGAAATCTTAGAAACCTATCACAAACTGGGATTGAGAGCGTGCGAAATTGCGTTTACTTATAATGTTTATATTAAGCCCCAAGATGCAGAAAAAATAAAAGAAAAAGCGCAGGAATTGGATATTGAACTAAGCATTCATGCACCTTATTTTGTTAATCTGAATTCAGAAGAAGAAAAAAGAGAAGCAACAAAAAAACGCATTCTCGCATGCTGCGAAATTGGCGAACTCTTAGGCGCGAAGGTCGTTGTCTTTCATCCCGGATATTATTCAAGAAAAGGAAAAGAAATTGATTATGAAAGCTCATATCAAAGAATCAAATTGGGAATAATTGATATAATGAAAGTTGCAGCAGATAATAACTGGAAAATAAAAATTGCTCCAGAGACTATGGGAAAAATAAATGTTTTTGGCAGCATTGAGGAGATTTCGCGGTTGGCAAAAGAAACTGGCTGTAGTTTCTGCTTAGACTTCGCGCATATTCTTGCGCGAGATAAGAAAGTTGATTACAAAAAGATTGAAGAGTTTTTTCCTCAGAAAGAATGGCACTGCCATTTCTCAGGAATTGTTTATGGCGACAAAGGCGAAAAGCATCATATTTCTACAGAAAAAAGCGCTTGGAAAGAATTGCTTGAGAATCTGCCTAAAAAAGAAATAAGAATAATTAACGAGAGTCCTTCAATGGTTGAGGATAGTGTTGAGGGTTTTAAGATTTGGAAAAAGATTAATTAAAATTCTGGTAAGCGCCCAGTATTCATCTGCATCATGATGGCTTATGTTAGCGCTGCTGTCTTAATTCCTTTTCAATATCCCCTAAATCAAAACAATAAACTTTTTTCCCATTGAATTCTGAAATTTTATTCTTGAAAGATTTGGCGAATACTGCAAAAATTTCTTTTCTTTTTTCATTATGCCAATCAACAAATTTAGCCCTTTCTTGAAGTTTATTTAAAACTTCTAATGCATTTACTTTATCTTTCCACTTGCACTCTCCAAACAAAGCTTCTTCTTTAGATTCATTTAATGCCAAAATATCTATTTCATAAACGCCCTTATCAGAATTCTTTGATTTATTCGGCTTGCCCCATTGATTGCCTATACTCCCAAAAGATAGTTTGTTTAATATCTTTTTATCTTTAATTAAATTCAGAATGAATTTTTCAAATTTTCTTCCTAGAAAAGTATTAAACTCGTTATCAAAAAATCTCTTTAGCTCATTAAATCTTTCTTGTTCTGCATAGGATTTGTTTTTATCATAAAAATAAAACCAAAAAGACAGGAAGTTATCTATAATTTCATATCTTCCCAATCTTGACTTATTTGGATTTTCAGTCAAGGGAGTTATTTTTCTGACAAGATTAAACTCTTTTCTTAAAGTCTCTAGATATTTTATAGTTTCGTTGGATTTATTATTAAATAAGCTGGAGATTTCATTAAGCTTTGTTTTTCCTTCAGAGATGGCAGTTAAAACAGTATTATAGGTTCTTGAATCCTTGCCAAATTCTATTGAGAGAATTGCTTTTCCTTCTTCTTTTAATTGGCAGTCTTTTGAGAGGATTAAATTAACTATGTTCTCTTTTGAACTTTTCTTTAGATTTAGCATTTCATAATAATAAGGAACACCTTCAAATACCGCCCAGAGTTCAAAAAACTCTTCAAAACTAATTTTTAATTCTTTAAATAGTGAGAAAATATCCAGATTTTCTAGGTGGATTTCATGCGTTTTTCTTCCATACAACGGAGATGCAGAGTCGTAAAAGACTTTATGCATCGTGGAATAACTAGAACCTGCTACGGCAAGTTTAAATTTTTTATTGCTATTTTTTCTTTCATCAATAATTTTTTGTATCTCTCCAAAAATAGACTTGTCTATATTTAAAAAATTTTGAAATTCATCAATTATCACAGTTTTTCCCTGCTCGAATAGATATTCTAAAAGCGAACCAAAACTCTTGAATTTGGGCAGTTTATGTTCATTAGATATCTGTTCTAAAATCCAATCAGAGGTTTTATCCGGCCAAATAAAAAGATAGATAGAATTTTGAAGAGTTTTTCTTAAAAGTAAGGTTTTTCCGATTCTTCTTCTTCCTTTAACTATTAAAAAAAAGTTATTCTTGGACAAATCTTCAATTTGTTTTATTTCTTTCTCTCTGCCTATAAACTTTATGTTTGTCATACATTATGTATTTAATACATACTATTTAAATCTTTCCACTAAAGCTGTCTATTTTGTTTTCATCTTATGGATAACTGCATTACTTGTAGCTCTCTGCGTTGCAGTTCTCCAGACAGAAGCGTACCAAATGTGCCACAAGCTACGCAGTTTTCTGTATCAAATTAAAATACCAGCCTGTTATGAAGGGGTGAATCTTTCAGCCTTTCATTACCAAGACCAAGTTTATTTCTCAGGCCTTTAGAAGGATTGGAATAGTAAGCATATGCTTCTCCGTCTTGCTCAAGCCAATAAGCGCTATCAATCCTACTTAAATTTTTCATCTCAGCTATTCTTCTCAGCCAATTTATAGCAGATTCATCTGCGTCTTTTATCTTCAATTTTCTGGGAGCATGATTTCTCATGCCTAATATGAAATCTGCATATCCTCTCAAGACATCTGCAAATTTATGAGTTTGATTGCTTCTTAAAATCAAAAAAACGATGAGGCGCTCGTTTTTTGGATGCTCGAGAATCACCACGCTCTTCAGAGAGTGGTTTTCAAGATTCTCGACATAACAAAATGATAATCTTGATAAGCGAAGGTATTGTCCATCCAGTCTGTAATTAATTTAGGAGTGTATATCTCTTCTTTTAAATCTCCTAATGGCTCTGATGGCTGCTTTATTCTCTCCGCCTTAATCTCTTTTTGAGCTAAATCTGGATGTGCATCGAAGAAATGCAACGCGGGAATTATATCTGCTGGCTGATAAGCAAAAAAAGTAACTTCTTTTGAGTCTGATTCAACTATAATCTTTTTATCTTCATCAGAAAATAATATTCTCATTTGATTAATGCCCCATAACATCTTGAAAGAACACTTCTCTTCCGCAGTCTTCAATAATTTCTTGTCCTGTAAAATACTTATAATCTCCTCTTATCTGAAAGTTATACTGAAAACTATATTCTGGCTCTGTAAACCCATTCAGCCCTCTAAAAGGGCAATCATCCTTAAAAGCTGTTAATGCTCTTCTTAAAAATGGAAATACACAATTTTGATAATAAGATGGAGATAAAGATTCGTCAGGCATACTTTGATAACTCATCCTCCAAACTGGAACGTCTTTGAAAAATACCACCTCACTTCCAGGAGCTAAAATTCTGCCTGCATAAGAATCGTGATATCTCCACAAACCATCAACAAACTCATAATCTTTATGCCCTGATAATATTGGAACCTTGCATCTATGTTTTTGCCTTATTTCTCCTGGCGCGGCGTATGTATTTCTATGCGCCTTTGCAATAAACTCCAATAGCTCTTCTCTGTTAATTTCTTGGACTTTCATGCTTTACTTCCCAAGGAATAGATTTTTTCCCGGCAGTCATTAATCGTAAAAGTTATCTCTTGTGATTTTGCCATTTGAGACAGATAACGGCTCACGGAAAGTTTATTCAGACCTAATTTTTTTGCAATTTGGCTAATAGTAGTATCCTTGCTTTCTCTAAGTACTTGAGCTAATTGTTCTTTTCTTAACTCAGGATCTCTTCGATTAATAGCTGGGGATATTCTTGCATAAAGTTCTGTTGCTTGTTGAGCTAATTTAGTAAATTTTGCTGAATCATGCATTACAGGTAATAGATAATCAGCATTCATTCTTTTAAGCTCCGGACCATCAGAAAGAGCGTCCATCAAAGGTACGAGATATTGCATATAAAACTCTCGGCCTTTAGAGGTAATAGATACCTTTGACCTTTGATCAGTGCTCCATGAAGAAAATTTTGCATGCCCTTGTCTTAAAAGTCCACTTAATACTTTTGATACACTTTGACGTGATTTATTTAAATCTTCTGCGAGAGCTGTTGGATTTACTTTATCTCTTTTTTTAAGCTCTTGATAGACTTGTTGTGTCAAAGCGCGCTCGCGTGATACAGTTTGCGGTTCATTCAATATAGCTACAAATTCATACATAACAACTCTTTTTGATTTTGGTGAATTTCCCACAGAGCTAAAATTGACAAGTCCTGCTTCTCTTAGTTTATTCAAATGATCAAGCACACTCTTAGCATCTAAGGATAAAGATTCACAAATCTCTACTTCACTAACACCATTTTTTGCAAGTATAGTGAGTATTTTAATTCTATTACTTGGAGCACGAGAATTTCCCTTAGATACTGTTGAACCTAAAATAGAATACATACTTCTATTGTTTCTTACTGCAAAATCTAACGAGAATGCGGAAATAGGAAGTCCGTAATGTCTACCTGCACTAGTAATCTTATACCCTGTATTTAATATAATCTCTCCTTCAGATAATATCTCTTCTATTGCAACCATACCTATGGGATACAAGCTTTGAGAACAATAATTCTGAAATGCCTGCTTGTCAACAAGATAGCCTCTATTTTGCAATGTTCGCCCAACCTTACTTTGAATTTCAAGACCTGATAAAGCATGTTCAGTTTCCAAATGCAACAAAGTCAAAGACTTCATTTCAGTATTAACTACATTAAGTATCGCATCTAATCGCCCTTCTAAATCTGAAGGAAAGGGATTCTCTCTTACTTTTGTTCTTTCCATTTTATTATTTCAAAGCTTCCAAATCTCCAGAGTATCTCTGAATTGAGCGGTTGATTAATACTGAGTTTGTCATTTTGCATCTCCCCTAAATATTTCCGACTTTTCTTTAAATCTTGGGTGAGCAGTAAAAAAATCGTAATAAACTATGCCTGCTTTTTCGTCAGCTTTCAATACATCCAACATTGCTATTTGAGCTAATGTTTTTTTGTCTGATAAAGAATCAACTCCTAAAAAATTAGCTCGTCTATGAGAATTTCCCCATACGAAAATAATTTTGTCAGTCATAACATGAAAACCCCATTCAGGATGCTGATTAAGTGCTAATTGCTGAGTAGTATATAAAGCAAGCGCTTCATTTAATTTTATTATTTCACTTGTGTTTATCCCAGATGTTCTAGCCATATCCACATATCCTTCTTTTTGTTCTCCTCTTAATTCTCTAAATAATGCTTTTGCCAGAGCATCAGTTAATATGATTTCAAAATAAGGGCTATTCCATAGGAATTCTGAGGTTACCCAATTATCTTGATAAACACTTGTTTCAAGAGCGCCGGGGCTATTTTTTACTCTTTGTTGTCTTGCTAAGAAATTATTTGGTAATAGCAAAATATTATGGCATGCACTATAAAAAAATGTTGGTGGTGCTAAACATTTTGGTCCATAGCCCGCGCGCGCATTAGTTTCATCTTCCAATTCAGAAATTCTCATTAGATATTTGACGCTTCCATGAACTTCTATTCTCGGTTTTTCTTTAAATTTAGCTTTCCAAGTGTTTTCTATCTCCACAATTCTCTTTTCAGCATTTTCACCGACAATCTGAGAAGTTAATTCTATTGGATTAGGTGGATCTACGAATAGTTCAGTTCTCTTCAACATAAAAGAATATAATAATTTTTCGGTTGGAAAATTATAATCTAAGGCGCCGCCTACTTTAGTTTCGCATCCAGCCAAGAGTTTTTTATCAACTTTCCAGATATCATTAAGGCTTTTTACTTTAGTTCTTAGTGTTTTCATATTAATTGTCCCTCCAAATTTCTTGTGCTATAACTATAATCTGGAGCAGGAGAAGTAACAGGTTCGCTACCAAATTCCTTAGCCCATTCTTTTACTTTATCTACTGTTCTAGACAGCACATTTTTTCTGGGAGGTAGATAATCTGCACGTCTAACATAAAGACCCATTCCCCACATAAAAAAACCAGATCCGAAAGGAATACTGGATTCTTCAATATTCTTATAATATGAACCTACAATCAGACCTGTTCCAATAACTGCGCTCGCTGGAGAACCCAATTTATAAATTGTATCTTTTCTATCTTGAATAATTGAATCTAAGCATCCCCTTCTTAGTGCTCTTTCTTCTCTTTTATCATCATCTTGGTTACTATACCATGAAATAACACATCCAGCAATAGCGAACGGTATTGAAACGATTGCTTTATCATAACCGAATCTCAAAGACAAGGAAAAAGAGAATAATGCATTGCCAGAGATCTCAAGTAAAAAAGCTAAATCCCCTTTAGTCTTCCCAGTAGTCCAATTCCACGCTTGGACTCCGGCATTAACTCCTTTCATTATTTTTTCATCTAATTTATAGTATAAATTCATCTCACCCTCTCCCCTCCTTCAAATTCTTTCTTTTCGCCTTGTCAATCGCAACTAATTTTGCTCTTGCAATTTCAGGATTTAGCCTGCATAAATTAAGAACGTCAAGAATTTTTTCAAGAATTTCATCATAAGTTTCGCGCCTGTAAACTCTAAGATGGTCGAGTCTTTTCTTAGTTTTGCTTTTCAGCTTTACCGTCGTTATTTCCCTGCTGTCAAACGGGCTCTCAATTTCCATCGAGGTATACTGCAGTATACCTATATAAACTTTTTCGTTACTTTTAAAAGACACTCTTTATGTTATTACCGCAAAGTTTATAAACGACTTAAATCTAAAGAGAATAACTAAATTTATATAAAAAACATGAAATCTAACAAAATTTTGGTTTCACTTGTAGCAGCACTTGTTCTGGCTTTGTTCTTAATAAGCAATGTCAGCGCATCTGTTGACATTACTAGTGTGAAATTGAACGAAGTAGAAGTCCTGTCCCAAGGGGCAGCAGACCTTTCTAGTTTTGCAGGGCAAGTTGTTCCTGTAAAAATCGTATTTCACGCAGATAGTAGTTCGAGTGATGTCAGAATTAAAGCTTGGTTGTCTGGTTCAAGTGGCTCAAGCACTTCATCTGAGAGATTTGATTTGATTTCCGAAAGGGATTATGTCAGATTTTTATCTCTTCAGATGCCTTCCAACATTGATTTAAACGAGAATATACAACTCGTGATTACTGTTGAAAGCAGAAATGAAGGAATTTTGGGTGCAGAGACTATAGACCTATCTGTGCAAAGAGAATCTTACACTGTTGAGATTCTTGATGTAAGCATGGACAGTAAAGCAGTGGCTGGAGATAATCTGGCTGTTGATATTGTCCTTAAGAATAGGGGAATGCATTTAGCCGAAGACACATTTGTGAAAGTTAAAATACCTTTATTGGGTGTCGAAGAGAAATCTTATTTCGGCGACCTTTCACCAGTAGACCAAGTCGACCCTAATAAAGAAGACGCAGCTGAAAGAAGGATGTCTTTAAGAGTTCCTTCAAATGCAAAGCCAGGTGTTTACACCGTGGAAATTGAAGCATACAATGCGGATTCTACAACAACTTTGAGCAAGAAAATTGCTATAGTGGGTGCTAGTGATGAGAGTTCAGTAGTTTCTCCTACAAAAAGCAAAACAATTGCGGCAGGCGGAAGTGCAGAATACTCCCTGACATTAGTTAATTCTGGCAGCAAGGTTAAAATATACGAAGTGGTTGTTGAAGCACCAGCAGGACTAACTGTTGATGTTGATGAGCCAGTCGTAGCAATTCCAGCAGGAACTAGCAAAACTGTTAAGTTAAAAGCCAGCGCTTCAAAAGTTGGCGTTTATGACTTTACAGCATCTGTTCAGTCCAGCGGAGACCTTGTCAAGAAAGAGAGCTTTGTAGCAAATGTTGAAGGAAGCAGAGTATCTGCACCAATTGCCGGAAATACAACAGTATTATTGACAATTGTGCTTGCAATTATTTTTGTTGTCCTTCTTGTTGTGCTAATTGTTCTGCTAACAAGAAAACCTGAGAAAACCAAAGAATTCGGAGAAAGCTACTACTAAGAATATTTTTTTCTTTTTTCTTTTTTTATCTTATAGTGGCTCCGAATTGATTTATGCAAAGTAAAGCAAATCATTTTAAAATGAAACAAAAAAATTTGACGATACAGAAAACTGCGTAGCTTGTAGCACATTTTGTACGCAGTTTTCTGTCTGGAGAACTGCAACACAGAGAGCTACAAGTAATGCAGTTATCCATATCTGAAGCCGCAAGATTGCAACAGGGAGACCGAGTTATATATTATCCAGCTGGATCTGATAAACCCTGTCCAAATCAGCAAACATTTAGAAATCTGAAATTTGGAGAAAGTTACACAATTAAAGGCGTAAAAATTTTTGGTCTTAAAAAACATAGCCATATTCCTCAAGAACTTAAGGCAGAAGATTTAGAAGGCAGAACTATAACAGATGAACACAAAAATCCCTTAACAAATGTGCCTCTTTTACTTGAAGGAATTGAAGGTATGTATTGGTATGGTTACTTTAGAAAATAAATTAACGAAAAATTCTTAGATTCTCTGCCTAAAAATTGCCAAGCAACTTTTAAATATCTATTAAATCTCATTTAGGCATGGTTTTCGTAAAAAAAATGGTGATGCACGGCTTCAAGTCCTTTGCCCAGAAAACTGAAATCTTATTTGATAAGGGCATGAACGTAATCCTCGGACCTAATGGAAGTGGAAAATCGAATATCTCAGATGCCCTCTGTTTCGTTCTCGGCAGATTGTCTATAAAATCAATCAGAGCGGCAAAAGCAAGGCATCTTCTTTTTATGGGGGCAAAATATCTAAAACCTGCAAGAGAAGCATCTGTTGAATTGTTCTTTGATAATGCTGATAGAGCTTTTGCAATAGACAAAGACGAAGTGATAATAAAAAGAGCAGTTCGATACAATGGCCAGAGCATTTATAAGATAAATGGAGAAACAAAAACAAGAATAGAAATAATAGAAATGCTCGCCCAGGCAGGAATTGACCCTTATGGTTTTAATCTTGTTTTACAGGGGCAGATTCAGTCAATAGTCAAAATGCACTCTGAAGAGCGCCGCAAGATTATTGAAGAAGTTGCAGGCATTTCAATCTACGAGTCAAGAAAAGAAAAATCTCTGCACGAACTTGAAAAAACAGACGAGAAACTAAAAGAAATCTCAGCTATCCTGCGTGAAAAAACTGCCTTTTTGAAAAATCTTGAAAAAGAAAGAGCCCAGGCATTGAGATTTAAAGAGCTAGAAACAACAATTAAAAAGTTAAAGGCATCTATTTTCAGCAGAAAAATCGAAGACAAAGAAAAAGAAATTGAGTCAATAGAAAAATCAATCAGGGCAAAAAATGAGCAGAAAGGAAAAATAAAAGAAGAGCAGGAGCAAACCCAGATGCTCATAGAAACTCTCTCTGAAAAAATAAATCAAATTAACAAGCACATACAGCAGGCAACAGGCATTGAGCAGGAAACTTTGCATAATCAAACAGCAAATCTGAAAGCAGAAATCGCAGGCCTAAAAGTGCGAAAAGAGAATTATGAGCATAGAAAATCAGAAATTGAGAGAAGAATTGAAGAAATAAGCAAGTCAATTCCCGATATTCAGGAAGAAATACAAGCGCTAAGGACAAAATCTCCCTTAGTTGCGAAAAAGGTGCAGGAGTTAAAGAAGAAAAAAGAAGAACTTGCTCAAATCGAAGAAGAAAGAAAAAAAGTTCTGACATTAAAAACAGAATTAAGTTCGCTGAATGAAAGAATAAAAGACAAGGAGCGCCAATTATCCCGGATAAATGCAGAATCAGAAGCAGTCCTTAAGCAGATAGAAGAATACTCCTTGAATCTCGCGCATATTAACGAAGAAGAATGCCTCAAATCCATTAAAAATATAAGAGAAGCTCTTGCATCAAGAAAATTAGAAATAGAAGGGTTTCACAAGAAAGAGCTGGAGAACGAGAAGATTCTTTCTATAGCAGATTCTGATATTGCAAGATTAGAGAAAATAATAAGTGATGTGCAAAAAATAGATACTTGCCCCCTATGCCAAAGTAAAATAACCCCCGAGCATATATCACATGTTTTTAAAGATTCAGAAAATAAAATAAAGCAGGAAAAATTAAGATTGACAAATGCGCGTTACGAGCTGGAAAGGATAAATTCTTCAAAAGAAAAACTCTGGAAAGAAACCCAAGCCCTAAATGACAAACTTGTATTTACAGAATTAGAATTAATGAGGCATAAGACATTAAAAGATAAAAAAGATTATCTTAGAAAAATTATCGAAAATGAAAAAATAATAAAAGAAGAGATTAAAGCTTTAGAAGACAGGGCAAAAAATCTTGAAAATAAGACTTTAGATTTATCAAAAATAAATGAGCAGTATGAATCAAAAATCTTTGAAATTGAAGAGATTTCTTCGCGAACAGAGGAAGATTTAGATAATATTCTTATTTACAAAGAAAGAGAAGTTGAAAAAAGCAGATCAATTATCAACAGCAGCAAGCAGGATTTGAAAGATCAGGAAGCTGCAATAAAAGACATTTCTTTAAATCTTAATCGAAAAATTGAAGAGCTTGCGCAAAAAGAAGAGCAAGAAAGAAAACTTAATGAAAAATTCAAAAAGTTATTTGGAGAAAGAGATATGATTCAGAAAGATATTCAGGAAAAAAATATCTCTCTTTCTGAGATTCAAAGCAATATAAGGCAGATTGAAGACCAGATTAACTATTTAAAGATAGGCAAAGCAAAATTGGATGCTGAAAAAGAAGCGCTTGTTATGGAAATGAATGATTATGCTGGAGTTGAAATAATAAAAGCCAGCTTAAATGCTCTTGAAGAGAAGCTCTCAAAATCGCAGGAGGCAATAAGCCAAGTAGGCTCTATTAATATGCGCGCTCTTGAAGTTTATGATGAAATCAAGAAAGGATATGATGAAGTTCAGGAAAAAGTGAATATTCTGGAAAAAGAGAAACAGGAAATTCTAAGTATTATAGCAGAAATAGACCATAAAAAAATACACTCATTTATGAAAACATTCAAAGCGATAAATTCATTGTTTACAAGAAATTTCTCGCAGTTATATACGAAAGGAATAGCCTTCTTGGAATTGGAAAACAAAGAAGATATTTTTTCAGGCGGTGTAAACATAATCGTAAAGCTTGCAAAAGGAAAGTATTTTGATATTACGTCGCTGTCTGGCGGCGAACAGACTTTAGTTGCTCTATCTCTTTTATTTGCAATTCAAGAGCATAAGCCATATCATTTTTACATTTTTGATGAAATTGATGCTGCATTAGACAAAAGAAATTCAGAGCGCCTTGCGGCGCTATTTAATCAGTATATGAAGTCAGGGCAATATATAGTTATTACTCACAATGATGCAATTATTATGAATTCAAATGTTCTTTATGGCGTAAGTATGCATGAAGGAGTATCAAAAATCCTGAGTTTGAAGGTATAATAATTAGCTATTTCAAAAATTTAAAAGATAAGGTAAAATAAAACTTATTTTTCCTCTTTTATTTTGAGTAGACAAATTGATTAGATAACCCTCTTTCAATTTATATTCTTCTAAAAAAACCCTCAAGCCTATTTCATCATCAGATTTTAAATTTTCTTTGAATTTTATTTCAATCGGGGTGATTTTACCTTCTTCCAGAATTAAATCAACTTCCTGCTTGTTCTTGTTCTGCCAGAATTTTATTTCTTCTTTTCCTTGTTTGATTAGTTCTGAAACAATAAAACCTTCAAATAAATATCCTAAATCCCCTCTTAATTTGGACTCATTGAAATTATTAATAAAATAGTTTCTTACGCCGGAGTCTATAAAGTATATTTTTGGAACTTTAACTAATTCTTTATTTTTATTTCTATAAAATGGCCTAATTGTTTTTATTAAAAATGTTTCTTCCAATATCTCTAGATAGTTTAAAACTTCTTTATAATCTAAAGAACTGATTTGGCAAAGTTCCTCATATTTTATTTTTTGTCCGTGATTTATTGCCAAAAATTCAATTAATTTTTTCATATTCGCTATCTTTTTTATATTTAAGTATTCAACCAAATCTTTTTTTATGTATGAGTCGAATATGCCCTCGAGTATCTTTGGTTTTTCATCTTTTTTTGTGAGTGCAACTTCTGGATATGCACCAAAAATCAGGTAATCTTCTAATTCTTTTCTTAATTCTTTTGTCGGCTTATTTAATTCAGCACCTTTCAGTTTAGCAATGTTTTTTATTTGTTCTAAAAGATTTGTTTTTTCCTGAAATTGCAAATATTCAATAAATCTCAACGGATAGATTTTGTTTATTATTTTTCTGCCCGCGAGTGATTCCTGAATTTGGCTTTTTATTTTTATTGAAGACGAACCCGAAGCATAAATCTTTACATTTCTGAGATTATCAAAAACATTTTTTAGTATTATTGAAAAATCAGAATATCTCTGGAATTCATCTAAAAAGAGATAAAAAATATCTTTCTGCTGTTCTTCATAGCCATTTAGTCTAATAGTATTTAAAAGGTTTTCAAATGTGCTGACTTTTTCAAAATTTGTAAATACATCTAAATCTAAGAAAAGGCATTTTTTCTTTTCTTCTACGCAAAGTCTTTCATAGAGTTGTTTAAGCAGAGTGGTTTTTCCAACCTGTCTTGCTCCAATTAATAATGAGATCTTATGGTTCTCTTTCTGCTTAAATAGCTCATCGAATATTATTCTATTTTTTATCATCTTTCAATTTTGGATTAATCTAAAGTTTATATATAGTTAATTTTAGATTAATAGGTATTTAAACTTTTCTAAAGTGATACAATTTTTGTTACACTATTGCTATAAAGTGATACAATTTTTGTTACACTATTGCTATAAAGTGATACAATTTTTGTTACACTATTATGATTGTAGCCTCTAACAATTTCGTAACTTTTTAAAAAGCAATATAACTTCCTAAAATTCCCCTAAAGTCATCTGCTTTTTATCAGGAAAAAGCGCTTTCCACGTTGCCCATGTTTTTCTGAAGAGACCTGAATTCGCCAACTCTTTGCCGCGTTTTTTTAAGAATTGCTGGGTAAATGGGTCTGACGGGTAGCCAGAGCCAATATTGCCGTATTTTTCATATTTTTCTTTTATTTTCGCAACCTCTTCCTCCCGAGCAACTTTTGCTAAAATTGAAGCTGCAGAAACAGAAGGATGATTTACATCTGCTTTATGCTCGCATATTACTTCCAAATTATCTTTATTCTTTATGTAATTAAGCAGAGTCAGCCTCCAAGCCTTTGTATTTACAGAGGGGCAGTCTACAATTACAAAAATCTTTTCTTTTTTGCCCTCTGCTAAATAATTAATTATTTCAGCAGTTTTTATTGCTTCTAAAGTATTAAGATTTATGCCTGAATTTATTGAATGGTCAATCTGTTCTGCAGAGGTTGCAACAACTTTGTAATCAATAGCAGTATCCATTATCAAGCCCGCTAATTTCACGCGAACAGGATGCGCAAGCTGCTTGGAATCTGCAACTCCCTCGCTTTTAAAAAACGCTTCATCCTCTTTTTTTATCAAAACTCCTGCAAGAATCATTGGACCTATTAAGGGTCCGCGTCCAACATCGTCGATGCCTAAAATTAACATAAAAGAAATAAAGAACGAGCATATAAAAAGATGTTGATGCTAAATTTTTTATGTAGCCTGGAATATCTAAATTTTTAAATAGCCTGTAAATGAATAAATTTATAACATGATGAAGAGTTTTTTGCAAGTAAAACCTAAAAAGAAATCGAAAGAAGCAGACATAACTCAACGTTTTTTTGATTATGATTTTCATTCGGAAACTAGAACTGTATATCTTGGGGAAGCAACTTATACAAGCGAGGGAAGTTCTATGGGTATAGACCCTGCAGTCGCTAAAAATTTTATAAAAGGCTTGCATATATTAAATAGCTCCAGCAATCAGTCTATAAGAGTAGTAATGAGCAGCCCAGGCGGCTCTATTTTTGAAGGGTTTGCAATATACGATGCCATCAGAGCTTCACCTTCTCCAGTGGACATCGAAGTGCTAGGTCAAGCATTAAGCATGGCAGCGATTATACTGCAAGCTGGAAGAAAAAGGCTTTTACATCCAAATGCTCTTTTTATGATGCATGAAGGATATATGGACTTAGGCAGACTAACACCAAGGGCTCAACAATCTTGGGCTGAATGGTCGAGAAGAGATAATACAAAAATGTATGAGATATTTGCTGATAGAAGCGGCAGAACTCCAAAGTTCTGGGAAGATTTGTGCTTGAAAGAGCATGATAAAATATTATCTGCAGATAAAGTAGTTGAATACGGCCTTGCAGACCGAGTATTATTGCCTGCAAAATGGGTTAAATACTAACTTTGAGGATTGTATTTTTCTCAAAATCCACAACTCTCCCTTTCCCAATTTCAATCCCCTCTTTTTTCAGCATTTGAATTTTCTTGAAAACACTAAGAGCAAATCCTCCTACTTTTCCATCAGAGCATACTACTCGATGGCATGGCACCCATAGGAGAATGAGGATTTTTATGCATCGCATTGCCGACTGCGCGATATGCCTTGCTTCCAAGCGCTTCTGCAATTGATTTATAAGTTGTGACTCTGCCCTTCGGAACTTTGCGAAGGAGAGAATAGCAATTTTCTGAGAATGGCTGCTTTTTCATCTTAATAACTTTCAGTTCTCAATTTAGAAATCTTTTCAAAGTGTTTTTTATTTCGTGTAGCAAGAGATTCATCATTTTGAACTGCTGTTGCCGCAATCATAATATCTTCCATTTCAATTATCTCTCCTTTTTTTGCAAGTTCTGCTTCTAATCTTCCCGCAAGCAGAGCGCATTCATTATTAAAGAATAATTCAGAAAAGGAGGATAATAACCCAATTACTTTAGGCTCCTCGCTATTTGGAATATTTGATAAGTTCGCACCTTTTATAAGTTCCATAAAACTTACAGAGCTGACAAAAACATCTTCATTTATAGATTCGGAGTTTGCTAAAAAATTCGCAGCTCCTTTTTTCCCCCTAAGCAAATCAATTAAAAAACAAGAATCTAAGCACACCATCAAGCCAACTCCTTTGCCATCATTTTGGTTCTTTCTGTATGCAATTTAGCATTCAATTTTCTCCTTTCGAGAATTGCTTTCTCCAGGCTATTAGCTGATTTTTCAGACAAAACACCAAAATAGTCTCTCCAGTTATTTTTTTTAGTAATTTTTATTATTATTTCTGAAAAACTCTCATTGCTCATTCTAAGATTTGCAAGCCTTTTGTATGCTTCTTCTGTTATTGAGATGTTTTTGGTCGCCATACCCACACATATATGTGGGTGTTTATATACCTTATGGCTCGGCTATCCAATACTTATTGCAAGCGTTATTGTAGCAGTTATAGTGACAGAAATTGGTGCGAATACCATTGAAAATCCGAAAACCCATATAGCATACACTCTATCTCAACAATCTTTTTATTTTTTATTATCTTAATCTTAATCTTATTCTTTTATGTATCTTCTTTCTAGTCTTTCAGTTACTTTTCTCTGTATTGTTGGGGGCATGCCCGTAGTCTTTGCAGTGCACCAGTTGTTTGTTAGAGGACCTAGTTTGTAATTTGAGCTATTTACCCAAATCTTTGCAATCGGTTCTTCATGAACATTCCCAAATATAGCTGAAGAGTCGCTTCTTCCAGGACAGGTTTGTATTCTGCCATTTAGCCTCATGAATAACCCATTTGCTACTTGATTGCACGGAGATGTTCCCATGTAAGCAGATACTCTCTGTTGCTTAATTTGTTCAAGAGTTAGAATTCTATCATCAATCGCTCTTGAATAAACTTCTACCATCATATCAGCCAATTTTTCGTTATTAGGGTCCATTTTTTTATTGTATTCACTAAGCCCTACTGATTTTGGTCCAGACTCCATCGTTGGAGCAATAATTAAAGGAATATTTCTTCGTGCCGCCCAAGTGTACATGATGGGAATTTCATCTATTTGGTCAAGTCCTACGGGCGCAGCAATAAGTGATAATCTCTGGCCTCTTTTAGGGTCATTGAATCCTGCTCCAACCAGATTTACTAAAGCCTGATTTCTTTTTTCAGTGTAATTTGATACTCCTCTTTGCACTATGGCACCATCTAGAAGTTTATAGTCCGCAGTTGCGCTAAATGAACCAACCATTCTATCTTGCCTATCTGGAAAGAAAGAATTAAATCCGAGCAAAATTCTAACATTTTCATAGCCAGCAACTCTTTCAACTAATTCTTTTGCAGTGTTTATTCCCAAATGGCTGTAATTCTTTTGTGCTAAACTATCGCTTCCAAGCTCTGCCCCCTTCGTGAATATACTGATGGGCATATTCCTTTCTTTTAAAGCATTCAGTATATCGAAAAGGTCTGGATTTTGGAATAGCTCTCCAGGTCCAAGGAACTTCAGACTTGTTAATCCTATGGATTTAGCTTCATCCACAACTTTAATAACATCCTGCCAGAACATTAATCTTGAAGTGTCTCCATAAACACTTTCTTGAGAGAAGCACCCAAGGCATTTCAAGCCACAGGGATAATTCTTAACTAAATCTACTTTTCATTCTCTTGCTAGGCGAACAGTATTGTTAGAGAGAAATTCTAAGTCAAGTGTTGATAGCGGTCTAATACTTACTATTTCCCCATCTATTATAGCCTCGATAGAAGGTCTTTTAACAACGCGGTCTGTTAAAGCCCAGTCAGTTGGTTGAAGAGCAAATCCTTCTGGAAATCCCCTTGAACTATACCTCGCAGGGACTATAGTATAAGAACTAATTAATTGAGCAAAATATATAAAGGGTAACAACTTTA
>JBBSYR010000068.1:0-15415 GCA_038045165.1 Nanobdellota archaeon
TGGAAAGAAGGTTTATGTGCTAGTTAAAAAATAGTAGAATAAGTACGCAAAGCCGGTTATTTAGTCGCCATATCTAAAATAATTATTTCCCATTATAACCGCGAGGTTTTCTCAAAGGGGACAATCTTCTTGGAAATCCATATGGTCTTTCAAGCAGGGAAGCCATTTCTCTTACTTCATCAGCAATCTTTTTCATTCTCCAGAATTGCGCATCAGATAATTCTCCTTCAAACCTTTCCACCTTCAAATCAAGAGGTCTTCCCATACTTTTATAACTTCTTTCAGCTATATATTCTTTTCGCTTTTTCCTTGTACAAATGACTAAAAATTCTTTTAATAACGGGCTAAAACTCAAGCTATAAGACAAGTATTGCTTGTCTTTTCAGTCACGAGATACATGTATCTATAAAGCATATACGATAAGGTTAATTCTGTTTATTTTTATCGTCGAGCTAAAAATGTTAATTGTGAGCAATTTTACATATTCCTATAAATATTAGAAAATACGCTAAAAATTATCGACGAGGAAGCCATAGCTAAATTTTACAATTCGTCTATCTCAACATAATCACTGAGAATGCTTTATACTTACAGATGCATGCCCCCATTTAAAATTAATTCTTAAGTAGTAACAAAATAGAAAGGTTTATAAATACAAATGCTTACTAAAAAACATGAGCAATCAATTACAAGGAATGAGAAAAGCAGAAGTAAAAGAAATTAGAAGTTTTGAGATTGATTTTTTTCCAGAAGTTACATATGATGGAAGAAAAATAAACGCTGCTGCTTTTGGCCCCGCAGCTTACAATTCCAATGTAAATAGAATTAAAACAACATCTCTTAATGAAATGCCTTTAAGAGAACTCACAACTACCGAATCTCTTGCTGTTGCAAGTTATAATTTTACAAATTTTGCCAAACCCCTGATATTTAATCCTAGTTGGCTGCAAGCAGGATATGTTTTAAGAGATGTAGAAGGAGTATGGATAAATCCCTTGAGAGATACTAATGGAAATGTAATTATGGATGGAAAAGCGCTTGAAAGCCGTCTGAATAATTTAAAGAAAGCGAATGGAATATACTTGTTTGATAAAGATACTTCATTTGTTCCGTATGATTCATTTAAGCAAGGAGTGCAGGAACATGAGACGTTTTTGGAAGGAGGACTTGCCAGAGGATTAGTTCATACATCTGATAAGAAAGCAATAACTTTATCTTCAGTTGCGAATAATATTGAATATCATAAAGGAGTAAATGTTTTTGGATTTGATTCAGTAACCAAACCTGTTTTAAGGGTTGTCTGTTTGGATTCCGACAGGCTCGTCGACGGCGGCAGGTTGAATGTCGATGGCAGCTGGAGCGACGGCTACGGCGGCTATGCTCTCGGGGGTTTGGTTTCTGGCGAAGCCAGCGAAGCGAAAAATTCAGAGGTGCAAAGATGATAGGCGAAGAATTAGATTTTGGTGAAATCGTTGAGAAAAACAAACAGCCCGAATATCCAGTAAGGGCTTTGCTGGTTGTTCCACATAAAAGAGGAAAGTTAGTAGTTGCCCGTGATGCTTTCGGAAGTAATAGTTATTTAAAGAATGTTCAAGCAATGGGTCAATTTTATTCTTATCCAAATTCATGGGAAAGGATTTCATTTGAACCTTTAACAACTGACGAATCTATTTCTGTAGCTGTTTATGAATTTCCAAATAGAGCTAAACTTAATGTGTTTAATCCAAGTTGGCTGCAAGCAGGGTATGTTTTAAGAACAGCTGATGGTGTCTGGGCAAATCCCTTAGACTTTCAAGGCAAACCAATTCAAAATGAAAGTATTCTTAAAGGTTCATTAGAAGATTGTAAGAGAATTGAAGTTAAAGATGGAAAACATATTTATATCGGTAATAACGGATTTGGTTTCGCAGAGTATGGAACTTTTGATTTAGGTATACAAAGTGGAGACGATTTTGCGAACGGCGGATTAGCAAGAATATTAGAAAACACTTCAGATTCGACAGCAAAAAATCTGAGGGTAATTGCAGATAAGTCAAATTATAAGTTAGGAGTTAATGTTTTTGGATTTGATTCAGTTAAAGAACCAATTGTGAGAGTTGTCAGTTTGTATTCCGGCAGGGACGTCGACGGCGGCAGGTTGGTTGTCGATGGCAGCTACTGGTACGTCAGCAGCGACGGCGGCTATGCTCTCGGGGGTTTGGTTTCTGGCGAAGCCAGCGAAGCGAAAAAATAAGTAGATTTATTAATCATATTTTCTAAAATATAAGGTCTTAGTATGGCATTTATGCTCTGCTAGGGCCCCACGTTAGTTAATAGTGCTTGAATAAAGCCATAAAATTCAATCGTAACATCTAGTAGCGATGAAGAAACCAAAAGTGCGCTGAGCGAACAATGAAGCGATGGTGATTTACTTTCAATTAACTGACTACATAGTTCAGTTGTCAGTTTGAATTCCAACAGGAACGTCGACAGCGATAGGTTGAATGTCGATGGCAGCAACTGGAACGACAACAACAACGGCTATGCTCTCGAATGGCTCTAGCAACTAAGACAACAATAATTATGAAAACACACAAAAATCTTTACAAAAATATTATCTCGCCTAAAAACCTTTTTCTTGCTTGGAAAAAAGCAAGAAAAAGAAAGACAAAGAAACCACATGTAATAGAATTTGAGAAGGATTTGGATAAAAATTTAAGATTATTATACGAAGAACTGAAAAATGAAAACTATAAGCCAAAAGAACTGGTAACTTTTATTTTGAAAGACCCGAAAACAAGAGTTATTTCTAAGTCAGATTTTAGAGATAGAATTGTTCATCATGCTATTGTAAATGTATTAGAGCCAATATTTGATAAAATCTTTATTTATGATTCATGTGCAAATAGAAAAGGAAAGGGCAATTTATTCGCATTAAAGAGATTTGAATTGTTTGCGAGAAAAGTATCAAGAAATGGAGCTAATAATGGATGGTTTAATAATAATCAAATAAAAGGTTATTGCTTGAAAGCCGATATAAGGCATTATTTTCAAGAAGTTAATCATGAAGTTTTAATGAATATAATCGGAAGAAAGATAAAAGACGAGAAGATTATACAACTCATTCATTTAATTATAGATAACTCTGCAATTCATTCGGGGGGGGCGAACGCCAGAAAGGAATGCCTCTTGGCAATCTCACAAGCCAGTTCTTCGCCAATATTTATTTAAATGAGTTAGATTACTATGTAAAGTATGATTTAGGAATTAAATATTACATTCGTTATGTCGATGATTTCGTAATTTTAAATAGTTCAAAAGAGCAATTGCAAAAGTGGAAAGAGCAGATTGATGAATTTTTAAGGGAACAATTAAAAATAGAGCTTCATCCCCCAAAGTCAAGAATAATCTCTCTTTCAAAAGGCATTGATTTTGTCGGTTTTAGGAATTTTTATCATCATAGATTAGTTAGAAAAAGAAATATAAGGAAGATGGAAAAGAGAATAAATAGTTTGAGAAATTGTGATATCTCTTACTGGGAGCTTATGGAGATTTATCAAGGTTGGCAGGCATATGTAAAATGGGCAGATTCATTTAAACTTAGAAAAAGTGTATTAAAAGAAATTCATAAAGTAAAGGAAGAAAGGTTAAGGCAGATACGTGCATTTAGAGGGATAGTCTAAGTCATGGCAACGCAGTAATATAAGATGCCGCAGCCAACATCCTCAGCGTATTCGGAAAAATAATATGGAGCCACTATTTCGGTTCCTCGCTGTATGGATAACTGCATTGTTTGGGTGACAAGGTTTTGGCAGTTATCCATTAGAGAACTGCGTACAAAATCAATATAACTTACGCAGTTATCTATATCTCACTCTTAATTGCTCAAACTGGATGTAATACCCCTCCCACACATTGGTGCGGCGCTCGTTTCCTAGTTTGAGGCTTAAAGAATACCCTGCGGCTTGTGCTACGATTGGGATTCTTTATTTCTCCCCAATCGCTTTCAAATGCAGTTCATGCATCCTCTTCAAAAACGAAGCTCTGTCTTCCATTTTAATCAAGTCTGAGCGCCCCTGCAAGCTCAAATTAAGCCCGAATGGAGAAGCAAACGGAATTCTTTTATTTTTTATTTTAATTTCTCCATCTTCAATCGCTTTCAAAACTCTCTCCGCGTTTTTTATATCCATTAAATCTTCCAGCACCTCGCGTCGTGCCTCACGAAGAATAGGAAATTCATTGCTTATTTTCTTAACAGCAAACAAAAGAAATCCTGAGTGAACTTGCTGCTTCCCAACGCTTTTTTCTCTCCCTTTGTATTTTCTTAATATCATCAAAGAGCGCGCAGCACAATGTCTAAAGCGCCGCCCCAAAACCTCTGTTTTTTCAATCGCTTCTTTTAAAACTTCTCGCAGATTTTTAGAGTTGATTGCCCTCACTATCTTATCTTCATTCAATTCTTCTCCCGCAATAAAAAAGCCATTGTCTCCAATCCCCATTTCAACATCTCGCATTCTCAGGCGTGCAGCAGCAAAAGCATATGCTCTTGCAAGAGCATCATTCACGCGCCGCCCGCAAAGATTGTGAAAAACAAGATATTCTTTTTCTTCTTTATATTTCTCAATCAATAAAATCTTATCTGTTGGAACTTCAGAAAACCCCTCCTGCTCCCTAAAATATTCATAAATCTCCTCTGCAATATGCCTCTTGCAATGTAAATATTCGCTAATAAACTTCACGCATCTCTCCCGATTCTCAAGTCTCTCTCCAACAAGTCTTCTAAACCTTCCTATTTCCAGTGCAACTTCAAAATTCAAGGGAAGCATTTCTGAAAACCATGAAGGGATTGTTGGATTTTTAGTCACCCCAGATTTAACATACGCTTTCATTCCTCTAGCAAACAAATACTGATATTTAGCTCCTCCCAAAACAAATACATCTCCTCTTTTCATTTTCTCAAGAAATCCCTCATCTATCTTTCCAACAACCCTCCCATTTTCTTCCCCAGCCCCAATAACAACATTGATAAAGCCCTCTTCGGGAATTGTTCCAATATTAGTCATGTAAATCACTCTCGCCAGCTTTCCTCTTTTTCCAATTTGCTGGGTTTTTTCATCATACCAAATTTTAGCATAAACATGCCGATGCTCCAAAGCATAATCTCCAGCAAGATAGCTGATGATATCAAAAAAATCTTCTTTTGTCAGGTTTTCATAGCAATAGCTCTTTCTAATTACAGAAAGCAGTTCATTAACATCCCAGACCTTGCTAATCGCCATTCCAAAAATCTGCTGTGCGAGAACATCCAAGCAATTTTTAGGAATTTCAATGTTGTCAATCTTTCCCTCAATCATCTCCTTCATCAAAATTCCGCACTCGACTAAGTCATCCCTATCTAATACAATAAATTCTCCTCTAGGACTTTCATGCAATTTATGTCCTGCACGACCGATTCTCTGAAGCGCACGCGAAACACTCTTCGGGCTTTTCAGTAGAATAACCAAGTCAATGCTTCCAATATCAATTCCAAGCTCTAAACTTGTGCTTGAAACAACAACTCGCAATTCCCCCTTCCTCAATCTATCTTCAATCTCAAATCGTTTCTCTTTGCTCATAGAGCTGTGGTGCGCCCCGATAAGCCCTTCATATTTCTTGGGAAAATGCAAGTCCAAAAAATGAATAATTCTTTCAGTAGCTGCGCGCGTATTAGTAAATATAAGTGTAGTTCTGTTTTTCTCAATAAGCTCATTTAATAATTCATAAAGCTTTTTTTGGTTTTCCTGATTCTCCGCTTCGAGAAGATTTTCTCCAGGATAATCCAAGCCAATTTCAATTTTCTTTATCAACTTTACTTCAGCAATTAAGCAATCCCTCCCTGTTCCAACTAAAAATCGCGCAACTTCTTTAAGCGGCGAAATTGTTGCTGAAAGCCCTATTCTAACTGGCTCAATTCTGCTAAAAGCGCACAATCTTTCCAAGGTCAATGATAAGTAAACTCCCCTCTTATTTGTCAAAGCATGAATTTCGTCAACAACTAAAAATTCAAGCGCCCCAATTGCTTCCACGAATTTTTTTGTTGTCAGTACAATTGCCAAGCTTTCCGGAGTTGTAACATAAATGTGTGGAATTTTTCGCGCCTGTTTCGCCCTCTCTTTGCTTTCTGTATCTCCTGTTCTCAATCCAACTCTTATTTTTTGCATTTCAATTCCCTTTTTTTCAGCCAGTTTTTCAATCTCATCTAAGGGGCTTATAAGATTCACAAACACATCTCCCGATAGCGCTTTGAGTGGCGAAATGTAAACAGCATACATTTTATCTTCAAGCTCTTTCTTCAGCGCCAGCTCAACAAGATAATTAATTATGCTGAGAAAAGCAGTAAGTGTTTTCGTTCCTCCCGTAGGTGCGCTTATTAGAATATTCTTTCTCTCATGTATTCTCTTCACACCATAAAGTTGTGTCTTGCTGAATTCTTCAAATTTAGAAAAAAACCACTCTCTAACCAAAGGATTCAGCATCTCTTTGACATTTTCTTTATTCTCTGCATCAATGAATTCAATTTTTTCTTTTCCTTCCATATTTTATTTTTCAGATACCTATTTGTCTAAGAAAAACACTCCTACTAAATTAACCTATTGTTTATAAGTTTTATGAACTTTTAATTTCTTCTGCAAACCTCAAGTCCCTAAGAAATCTAAAGGTTTTAATAACTTCGCTTCTTCTCAAAATAATGCCCTCAATATCCCGATCTAAGAAAGATAAAATCGCAGAGCAAATTCTACACTATTTATTTGTAGTTTCTCCAGATGCGAAATTCACAGCATCTATAGCCGAAGAAATTGCGAGAGATGAAGAATTCACAAAACTCCTGCTAAAAGAACTCGAAGTGAAAAAGCTCATAGTTCCAATAACTAAAAATCCTCAAGGCATAAGCTACACAAAGCGCCAGCGCTGGCGTCTCTCTCAAGAAGCATTCGAAGTCTACAAAAAAGCTCAACAAGCTCCTTCTTTTACCCCCTCAAACATAATGGAAAGTCTAGAATAACTCAAATCACAATAATCTTTATAATCTCCTCTTCCTTTTTTCATCAATCACAATATGGACCCCATCAAAGAAGCATTCCAAAAAGCAAAACAGGACATCGAAGAGCTTAAGGACCATCTTTATTATTTATACCAAGAAATAGACGAAATGAAACAATCAATTCAATCATTAATTTCTCAAATAGTCCAACAGACAAACCAACAAACCAACAAACCAGCAAATCATCCAGCAAATCAAGATATAGAATACGAAGCATTCCAACAAGCACAACCCCCAATCCCCTCAAACCAACAGATAACTCCAACAGAAAACTTATCTGCTGAAGTCAATCCAACAGATAATTTGCCTTTTAAAGCCTTAAAAACCCCAATTTTCAATGTTTCCAGTGGAAATGATGGGGTTCCAACAGACAGACAGACAAACCAACAGACAAACCAACACATCGGAAATGAGGGGGTCAGCCACACCCAAAGCGCCTCAAATAGCATTCAAAGAGTTTCAGAACTCATCAATTCACTTGATGCCCTAAAGCAAGAAGTTCGCTTTAAATTTAAGAAATTAACCTCACAAGAAATGTTGGTTTTCTCAACTATTTATCAATTAGAAAGCCTCGGACTTCAAGTCGATTATCCACTCGTCGCCAAAAAGCTTTCCCTCACCGAAAGCTCAATTCGGGATTATACTCAAAAAATAATAAAAAAAGGTATTCCCCTCATAAAACTCAAAGAGAATAACAAAAAAATCTTCATTTCCATCTCGCCAGATCTCAAGAAAATAGCCTCTCTATCAACGATTTTGCAACTCAGGGAGATATAAGCAAGAACTTAATTCGTTTAACCGAGTAACTTCTAAGCAAAGCTACTGCTAATCTTTTTCTTGTATCCTTTATCTTTTTTCTCCACCTTTCTCTCTTTCAATAATCCTCAAAGTTCGTTTAAAATACTCTCTTTTTTACCTGTCCATCAAACTTTTTCACTAAAACTCATACTTTTTCCCATATCAGAAAAATCGATTTTTCAAATTTCAATTTTTCCTCACTTTTTCTTGCATCCTCTTCCTTTTTTCTTCAAATTTTTTAATCTTTCTCTTTTTATAACTCTCACTTTTCCATTTTTTAAGGGTTTTTTTTCACAAAAAGTTCTTTTTAATAATTTAACCCGAACTTTTGCCCTTTTTACCAACCCTCACTTTTGCGTATTTTGCCAATTTTTCTCTAATTTCTTCAGGAATATAAACTCTCTTTTTCCCATTTTTCTCACTTATTTCCATAAGTAATCCCTCACTTTTCTGTTTTATTGAATTTATCTGCCCTCTTATTGTAGCTCTCTCTTTTCCTAAAAGTAATGCCAAATCTTCATAACTTAACTTTAAATCACTATTCATTAAAGTAAAAACTAGCAACCTTTCATTAGAAGTTAAACCCTTTAAAATATCATAAAAATTGCCTGTTTGAACAGGTGTTTGAACAGGTGTTTGAACATCAAAAACACCCTTCTGTTTATGTAAAACAGGCATTTTCTCAAACAGCTGTTTGTTTTCTCCTGCATCACTTACCTCAGCCAATGCTTCTCGCAGCCCCCATAGCTCATCTCTAATAGACGATAAATCCTGTTTAAGCTCACTTAAATTATCAAACAGCTGTTTATCTTTGGAATCTAAGTGTTTAACCCACTTCCCAACAAGAGCCATATCATTTTTAACAGCTTCAAAACTCTTTTTAGTTTCTTCTTCAATTTTTTTATAGCTCTTTCCAAATAACCAATCAAACATAATTATACTAAACAGCTCAGGCTATTTAAATATTGTGCTTTTAAGGGCTATTAAGCAAACAACAAAACATAAATAAAACACTCCCAAAACACCTGCAAATATAAAAAAACAAAACACAAACACCCTCATTTCAATCTCAAACAGCTGTTTGAACAGCTGTTTGCCGTCGGAAATCTAAAAAATCCCTTTCTAAACCGCGAAACCTATTTAAACTTCCTTTTCTTTTAAAAAATATAAATTTTCAGTACTTCGCGCTCATTCAGAAAAGAGTTTAAGCACCAAGTTCGTTTAGCAATAATTGCCACAATAGGTTTTAGTATCGCCTTTGCATGGAGAAACGCCATATTTGAGGTGTTCCAAAGTTTTGTTTCGCATTTCTTCGATGTTCCCAAAGAGCACTATCTTTCAGAAATTTATATTTCTTTGTCAATCACATTTGCAGGAGTTTTGCTTATCTTCATCACTTCAAAACTTCTCAAAGAAAAGGGCTAAACCTCCTTTTTTATAACCCTTCTTCGGAGCAAGACCTCAGGATGAAAACTTCCAGTTAAAAAAGAGAAAGTTATTTAAACCAGTTTTTCATTATATTTGTAGGTGTATTAATTAAAAGGAGGTATATTTAATGGCAAAATTAACAGCCTGGCTTGTAACAATTTTGGGCGTTCTTCTCTTGTTGCCCCGTATAGGCGTTGACCTTGGTGCTGATCTTAGCAGTTGGCTCATCGCTTTAGGCGTTCTCGTCATCGGAATTGGCAAGCTAGTAAGAAACTATAACGGAAGAAGAAGATAAACTCCCAAAATTTTTTTTATTTTTTTTATTTGCCAAATTTCATTAATTGTTATTTCCCCAAGTCTTGCCGTATTGTAAGCGTGGGCAAGGTAGATATCTAGAAAATATAAATTAGAAAGACCAGACCTCATAGCAAATTTGTACAAGTAACTGCAAGAATAATCTTGCACGACAGCGCAAGATTATCTTATTTCAAGAAGATTAAGAAGGGCTAATTTATACGCAAAGCCGTTTAAATAGAAAAGTTTATTAATTCATTAACACAAAAAGGATTATGGAGCAAAAACAGATATCTATCGAGCAGGTTTATCAAAAACTTGTGCTCATGGAAAAATTTATGAAAAAAATGAATCAGTATATCGACGATCTTGAGTTTGCTCGTCGAACCAGTGAAGCTTGGCAAGAAATAGAAACGGGCAAAGGAAAAACTTATTCAGTAGAAGAGTTTAAAAAAAAGTTAAATGGTTAGCATAAAAACTTCTGAAAAATTCGAAAGAATTATAGTTAAACTCGACAAAAGTATCAAAATTCAGCTAGATAAGCTAATCGATAAAATACTCAATAATCCTGAAATTGGCAAACCTATGAAATACGATAGAAAAGGCACTAAAGAAGTATATCTCTCCCCCTTTAGATTATCATATTCTTATGACAAGAATTTAGACATACTTTATCTTTTGGATTTCTACCATAAAGACGAACAATAAGTCGGGCAAAGATCAGTTATTATTTTAGCTCAATCTTCCTCGCATCGCCAAGAGCTTTGAGCATAAGGATTAAGTTCGCATTAATCCCGCCCCAAATTCCACCATTCAAAATTACCGAAAAACCTCCTCTTTTTCGCAATTTTTCCATCTCAAAACCCGCCACATTAAAAGTGAGGCGCGGTCCTCGCGACGTAGTCGCCCTGTTCTACGCCGAACGCGTTAAACATCAAAACCAAAAAATATATTAACTCATTAACTCAAATAAAATTATGGAACAAAAACAGATAACAATTAACGAGATTTATCAGAGGCTGGTACTATTAGAAAAAGCTCTCCAAACAAGAGGAATTCTCGTCGGGAAAACTGAAGGAAGCAAATTTGAAACAGATAATGAAGGCGAATTCACAGATGAATTCAAGGCAGAATTAGAAAAACGACGGAAATCAACAGATTATGTTTCGCATGAAGAAGTAAAAAAGCGAATTTTCTCTAAGAAATGACTTATCTAATTGAATGGGAATCAAATTCAGCTGAAGAGATTAGTAATCTGCCCAAAGAAATTGCCCTTAGAATTTATAATAAAATTGAAGAAGCATCGAACAACCCAGATCACTTTCTTGAAAAATTAGAAGGCATTCCAGAATTTAAGATTCGCATTGGTGATTATCGCGCAATCCTCCTCTGGGATCAAGCAAGCAAGAAACTGAAGATTCAAACAATAGGACATCGTAAAAATATCTATAAAAGATATAAAACAACATAGCTTAATCTTCCTCCCTTCGCTTAAATCTTTCAGCATAAGTAATTAGTTCGCTTTAATTAGAAAAGTTTAAATAGTTATTCAAATGTAAATCAATATGTATACAGGTGAAGTAGTTATATATTATCACGAAAGACCCAATTGGATGGTAGAAAGAGACGAAAGGCGTTCAGAATTAATTAAGAAAATAGTTCTGTTCTCTTCTTGCTTTTTTATAGGGGTATTAGGAGGATATTTCCTTCCTCAGGGAAACGAATCTACGATATCGAGGCAAACGTCCCATAATTTATTACCAGAAGAAGTAAGATTTTACGATTCTAATAAAAATGGAGTTCTAGAAAAAGACGAGACTTATAGGTTATTTTCTGATTATGATTTTCAGAGAAAACCTGTTGAAAAAGTTCCAGTAACTAGTTTTAATTAAATTCCAAAACCCCCAAATTTCGCCCCCTTTCCTAAAAAATCAGCCACATTAAAAGTGAGGCGCGAAGCGCCGAACGCGCCCGACCACCAAAAAGCTTAAATATGATATTCGATTTATAACAATATGTTAGAAACTCTACTTAACGATCTAAAAGTTGCTCATACATCAATAAAAAAAGATTGGAAGCAGACATCTTTCGGAAATATAGTATATTACGCTTCAATGGCAGGAATCGGGACTTTTTTAGCCTGTGTGGCTTTATCTGAAAATTTCTCTTCAGGGAAACAGATTTATCAAGCAGTCTCTCAGGAGTTAGATAAGATCCCATCTCATGCGTATAGAGTTTTGTTTAATCCTTAATTTAACATAGTTCGCACAATCTCCATTAACCGCTCTTTTAGAGCGCTTTTTTCGTCTAAAAGTTCGTATTTTTATAAATCGACATTAACTTGATTTAAACGCTCTATAAACAACGATATTTTTTAGGGAATAGAAAAGGTTAAATACCAACTAATTCGATTTTTGGTAATGGATCATCAGGAAATTTACGAGCTTATAAAAGACAGGAACCCCAAAAGGATATTAGAAGGTCTAATAAATGACGCATCTCACAATCGTCCAGGTGGAGAATTAAATCATCAAAGAGACAAAGTTTATATAGGTGCCAAATCAGTTCTACAATCTTTACAAACGTCTAAAATAGAAGGAACAGTAAAACAACTTTCAGAAAATCACGCAGAAGGTATTAGTAGATACTATGACGAACTTTTAGAAGTTTTAGATGTTGCTATTAATCGGGCAAGAATGCAAATATAGTTTTTCTTCAAATGTAATCTTTCTCTTTTCGCTTAAACTTTTCAGCATAAAGGAAAAGTTTATAAACTATAGAGAGTTATATAGATAATATGGAAACAACAATACAAATCAGTCACAATCTTTTGGAAGAACTCAAAAAGAGAAAGATGAATACGCGAGAGAGTTATGAAGGAATTATATGGGATTTGCTTGAAGACACAATGGAATTATCTGACGAAACAAAACAAGCAATCGCAGAAGGAAGAAAACAAATTCAAGAGGGAAAAAGTATCTCTTTCGAGGACTTGAAACGAGAGTTTCGTTGAATATGGAGTATGCTATTTCTTTTTCTGAACAAGCAGCTAATTCTATCAGAAAATTAGATAAGCCCCAACGAGAACGCATTTTCGCTGTTCTTGAACGAATTAAAATTCGTCCAGAAGATTTTGTTGAGAAACTAGTGGGAGATAAAGGATACAAACTCCGCATAGGAGATTATCGATTGTTCCTCGATATTGAGCAGAATAAATTGCTTATTTTTGTTGTCGAAGTCAGACATAGAAAAAATGCGTACAAAAGGTAATCTTTCTCCTTTCGCTTAAATCTTCAGCACCAAGAAAAATGAAATATTTATATACCCATATATAGTAAATTATACATGCAAAACAATCAAGAAAATTCAACAATTTTATTAGACAAGAAAGTTATCCAGCTCTTAAAACAGGCGCGAGAGTATCCTCGGGAAACATACAACGAAACTATAAGCAAAATAGCAAAGATGTTTATAGAAGTAAAAAAGCAAAAAGAAGATTCATATGACAAATATCTTCATGAAATTCAGAAACGAAAAATGAAAGAATTGTGGGATAATCAATATGATGAAATTTGGGAGCAGGCATAATGCATTATTTTGGCGAGATTGTTCTCGCTGAAGTTCAATATACTGATTCCAATGAGGCGAAAAAACGTCCCGTTTTGGTGCTCTTTGAAGAACTCGGAAATATAGTTGTTGCAGGGATAACTTCTAATCCTGAAATGAAAGGTATTCCTTTAGCAAAGGGAGAAGGAATGTTAAATGATAGTGTTATTAAACTGAATTACATATTTACAATTTCGTCTAAATCCATTTTAAAGCAGTTTTTTACTATTTCTGAAAACAAAAAGAAAATGTTCAAAGAAGAATTAATGAATAAACTTAATTAGTTCTTATTTTATAATTTATCTAATTTATGTTTTTTTATAACCGATGGCAAAACAAGGAAATTTTTAAATTCGCCGGCTATTGAAAGAATCTTCAATTCTCGAGGCTCTCAAAATAAAGTTTTTGACATTTAGGGAAAGGCTTATATCTTTCGTTAAGAGTTGATCATCGCAATTCTCCCCGGACTTAAGAATTTAATAAGTCTCTTTTTACACTAAACCAACAAAATCTTCAATCTCTTTTTTCTTTTGAATATTTAGCGAGACTTCAAGACCATAGTTTGTAGGTTTGGAAATTAGTAGGCTATCTTTCAATAATTGATCTATGGCTTTTCTAACTTCTTTCTTATTTCTCAAGTAGTCTGGTAATCCTTTAGGCAGATTATGAATACTTGTATGTTTGTGCATCCACATGCGATGCCTGACTAATTTTCTCAGAATAAATCTCTTGATATTCCTCTCTATTTCTTTATCCATCAGAAAAGAAATGCAACCGAATTTAAATAACTTTCTATTCAGAACTCCAAAACGATAATTACTATTTAGTTAATCTAAGCAGTTAAAATAGAAATGTTTATATAAGGCAATACTTAATTATTTAGTATGGAAGAAGAAACTCAAAGCGCATTCGTAGAATATTTTGGAAATTCGCCGTATATTAAGGTGTTAGACTTCCTAATTCAAGGCAGAGAATTTGATTACAGCATGACGGAGATAGCTCGAGGCGCAGGAGTTGGCTGGAGCGCATTTACAAGGATTTTGGAGCTGCTAATTTCAAAGAAGATGATTATTCCAACGAGAAGCATAGGCAATGCCAAACTCTTTAGGTTGAACAAATTAAATCTTATTGTTAAAAAGATAATAAAAATTGATGAAGAAATAACAAAGATAGCAACTGATGATTTTTTTAAAGAGCAGGCAATCGCAGCCTAATTTCACTATAACGCAATTCGTGAATGTTTACTGCAAATAGGATTTTTTCCGCAGTCGCCTGATGTTTATTAAAAGATACAGGGTTCGTATAAGCTAAATTAACCGTCTTTTTAAGGTATCTAAGAAATCCAAGTTCGTTTTAATAGAAATATAGCAAAGTTTAAAAGCTCGCAAGTTGCATATTTAACATGAATCAATTACAAAATGCTACTCCAGAGATTAGAAATTTTGGTTTATGGTACAAAGTCGAAGAAACTCTGTTTGCACGGCAAGATATGCAGGGACCAGAAGGATTTACAAGAGAAGAAGTTCAAGAATTAGCTCCCTAAATCCTTAATTTATTAGGACGAGGGCAATTAGGTTTAGATATGCCAGAAATCAGGCATTTTAGCGCGAAATTTAAAGGAGAAAGGTATTACATTTTTATAGATTCTCATGGAGCAATTAGATGGCCCATATTAAAAACAGGAACTCCCGAGCAGTATAATAATAATCGTCGCTTGTATTTCGGAAGAACAAATAATCCCGATATGCTCGCTTTTCAATAACTCTCAAAATCTCCCAGCACAGACAAAAAGTTCGTTTTAATGCAAAAAAACTTGATTTTCACAAAATTTAAATACTCTAATACCTTAAATAAAATATCACCTCTTTTCCCAGGAGAGGATGTTTAATCGATTCTTCTAAAAATAGATTAAGCCTCCTCTTCGAGGGTTTTTGCACTCTTTTTTCGCAAAAAATAGCATAGATTTACATTGAATTCTTCAGCCAAACGATAAAATATACAATATAAACAAAGAGAACAATCAAACCAACCCAAATTAAAACTTTCAGAGCAGTAATAACAATTCCAAGGATAATTAAAGTCAAGCAAATAAAAAATATTGTTACGAGCGGAGATGTTCTGCTCAATTCTTTTAAACTCATGCGCTGCCAGTTAAACACTTCTTTCATTTCCCAACTAATATCTTCTTTTTTTCAAAGAGCGTATAATCATCCAGATTATCAAAGCAAC
>JBBSYR010000069.1:0-13057 GCA_038045165.1 Nanobdellota archaeon
GCAAGATTATCATACTTCAAGAAGATTAAGAAGGGCTAATTTATACGCAAAGCCGTTTTATTGCAAACGTTTACCAAATCATGAATTAAACTTGGGTGTGAATAAAAGCAAGGAAGATAAGTATTGTTTTGCCGCAATTAGGTCTTTAGAACCTGAAAAGAACAAGCCGCGGGCATTTATGAAATATGACTTCAATTCCGAGACTTTCGGTTCAGACAATCACGAATTAATTTTAGATTATGAAGACTATTTTTTTGAGCCATTAGCCGGCAATAATAAACAGGGGATGGTAGATTACTTATTCGCAGAAGCTATAAGACGATTAGAGGGACAATTGCCGATGACTGATTTTAGGACATACAGACCTTTGTCAGATAAAGATCTTTTAGGATTAGGGATAAGATCGATGAATATTCATGATATTACTTTAGCATTATTTAATTTTCCAGAAAACGATTGGAGAATAAAATGACAAACAAAGAAGACGAAAGAGAAATTGTTGAAGAAAAGCTTCAGTCAGTAATAAATTATTTTACTGATAAGTCTCAAGAAAGAGAAAAAAAGCTTCAATCTATTTTCCGATGTTCCTGACTTGGAAGACGACGCTATAATTTATTATGATTTTATATGCCTGATGAAGAGTCAAAATCAGGTCTTATAAGAGCAGGGCTTAGATTTAATTATAATCTTGGAATTTATGGTTATGAACTATCTACAGCTTTGCCTTCAATTTATTCTCTTGATGACATCAGAAATGATACAGATGAATTAGTTAGAAAGGTATCTTTGTTTAATGATACGGAAATATATGTTAGTGATGAAGATTGGAATGAGTATTGGGTTGTTTCCTTTATAGGTGATAGAATTACATTTACTTCTAAATATCACGATGCTGCGGGGAAGAGCTGCCGAAATGTTAAGGGAGGAAATCAAATATTTAGGGGTCAATCAAAGATTATTCCGGTAATATTTAAGAATAAACTTAAAAAATTAGTCGTTGGAGATGATGTTAGAAAAGCAGTAGATATTGCTCTTGAAATGTATGATGTTCAGCTAAAGATTTGGGTTTAGAATAAAAAATGCTTAGAAAACATCTAAAAACCATTATTTTTTCTTGATGCAAAAGCTTAAAAGCCACTTTTTCATAATTTAATCATGGAAATAATACAAAAAACACCTGAAAAACTTGTTATAAGAATACCTGCAAATGAAACACTTGCAAATGCATTAAGGCGAAGCGTTTCAGAGGTGCCAACCCTTGCAATAGATGAAATTGAGATTTATAAAAATGATTCTGCATTGTATGACGAAGTGCTTGCCCATAGGATTGGCTTGATTCCCTTAAAAACTGAAAAGGGAATGTCTACAAAAACAAAAATAGACTTGAAATTGCATAAGGCTGGGCCGTGCACTATTTATTCTGGAGATTTGAAAGGCAATGCCGAAGTTGTTTATGATAAGATTCCCCTCACTATTCTTGGCAAAGAGCATCAATTAGAATTGATTGGGACTGCTATTCTTGGAAAAGGAATTGAGCATGCTAAGTATGTTCCTGGCTTGTGCTATTACAGGCATTTGCTTGAAGTTAAATCTTCTTCTGATATAGACAAAATTGTCGAGAGTTCTAAAGGGCTTATGAAACCTGAAAAGAAGGGCAGCAAATGGATTTGCGATTTAACTGACGCAGATGCTGATGAAATTGTCCATATTGACAAAGAAGCAATAAAAGATTCTGAAGATTTTTTATTTGTCATAGAATCTTTCGGTCAGATGGACGCCAAGGATATTTTGGTTAAGGCAGTTAGTGCATTAGAAGATAATCTGGATGAATTTGAAAAAGCGCTGAAGTGAGGTCGTTTGAATTGACTTTGCAGACATATTCGCCTTTAATCCTCTTAATAATAAGATAATCCTTGCAGTTATGCGGTATATTACTCAACAAGTCAAAACGATTATAATTATTCTTCTTTCAGAACACTTGTTTTATCTTCTTCTCTTTTTCTTTCCTTTTGTTTTCTTTTTTCTTGATAGTTTTTTAAATTTCTGTAAGAAATAACCTCTTTGTTCTTGCAATTTGGACACTCTTTTGAGTTTCCTCCACCAAGACCCCACAAGTATTTACATTCTCCACATTCAAAAATGGGCCTGTTATCCTCCTTTTCTTCATCTTTAGTTAATTCTAGTTCGAGTATTTTCTCTTCATTTGAACTCTCACGATATTCTTTTATTTCTTTTGAATTACATTTTGGGCATTTTGGCGGGTCCCCGATTCTTTTTCTAGTTTCCCATAAATAATCGCATTTATTACAAATAAAATTCCGATTCTCTGGAATAGTTAATATAACTCTTTTTTCAAAAACGCCGTTCAAATAATAGTCAGTAATCTTTCTCGTCATGTTTATCTAAAACTCCTTTCTTGAATTATATTTCTATTTTTATTTTCTTCAATCTGCGTGGTAAAACTTCTCTTTGAACTCTTATCAATTGTCTTAACTATTTTAAATCCATGCCTTATTGAGGAAATTATATTAGATTTATTCTTGTTTAGCCACTCTTCATCCTCTTCAAGCCAACCAGTATAAATCTTTGCTATGCTCTTTCCATGATTTTTACCGCAATTTTTACATTTATATCTCGTCTCAAATTCTATAAATTCTTTTTCTCCACATTTTTGACATTTTTTTGGTTTTTGGTTTATCATTAGTTGATAAATAAGCTTGAGTTTATCAACTTTTCTAAAATTTTATGTAAATAAAATTTTAACTCCTCTTGAAAGTTTTCTCGTCTACCCACTAAAACACTAAATATACTCTGAACCCACTGCGTGGATACCCTTGAAGAAATTCGCAAGATTTAACTTTTATAAATTATTTAAAGTATCGTGAATTCTGGTAATTATGTTAGACTTTTTCCCAGAATCCTCAAGAATTTTCAATTCTTGATGGCCTCGAAAACCAAAGGTTTTCTCAGTCCCGTGATAGACATTTCCAAAACATCTATCACAATTAACGGAAATGTCTATACTTTTAACTCATAATTCTAATTATCCTGCCAAGATTGTGAAACCTTTATATACTAGGATTTATAATCTTTTTTATTGATTTTATAAAAGATGGAAGCACAAAATTCAAAAGAGAATGTGAAAATATCAGATGATAAGATTATTCAAGAGAGGAAAGAAAAATTAAAAAATTTATTTAAAGGCAAGTATGACTGGATAATTTACATTTGCTTAGCGGTGATTGTCTGGATTTCTGTAATTATAAGAACTCTTCCAATGAAGATTAATCCTGCAACTGGAAAACCTGGCTTATGGGATATAACCCTTAATAATTGGACACTTGGACCTGATTTAGATCCTTTCCTGTTCTTAAGATGGGCAAAATATATTGTTGCACATGGCACTTTAATGGCTATTGACACAATGAGGTATATTCCATTATATTTTGATACTGCTTCTGAGCTGCAATTACTCCCCTACTCTATAGCATGGTTTCATAAATTTGCTGCTTTTTTTGGAAGTGCATCTGTTGAATATTCTGCCATAATCTATCCTGTCTTTATGTTTGCATTAACTGTGATTGCTTTTTTTCTTCTTGTCAGGAAAATTTTTGTAGACCAAATAGGACAGACAAAAGCAGGAATTATTGCTTTGGTTTCATCATTTTTCTTAGTGGTTCTGCCGTCGTTACTTCCTAGAACTATTGCAGGTATTCCTGAAAAAGAGTCTGGTGCATTTTTTTATATGTTCTTAGCATTCTATTTCTTTTTATGCGCATGGAAAGCACAAAAAAATATTCAGGCATATATTTTAGCTGTTTTTTCAGGTATCGCAACTGCGGCTATGGCTTTAACCTGGGGAGCATCAGCGTATATTTTCGTAACTTTAAGTATTGCTATGTTTTTAGCATTTTTTCTCGGACAAGTAAATAAAAAAAGATTTGTGGTTTATTCTATCTGGCTTTTCTCCTCCTTTGTTCTTATGTCTCCTTTTTCAACGCGTTACGCCCCTTCGATCATTATCAGTTCAACAACGACTTTAATTGCTATAATTGTATTTTTATTGCCTCTGCTTCATGCTATTATATTTAAAACAAAGATTAAGCATTATGTTTTATCAACACCTTATCTTGCAAAAATACCTTCTCAAATTTTAACTTTTGCGATATTTTGTGCACTTGGACTTGCAACTTCAATCATTTTTTTCGGACCTTCATTTATAACTGACAAATTTAATGATGTCAAAGGCATTATGATTACTCCAATTACAAGCAGACTGGGGGTTACTGTTGCTGAAAATAGGCAGCCTTTTTTTTCAGAATGGACCAGCAGTTTTGGTCCTTCTTTTTTAGAATTTGCGCAGTTCATCACTCTTGGAGCTCTGAATTTTTCTGCTAACACTCAGCAATTCTTCTCCCAAATTCCTTTGTTTTTCTGGCTTTTCTTTTTTGGTTCTGTATACTTACTGTTTATAATGCTAAAAGAATTTGAGCTTAAAGACAGAGCAATCTTGACATTTGGATATTTTGTTTTTTTAGTATGCCTTATATTTAGCAGATATTCCAGCACCAGCCAATTAAATGGAACAAATGGAATAAGTATTTTTGCGTATCTTTTAGGATTTTTAGTTCTTGTTAGCTCTTTTGGATTCTCTTATTACAAATATCACAGAGAAAATAAAGAAGAGATACTGAAAAACTTTGATTTTGGCTGGCTGCTCCTTTTAGCTTTGTTTTTCTTAAGCATTGTTTCTGCCAGAGGGTCAGTGAGAACAATTATGGTATTAGTTCCAAGTGCTTCTGTTTTTGTGGCTTACTTTGCAGTTAGTTTAACTGCAGATGCTCTAAAAATCAAGGAAACTTTTGGAAAATGGGTTATATGGATTCTTGTTGCGTTTGTTTTATCCTCGACAATTTTCTCAGGAATTCATTATTATCAGGAAAGCAAAGCCATGGCACAATCTTATATTCCTTCTCCATACACACAGCAGTGGCAGAAAGCGATGGCTTGGGTAAGGGAAAGCACTCCGCAGGATGCAGTATTCGGCCATTGGTGGGATTATGGATATTGGCTGCAGTCTATTGGCAACAGAGCAACTGTTCTTGATGGCGGAAACTCAATTCCTTACTGGGATTATTTAATGGGGCGACATGGGCTTACAACTCCGAATATGGAGGATGCTTTAGAGTTCTTGTATTCGCATAATACTACTCACTTTTTAATAGACCCTACAGATATTGGAAAATATGCTGCGTTTTCAAGCATCGGCTCTAATGTTGAATATGACCGAAGAAGCTGGATAAGCACTTTTGTAAGAGATGATAAAAGAGCGCAGGAAACAAAAAATTCCACTATCTTATTCTACGCTGGCGGCACTCCTTTAGATGCTGATTTAGTCTATGAAACCAATGGAACAAAGAAATATCTGCCTGCTGGAAGTGCTGCTCTGGCTGCAGTAACTCTTGAGATGGACAGAAATGCAAGTTTAATTGGTCAGCCTAATGGAATGTTTTATTATCAAGGAAAAGTTTATAATTTGCCTTTGAGATATGCTTATTTAAACGGGAAGCTTATTGATTTTAAATCTGGTGTTGAAGCTGGCGTATTCTTGATGGCGCGCCTTATTCAAGATTCAAATGGTGTGCGTGTTGAGAAGAATAGTGCTTTGCTTTACCTGTCAAATAGAACTGTGAAATCTCAACTAGCAAGATTATATCTGTATAATGAAGAAAATTCATATTTCAAGTTAGTTCATTCTGAGGATGATTTTGTTGTTGCACAGCTTAAAGCGCAGTATGGTTTTGATGAGGATTTTGTAATCTACGGCGATATAAGAGGACCTATTAAAATATGGGAAATTAATTATCCTAACGAAATGAAAATTAATCCTGATTACTTAAAAACATCTTACCCTGATGTAAATTTAAGTATCGCAAGATGATGGACTATTTTTTATTTATACCTATACTTGCAAGTTTTTTCATAACCTTGCTTTTCCTGCCAGTTTGGATAAAAAAAGCAAGACAAATTAATTTATTCTGGAGAGATATGAATAAGATAAATAATGTTAAAGCTGCTGGCTCTGGAGGAATTATAGCTACATGGAGTTTTTTAATTTCCGTCCTGATATTCATTGCCTATAGAACTTTCTATTTAAAAAGCGAGTCTTATCTTGCTGAAATTCTTTCATTATTACTAGTCATAACAATGCTTTCAAGTATTGGATTTATTGATGATTTATTAGGCTGGCAAAGAGGAGGTTTATCTAAAAGGTCCAGAATTTTGTTATTTATAATTGCATCAATCCCGCTAATGGTGATTAATGCAGGCAAGCATGTCATTTCTCTTCCGTTTTTAGGACAAGTTGATATGGGCTTATTTTATCCTTTTCTTCTAATTCCATTTGGAATGATTGGGGCTACAGCAGCATTTAATTTTTTAGCTGGTTTCAACGGATTAGAAGCAGGGCAGGGAATAATTATTCTCTCTGCTCTTGGCATAACTGCGGCTTTAACCGGCAGTTCTTGGTTAGCAATTATTGCTTTTTGCATGATTGCTTCTTTAGCTGCATTTTTATTATATAATTTTTATCCTGCTCGAGTTTTTCCTGGCAATTCAATAACTCTTGCTGTTGGAGGATTGATTGCGATAATGTCAATTTTAGGCAATTTTGAAAAAATCGCTGTTTTCTTTTTTATACCTTATATTTTAGAGATAATTTTAAAATTGCGAGGGAGGCTTGTGAAGCAATCTTTTGGCAGACCATTAAAAGATGATGCTCTTGATTTAAGATATGATGAAATTTATGGCTTGACTCATGCATCTATATGGCTTTTGAAAAAATTGAGCATACAACCAACTGAAAAGAAAGTAGTTTATTTGATATGGCTATTCCAGTTCATTATAATAATTATTGGTTTTATAATTTTTAGAAAGGGGATATTCTTGTAAGATGTTTGAAAGAGTTAGAAAATTTGTAAATTTAAAGAATGAACTTGTAAAGGGAAGCTTTATTTTGCTTGTTTTATTTAATATTGTTTTCCTTCTTAATGCTTTATTTAGAGTAATCAGCGCCAGAATGCTTGAACCTGCAGATTATGGCCTCTTGGCAGCTTTGATTGGCTTGGTCTTCCTTCTTGGTGCGCCAAGTGAAGCTATTCAGACAATAATCTCGAGATATACATCCAAGTTTCTAAATAATAATGAAAAAATAAAAGGAATGTTTGTTAAATCTTTAAAAAGAGCAGTCGTAATTAGCTTATTTTGCGTTTTAATTATGGCTGCTTTGTCAGGAATAATAGGGGATGTATTAAAAGTTGACTTTAAATATATAATTTTAATCAGTTTTTTCTTTTTTGGATTTTTTATAATGCCTTCTGTGCGGGGAGTTTTGCAAGGCAAGAAAAAATTTACCCAACTTGGAAGTAGTTTTCTTATAGAGAGCATTACAAAAGTTGTGCTAACGCCTTTGCTTATTATGGCTGGGCTGAAGGTATACGGTGCTCTCGGAGCAATACTTTTTTCTTTGGCTGTTTCATTTTTTATTTCTCTTCTTTTTATTAGAGAAATCTTGAAATCCAAAGCAGACAATACGAAGATTGATGGGATTTATGACTACTCATGGCCTGTGTTTATTTCAAGCCTGTGCATTATAGCTTTCTACAGCTTAGATATAATATTTGCAAAGATATTCTTTAGCGCGAGTGATGTCGGTATGTATGCAGCTATATCTGACATGGGCAAGATGATTTTCTGGGGAACTATCCCAATTAGCAAGGCAATGCTGCCAATAATTTCGGAGAAGAGAGATAAAAAAGCAAGTGCACGCAAAGACATAAAAGGTGCTTTATTGCTTGTGATTGGAGCATGCTTAATTGGCTTAATAATATTTGCCTTATTTCCTGAAATTTTATTAAAGATATTTTATGGTGTAAAATATCTTAAATTTTCAAGCTTACTTGCCTATTTTGGCATCTCAATGTTTTTTCTGGCGATAACAAATATTTTTATTTATGATTTGATGGCAAAAGGGAGCAAAGAAAGCCTTTATTTAGTTCTATTTGTGGCAATTCAGATAGTATTTTTTATGCTATTTCATGCAAATATACTGCAGTTTATAACTGCTTTAATTGCATCTAATTTTCTGACTATGCTGTTTTTTGCTTTTGTTTATCTTAGCAAAAGGAAAGCCGGATAATAGATTAAAATGAAAGACATAAAAATCTCAGTAATAATGCCTATGTATAATGCAAAGAACATAATTAAGGATTTAAAGGAAGCTATAAACGTCTTGGAGAAATTTGCTAAAAATTATGAATTAATTGTTGTTAATGATGGAAGCACTAATAGCTGTTTTGACGAAGCAAAAAAATTCAAGCATGAAAAAGTTAAAGTTGTTGGCTATAAAAATAATTTTGGAAAAGGAAATGCAATAAAATATGGATTTAATTTTGCTAAAGGAGAGTATATTGTTTTTTTTGATAGTGGGGGAGATTTAGATCCTAGACAGATAGAAAAGTTCTTTGATATCATGAAAAAAGAAAACGCAGACATTGTGATAGGAAGCAAAAGACATCCTGATTCAAAAGTGCATTACCCTTGGATTAGGCGCTTAATGAGCACAATCTATCAAGTATTAAACAAATTGTTATTTGACTTAGATGTTCGCGATACCCAAGTTGGTCTAAAGTTATTTAAGAAAAAGACTTTAGATATAATAATGCCTAAAATTCTTGCAAAAAAGTTTGCCTTCGATTTGGAACTCTTGGTTATTGCGAATAAATTTAAGTTTAAAATAGTTGAGGCGCCTATTGTTTTAAACTATAATTTTCAGAGCACAATAAATTTAAATGCTGTTTTTTGGATGTTATTAGACACTGCAGCAATTTTTTATAGGCTAAAGATATTAAAATGGTATGACCAAAAGCAAGATGAATAAGCGGAAAAAAATAAAGTTTTCAATAATTATACCAGCAAAGGAGATTAATGAGTGTATTCGCGAATCTATTCCGATAATTTTAGATATGGACTATCAAGATTATGAGATAATTATTCTGCCCAATAATAAACCTGCAGAGATGCCTGATTATCTGAAAAATAAAAAAATTAAGATTATCCCTACTGGAAGAGTGAGCCCTGCAATTAAAAGAGACATTGGCGCAAAAGAGTCACTTGGAGAATACTTAGCCTTTATTGATGATGATGCTTACCCGCAAAAAGACTGGCTGAATGTTGCGGAAAAAACCTTCGAGCAGAAGGATGCTGCAGCTATTGGAGGACCCGCAATTACTCCCATAGATGATTCTTTGCTACAGAAAGCATCTGGCTTGCTGTTTGAAACAAAGTTTGGAGGGGGAGGTATGGATTATAGATACAAGCCTGCTAAAAACTCTTTTTATGTTGAGGATTTTCCTTCTGTGAATTTAATTGTATCTAAAAAAGCTTTTTTTGATGCAGGAGGATTTGATAATGATTTCTGGCCTGGAGAGGATACAAAATTCTGCCTTGAATTAATAAAAAAAGGAGAAAGAATATGGTATTCAAACGAACTTATTGTTTATCATCATAGAAGAAAATTATTCTTTCCTCATTTAAAGCAGATTGGCAATTATGGCAAACATCGGGGATATTTTGCAAGAAAATATCCAAAGACTTCATTTAAATTTGGATATTTTATTCCTTCGCTATTTCTGATAGATTATTTTTTTCTTTTTATTTTGGGCATATTCAGCCCCTTTGTGCTTAAAATATGGATTGCTCTAATGATAATTTATTTTGTTCTTGTTGCTGCAGATGTTTTCTTGAGAACGCTCAATCCGATTTTGGCAGTTTTGGCTATAATCGCTGTTTTTCTTACGCATTTAGTTTATGGCGCAATGTTTATTAAAGGGTTTTTGTCTAAAAATTTTAGAAGCCAACTAAGATAAAATGAATAAACTACAAAATTCTGAGAAAAAAGTTTTTAGAGTTTTTATTAGCTATCCGCCTCTTAAAAGCGGGAAAGGAACACCCCAAATAGGACAGAACAGGCAATTTCAGTGGTTTGCCAGACATTCTGTAATTTATCCAATAGTTCCAGCATATGCGGCATCTTTATTAGCTAAAAATGGATATTCTGTCTTTTGGGATGACGCAATTGCAAAAAAAGAAGAGTATTCCAGCTGGATTTCTAAAATCGCTGCTGAAAAGCCAGAATTAATTGCGATTGAAACAAAAACGCCTGTTGTAAAAATGCACTGGCAAATAATAAATGAAATAAAAAAAATTGCTTCAGAAACAAAGATAGTTTTAATGGGAGACCATGTCACTGAATTGCCTGAAGAAAGCATGGAGAATTCAAAAGTTGATTTTGTTATAACTGGGGGAGATTATGATTTTTCCCTTCTTTCAATCTGCGATTATCTGTCTAAAAAGCGCAAGTTAGAGCCTGGAATTTGGCATCGGAAAGGAAAAGAGATAAGAAATACTGGAAAATTTATATTAAACCATGATTTAAATGAACTTCCTTTTATTGACAGAAAGCTTACGCATTGGGAGCTTTACAGCAATAATGGAAATTATAAATATCTTCCCGGCACATACACTATGGCTGGACGAGATTGTTGGTGGGGCAAGTGCAAATTTTGCTCGTGGCCCAGTTTATATCCAAGGTATAGGACGAGAAAACCTGAATTGCTTTTTGAAGAAATAAAAATATTAGTTGAAAAATACAAAGTTCGAGAAGTGATGGATGATACCGGAACTTTTCCAGTTGGTGAATGGCTGAAAAAGTTCTGCAAGTTAATGATTGATTCTGGTTTAAATAAGGAAGTTAAAATCAGCTGTAATATGAGGTTTGGAATTTTAAAACTTGAAGACTACAAATTAATGAAAAAAGCAGGATTTCGTTTATTGTTATTTGGATTAGAGTCTGCAAATCAAGAGACTTTAGATAAAATAGATAAGGGAATTAAAGTTGAAGACATAGAAGAAGGGTGCAGATTAGCTAAAGAAGCGGGCTTAAATCCACACATAACTATAATGATTGGCTATCCTTGGGAAAACTATGAAATGGCTAAAAAGACAATTGACCTTGCAAAGAGAATATTTGAAAATGGATATGCAGATACTTTGCAGGCAACTATCGTGATTCCATATCCAAACACTCTTTTATACAAGGAATGCATTAAAAATAACTGGCTCGATGTTTCGCATGAAGAATGGGAAAAATTTGATATGAGGCACAAGGTTATGAAATCTCCTTTAACTGAAGAGCAAATAAAATCACTAACTTCCTCTCTTTATAAACTTGCATTTAGGCCGCGATTTATTTTTAATCAAATTGCGAGGGTGCGCAATATCGATGATGTTGAGTATTTGTGGAGGGGATTTAAAGCAGTTATAGGAAAACATCTGAAGGATTTTTCAAAACATGGCAAATAATGAATTAGTTTCTGTGATAATTACAACAAAGAATGAAGAAAGAAATATTAAGAATTGCCTAAAAAGCATTAAAGAGCAGAGCTACCCAAAAATTGAGATAATTGTTGTAGATAACAACTCAGATGATAAAACAAAAGAAATTGCTAAGAAATTAGGGGCTGCTGTTTTTAATAAAGGACCTGAGAGGTCCGCACAGAGAAATTTTGGCATGATAAAAAAGGCAAAAGGAAAATATGCTATTTTTTTAGATGCGGATATGATTATTTCTCCCTCGCTTATTAAAAATTGTGTTAAATTAATTGAAAAAAATAAATATGCTGCTTTGCATATTCCTGAAATAGTTTTGGGAAGAGGATATTTCAGCAAAGTAAGAAGGTTTGAAAGAAGGTTTTATAATGGAACTGTTATTGATGGAGCGAGATTTTTTATCAGAAAGATATTTACTAAAACTCGCGGGTTTGACGAAAATCTTAGGGGTCCAGAAGACTGGGATATTGACAAAAAAATAAAGAAATTTGGAATAATTGGCTTTTTACAAGAAAAAGAAAAACTTTTAAGTGATTGGAAAATGAAGGAATTTATAGCTTATAATGGCATAAAGCCTGAAAGAGAAGGCTGTGTCATTTATCATAATGAATCTGAATTTAACTTAAAAAAATATCTTGAAAAAAAAGCATGCTATGCTGAAGATTTTGACAGCTATATTGAAAAATGGGGGGAAACAGATGAAGACATTAAGAAACAATTTAGTATTTACTACAGATTTTTTGGCGTTTTTGCAGAAAACGGAAAGTGGAAAAAATTAATTAGGCGTCCTTTGCTGGCTGTGGGCATGTATTTCTTAAGAATCTTGGTTGGAATTAATTTTTTAAGGAGAAAAGGAAATGAAGTTTGAAACTTCAATTGAAAGAAGATTGAGCGGAAGACATAAATTATGCTTGGCTATTGGAAACTATGAAAATAAGAAAATTCTGGATATTGGCTGCAGTTATGGGTGGTTTGAGAAACTTAATGCAAAGAAATCTAAAGAAATAATTGCGATTGATATTAATAAAAAAGATTTGGATATTGCGAGAAAAGAATTGCGAGAAAAGAATGTAAAATTCAGCTACGGCTCAGCTTTAGATTTGAGGAAGTTCAAGGAGAATTATTTTGATATGGTTGTTATGTTTGATGTAATTGAGCATATACCTAAAAATACTGAAGAAATCGCCTTGCGGGAGATAAGAAGGGTATTAAGAAAAAATGGAACATTGATAATAAGCACACCTGCTGAAAATTTATTTAAAATCTTTGACCCTGCATGGTATTTTGGGCACAGGCATTATTCGAAAAATAAAATGAAAGAAATGCTAGAAAAAAATGGTTTTGCTGCCAAAAACATGCGTATTGGGGGTGCATTTTATGAGATATTTGGAATGATTCTTTTTTATATATGCAAATGGCTGTTTAAATCTGAAATTCCCTTTAAAAAATGGTTTGATAAAAAAAGAGATGCTGAATATCTGGAAAAAAAGAATGGATTTGCCACTTTATTTGCTGTTGGAGAAAAGGTTTAAAATGGCTTCAACCTTAATTCTGTTATGCCATTTAATATGAAAGAAAATATAAAAAAAACTTGGGAAGACCTTTATTC
>JBBSYR010000070.1:0-12706 GCA_038045165.1 Nanobdellota archaeon
CTTCTGTCTGGAGAACTGCAACGCAGAGAGCTACAAGTAATGCAGTTATCCATATTTAAACTTGCTCAGAGTCTTTCCGCAAAGGGCAGGAATTGAAACAGGAATGCCAAGCTGAAACTGATTTCACAAAAGCGCTTAAATACTATGCTCTCTTAAAAAAAACATGGAAGATAAAGCATATAAACTGAAAGTAGGAAGAAAAACCGACTACCAAAAGGTAATGCAATATGTTATGATTACTATTCTGGTTGTGCTCTTGGTTTATAATGTCTCTATAGCTTATGGCCAGGCTGATAATTCTTCAAATGGATTAAGTACTGGAATTGGAATTGTATCTGCATCTGAAATAATTCCTAAAGGGACTCCTAAAATATACGGCGCAGAAATTGGTGTAAAATATGATGATGTAAATGCTGCAAATCCAGGTCTTGCAGACGCCACAATAAGAAAATTATCTGCTTATGAAAATAAAGAGCTTACTTCTGTTCAAATGGAGCGCTATATAAAAATAGGTACTTCGATTTCATGTGAATATTGCTGCGGAGCAGAATCAATTATATTCTCCAATGGTCAAAAAGCTTGCGGATGCGCCCATAGTTATGCAATGAGGGGATTAGCCAAATATCTGCTTATAAATCATCCAGATATGAGTAATGATGAAATTCTATCTGAAATGGGCAAGTGGAAAGTATTGTTCTTTCCAGGAATACACGAGCAAAAAGCCCAAGTGCTGAAAGCTAAAGGAATTGACGAGAAAAATTACATTAATTTAGCCTCAAATCTTTATAGGGGAGTTGAACAAGGGCAAACAACGGGAGCTGATGGGATGGTCGGAGGGTGCTAATGGATTGTTGCGCAAATAAAAACAAGCATGAAGAGAGAATAGAAATCAGCATCAGCAAAAAGACCCTTTTATGGATAATAATTGGATTGCTTCTTATTGCTAATTTATATTTAGTATTCAAATCTCCATCGAGCAGCAGCATATCTGCTGTGCAATCTGCAGGAGCAATAGCAAAAAGCGCTGCTTCTTCTGGGATGGTCGGAGGGTGCTAGATAGATGGCTTATTTATTCTTTCAATGACGCAGATTAAAACCAAAAGCTTAAGTAAAGGAATTATTGCTATTTTTGTTTCCTTAATCTTTTTTCTTCCTTTAGCAAGCGCGCACTGCCCCCTGTGTACTGTAGCAACAGTTATGGGTGTGGGAGTTACAAGAGCCTGGGGATTAGATGATGCATTGGTCGGAATTTTTGTTGGAGGCATGATCGCTTCATCAGCGCTTTGGTTAAATAATGTACTCACAAAAAAAGGATTGAAAGGAAATAATTATCTCAAAAGCATCAGTCTTATTGTAGCAGTATTTGTATTAACCTTATGGACATTTTCACTGGCAGGCTTATTTGGACCCGCAAACGTCTATAGAATATTTGGAATAGAAAGAATAACTTTGGGGGCAATTTCAGGAACAATAGTCTCATTTGCTGCTTTTTTTGCCAGTAATGAAATAAAAAAGGTAAATAGAGGAAAAGTATTATTTAATTATCAAACCATGATTCTTACTTTTGGAGCACTAATATTAAATGTATTGCTATTTTGGGTGGTGTTCAAATGAAATCGAGACAAAAGCTTGCGCGGGCGTGCCTAAATAGGAGAAAATAAGTCATGAATCATGCAAATCATTTTTGGATGATGGCTCTCGCTTGTGGAGGAGCTTTTTTGCTCATTTTAGTGCTCCCCATTATAGGATTATCTCAGAAATGGTCTATAGGCATAGGCCTTGCTGCAATGATAATTTTACATGTTTGGATGATGAAGAAAGATCATTTTTCAAATGAAAACTAAAAACTTTGTTAGAGCAATTTCAGAAATAAAAGAAAAGAATATCTTAGATTTATCAGCAGTAGAAGATTTAAGTATAGCTCTAATGAATATTATAAGTTTAGAAGAGCATTCTTTCTTTAGCTTTGTTAAAACACAAGACGAAAAGTTTCTTAAGATAATAGAGACAAGCAGAGAATTAAGAAAAAAGCTTTTTATAAAAGTAGTAAAAAAAGATGAAAGTGAAACATGGTGCATGAGCAAGCATTTGCTTGCCTCAAGCATGCGCCTATATGAAGTTGGAAATAGATTTTTGCATGAAAAAAAAATAGATGAAGCAAAAAAGTTTTACGGCGATGCAGCAGAATTATACGCCTTGTTCTGGAAGCTCAATTTTGATAAAGAAATAGATAATAAAATAGTTGCTGAATTAAATGTCAATTATAAAGAAAATGAAAAGAAAGGTATTTTTTCTAACATAAAGAAATTACTGGAGTGTTGCAAAGAATGAATAAATCAAATTATTTTTGGATGTTAATCCTATTTGCCAGCTTAGGCGGAATAATTCTCTTGATAAACTCCACTTACTCAAACACCTATGAATTGCCAAATTATGCATTTTTAAATTCCCAACTAAAAGAAGCTTACATATTTGCAAAAATGTTTCCTGACAAATTAGATGGAATACCCTGTTATTGCGGTTGCATGCAGAACGCAGGAGGCCATGGAAGATTGCATTCAAGAGGATTAATTGATTGCTTTATCGAAGGGGATCTAAATAATGGGGGAAAGTGGGATAAACACGCTTCTGAGTGTGTGATGTGTTATGAAGATGCTTTAACCGCAAAAAAGCTTTATACAGAAGGCAAGTCAAAAATAGAGATTAAAAGTATTTTGAAAGAAAAATATAAAAAATAGATATAAATCTCTGAATATTAGATAAACTTTTCAAAAAAGGCATATACTGAAACTTTTTAAAGTAAAGAACACTTATTCATTAAATGATAAAAAAGAATAGTGATTTTAAATGGGTTAAATTTGCAAAGGAGTATGATGGCAGTATTAATTAATGCTTGGCTGATATTTTCAATGATTCTTTTAGGAATCTGGCTTGTGATCTGGATAGTTAAGCCTTTGCTTCGAAAAGAAATGCTTTGGGTAAGTATTCTTACCGCTCCTTTTGGCTTAACAGAACCGATTTTTGTCCCAGAATACTGGAATCCCCCTTCATTATTTGACCTTGCAATAAATACTGGATTCGACATAGAAAGTCTCATTTTTTCATTTGCCATCGGAGGTATTGGCGCAGTGCTTTATGAATATTTTATTAGGACGAAGCATGTTAAAATGAAGCATAATGAAAAAAATTCTCATACACATAAATATCATTTACTGGTTTTAATCTCCCCGCTTATTGCATTTTTGCCTTTGCATATCTTTACTTCACTCAATCCAATCTATTCCGCAAGCATAGCCATGGCAATCGGAGCAATAGCGGCCTTATTCTGCAGACCAGATTTAAAAAAGAAAATTTTAATTAGTTCATTAATCTTCACGACATTATATTTTTTATTCTTTATGTTATTTACTCTCATATATTCTAACATTGTTCAGCAAGTATGGAACCTTCAAGCAATTTCAGGGATTCTAATTCTCAATGTACCTTTGGAAGAACTTATATTTGCTTTTACTTTTGGGGCTTTATGGTCTAGCTACTATGAGCATATAAAGTGGCGCAGGTTAAAGATTATTGCAAATTAGATTTGCATAAATCAAGCTGAAACTGATTTCACAAAAGCGCTTAAATACTATGCTCTCCTAAAAAAAACATGGAAAATCAAGAAGATTCAGAAGAGACAATAGAAGATCAGGAAAACTCAAAAGCAATAAAAAATGACAAAAAGTATTTTTTTAGATTTGTATTAATATTTGCAGTTGTATTAATTAGTGCGATAATCTTCGGAATGTCTAATCCTTTTGGGGCAAATGCAAATTCTTCTGCTCAAGCATCTGCTACTGGCAATGTTGCAGCTATTCAAGATAATGGCAATGTTCAGGTTGCCAAAATGAAAGTAAGCGGAGGGCAGTATCTAATAGAGCCTTCTTCTTTCAAGAAAGGAGTTCCAGTTAGGATTGAAGCAGACATCTCTCAAATACCTGGATGTTCAAAAAGCATAGTAATCTCGGCTTTTAATATTAGAAAGAGCTTAAGTTCAAGCGATAATATAATTGAATTTACACCTGATAAAGCAGGAACATTCAATATTGCCTGTTCAATGAATATGTATCGTGGAACATTTACAGTTTTAGACTCAGATGGAAAGAAAGCGAATTATGTTGAGCCTGCATCTACGGGGGGGTCATGCGGCGGTTCAGGCGGCGGCGGTTGCGGTTGCGGAGGTTAGTTAAGATGAAGAAGATTAGCTTTTTTATAATTTTTGCATTATTTATCAGCTTAAGCCTAATCACAAATATTTCAGCTCTAGAAAATAATTTTAATGCTTGCCCTATGAGCGCACTATATGGATTTAATGGCAGTTATGGTGCGGGAATGGCAATTTTAAGCTGGGTTATCTCCATATTATTAATTATATTAATTATTTCAGGAATTTATTGGTTTATAAAGTCAGCAAGTAATCAAAATAATAAAGGCAAAAAATGAAAACAAACCTTAATATCAAAGGAATGCATTGCAAAAGCTGTGTAAAGCTAATCGAAAGTGAATTGCAGGACAAAGTGAATACTATACAAGTGCAAGAAAACGGAAATGCTATCATCGATTTTGACGAGAAAAAAATAAGTTTGCAAAAAATCAAGGATATACTCAAAGAATTAGGCTATTCAGCTTAATTTAAATGATTCTCTTCAGTAATATTTTTTAATCCTAAAGAAATCCTCTGCCTTTAGGCAGAGGTTAATTTTAGCAGAGGATTTCTTTGGCCTCACAAAACCGCAAACAAACCTCGGCTTTCAAGCCGAGGTTAAAACCCGAAGGGTTTTGTGATAATAGAAACATTTAAATAGTTGAGCAATTGCTCAACTAAACATAAACATGAAGAAAATACAAACCCTAGAGTTAACAGAAAAGAAAGTCGTTCAGTTCTTTGCTAGCTTGGCTGATAAAACAAGAATTAAAATATTGCTTAGCTTGACAGAAAAGCCAAAAACAGTAAACGAGATATATAGTTTTGTTGGAAGAGATAAAATCACCCTCTCAGCAATCTCTCATCAGCTTAAGCAATTAAGCGACATAGAGGTAATTTATTATAAGAGAAACGGCAAAGAAAAGATATTTCAACTATCAAATGAGTTTTGCTGGTGCATTTTAAGAGATGCTTTTAAGCATTTCAAGCAATCTTCTGTGAAGTGTAAAATGTGCAGTAAAAAACAGGCAGGTCAAAAATGAATTCTCAAAAACAAGGAATGTTTAGCGGAAAAATTCTATCCATTATAATAACAATGCTCATAATTTTAATAGGAACTGCAGTTTATTTCACTTCAGCAGAAGCCCCATTAGATATGAGCAAAACAAAATCTCTAAACGAAAATGCAAAAGATACTAAAGTGGTGGCAATAAATCCTGATATAATATTTCTAATTAATGATATGAATGTAAAAATAGCCTACAATTCAAAGGGAGAATTAAAATTATTTGCATATGCTCCTTCAAGCAGATTATTAAAGATTGAAGCGCAGGAAGGAATTTCAGCACCTTCTGAAAGTGCAATTATTGGCTATGAAGAAGCAAAAACGATGAAAGAAAAAGGAGCATTTAGGTTTGTTGGAAGCAAATTAAACAATTTATTCGGAATTGACACTGAAATCGGCGGCGTTCTTGCAAGAACAGGCACATTAATTGACTACATCTATTTCTTAGATTATCACCAATTTAACGAGTTAAATGGTCGAGAAGACAGGATATTCTTTAAAGTAAATTCGGAAGGAGTTGCTAAATTCTTTTATGACTACAACTTAGAAGAACCTCTAAGTCTAGAGCTATCAGAAGGAAATATTAAAGACTACCAAATGCATAATATTGGAGGGCAGGAATATTACCCAATTATCTTGGGGTCTGAAGAAGCAAAAATAATGAAAGAAGAAAAGTTATTTGGCAGCACAGGAGATATTATTAAAGGATTCTTTGGCAAGGATGTAGTAATTATTGGCATTCTTAAAGAAGGTTCAGCATTAGATAAAATTTACTTAATTCCTCTAGATAAATACGAATTAAAATAATATGACAAAGAAAACTAATCTTGAGATAACTGGAATGCACTGCCAGAGTTGCGTAACCTTATTGACAAAAGCTCTGCAAAAAGAGCAGGGCGTAAAATACTGCAATGTTAATCTTGCTACTGAAAAAGCAACTCTTGAGTTTGATGAATCTCAAACTAATGAGCAAAGATTAATTAAAATTATAGAAGACTTGGGATACAGCTCAAAAGTTATAACTGCTGAAAACTCTAATCTTGATTATGACAATCAAAAAAAACAAGCAGAGATTAGGAAATTAAAAAATACTTTCATCTTTAGCCTAGTTTTCTCATTTCCTGCACTTATAATCGGAATGATATTAATGTGGTTCGGAATAGACGTGCCTTATAAAAATTATATTTTATTTTTACTTGCAACTCCTGTGCAATTTATTGTTGGATGGGACATTTATAAGAGTGCAATAGGCGCGTTGAAAAATAAATCTGCAAATATGGATACTTTAATTGCATTAGGAACAAGTGCTGCTTACTTCTATAGTTTGTATGTAATATTATTCAATCCTGCTGGAGACCAATATTTTGAAGCAGCAGCAGTCTTAATAACTTTTGTAATTCTCGGCAGATACCTTGAAGCTATAGCAAAAGGAAAAACAAGCGAGGCAATAAAGAAATTAATGAATCTCTCTCCAAAGATAGCAGCAGTTATAAGAAATGGCAAAGAGCTGAAAATAAAAGTTGATGAAGTTATTGTTGGAGATATCGTAGTTGTAAGACCAGGAGATAAAATTCCAGTTGATGGAATTATAATTGAAGGTTCAAGTTCTGTGGATGAAAGCATGATAACTGGAGAAAGCATGCCTGTTGAGAAAAGCAAGGGTGATACTGTTATAGGGGCAACTATCAATAAGCAAGGAAGCTTTAAATTTAAGGCTGTAAAAGTCGGTGCAAATACAACTCTCTCGCAAATTATAAAACTAATAGAAGATGCTCAAGGCAAAAAAGCCCCAATACAAAAATTTGCAGATAGAATTTCAGCATACTTTGTGCCGGTAGTTATTGTTATTGCAATAATTTCATTTTTAATATGGTATTATGTTGTTGGTCAGACTTTCTCATTTGCATTAATTATTGCAGTTTCAGTATTGGTAATTGCCTGCCCTTGCGCTTTAGGTCTTGCAACTCCCACCGCAATAATGGTTGGAACAGGAAAAGGAGCAGAAAAAGGCATTTTAATAAAAGGCGGAGATGCTTTAGAAACAGCACACAAGATTTATGCAGTAGTATTTGACAAAACAGGCACATTGACTCAAGGCAAACCAGAGGTTACAGACATTATAAGCACAAACCAATCAAGCTCTGAAAAAGACATATTAAAAATAGCTGCAAGTATTGAGAATTATAGCGAGCATCCATTAGCGCAGGCGATTGTAAATAAAGCTAAAGAAAGCAATATTAAATTGGAGAGTATACTTAGTTTCAAGGCAATTTCTGGGCATGGTGTTGAAGGAATTTATAAAAGAAAAAGATTAATTGTTGGCAAGCCAGAATACATTAAGCAAATTACTAATATTAGCTCAGCAGAAGCAGAGATAAATCGATTGGAAGAAGATGGGAAAACCGTTGTTGTAATATGTTTGAACAAGAAAATTGAAGGGTTCATTGCAATTGCAGATACTCCAAGAAAAGATTCTATAGCTGCAGTAAAGGAATTGCAGGACAATAAAATTTTTGTATATATGCTAACAGGAGACAATAAAAGAACTGCAAATGCCATCGCAAGACAATTGGGAGTAAGGCACGTAATCGCAGAGGTTCTTCCTCAAGATAAGGCTGATAAGATAAAAGAACTGCAGGCAAGAGGCAAAGTTGCAATGGTTGGCGACGGAATTAATGATGCTCCAGCACTAGCTCAAGCAGATATAGGCATTGCAATTGGCTCTGGAACCGATGTAGCGATGGAAACTGGCAATATTGTTTTAATGAATAATAATACAACTGACGTATATAAGGCAATAAAACTAAGCAGAATGACCATAAAAAAGATAAAACAGAATATGTTCTGGGCTTTGTTTTATAACACTCTAGGCATACCAATTGCAGCAGGCGCCTTGTATCCATTTACTGGCTGGCTTCTTAGCCCAATAATTGCAGGTGGAGCAATGGCTTTAAGTTCAGTCAGCGTTGTCTTGAACACTCTTTTAATGAAGAAAAAGAAACTTTAAGTACACTACGTCTTAAATAATCCCTACTAATTAATTGTATGCTACAAATATTATCATTCACGATAAAAATAAATGCTAAGAATTAATAATAATTGGTACTCGTCGATTAATAAAGAATATTCAGTGAGTAATTTGATGGTAAGTATTCTGGTTTAGTGTATTTAAGAAAGCTGGGAAATCAAACTATATGGTATTCCCAAACTTTTCCGCCCATTTTGATAAAGGCTTAAAGCATTTTATAATTTCAAGCCCTGAAATGGTAAGCGAGTACTCCACTCTTGGAGGAATTTCGTTAAATTTACACCTTTCCACAAGCCCAGTCTTTTCAAGCTCTTTTAATCTTTTTGAAAGTGTTCTCGAGCTTATGGGCTGTAACTCTTCAAGCAAAACATTAAATCTCTTTTTGCTTTTATCTTCCTTCAACTGCTTTAAAATCAACATGTTCCATTTCATGCTCAAAATCTTAACAATTTTTCCTACTGGGCATCCTTTATTCATTTTTATTTCTTACTTTACTTTTAGTTACTATATCTTTAAATACCATATAAAGGTTACTATCAATACTTTAAAATAGTTATTGTAAGGAGGTCAAAAAATGAATAAAAAATTAAGCATAGGAATTTTAGTATTGGCCGCACTAGCGATAGCATTATTTGTGGGGCTGTCTATATCGGGGATGTATACACCAACTGGAAGCGCTGTTAAAACAATAAATAATGAAAAAGGTCTAGTCAAGGAGTTCACAATAAGCTCATTTACAGAGATAGTTGATGGAAAATATTTCCCGCAATTTTCATTGAAAGAAATTAGTGTTAACAAAGGAGATTTTATAAGAATTAAAATAACAAACACCAAAGGCACACATGATTTCAAAATTGATGAATTCAATGCATATGCTGAAACTCCCTTGAACCAAGAAGTTATAATTGAATTTACTGCAGATAAAGCAGGATCATTTGAATATTACTGCACAAAAACAGGGCACAGGCAGAATGGGCATTGGGGAACTCTTAAAGTACTAGAATAGGACTTTAAGTTCATAAACTTTATAAAACAAATGTCTTTTGCCAACAAATGAGAATAAAATCTTTCTTTATATTTATTTTATTTTTTATTATTGCTGTATTTTCATATCAAATTTTTAGCCCGCTTATTGGCCAGAAAATTTCATCAAACATCCTATTTTATTCTATCGGAAAATTAATAGGCCTAATAGGATTTTTATTTCTTTCAATCTTAATCGTTTCAGGAGATACAGCAAGATTCTTTGATAGATTTTTCGGAATGGACAAAATAATAAAATTTCAGAGAAAATTTGCATTATTAACTACTATTTTTGTAATAGCTCATCCTTTGTTTTTTATTTTATCTGACAGAAGTTACTTAAATTATTTCATCCCTGATTTTGCTGTTCTTCCTCTTGCGTTGGGAGTAGTTGCTTTCTATATCTATCTTGCAGTTATTGCTTCTTCAGTGTTATATAAAAAAATATCTCATCAAATGTGGCAATATATACATATCTTAACATACATTTTATTCTTTTTCAGTCTTTATCATGCCTTGAAGACTGGATCAGATACAAGTAATCCTCTTATTAAATCAATGTTGGGCATTCTTTTGATTGGAATAATAACCGGCGGCATCTATAGGGCTTATTATAAGATTAGGCATATAAGATTTAAGTGTTATGTTAAAGAAATAAAATGGGAGACTTATAATGTTTTTACATTAAAACTCGAGCCTAATAAGAAAATGTTATTTAAGCCCGGGCAGTTTTGCTTTTTGAGATTAAATAAGGATAAATTATACGCAAGACATCCGTTTACAATCTCAAGTTCTCCAGATGAAAATACGCTAAATTTTACAATGAAAATAACTGGAAGATTTACAAAGATTGCTTCTCAGCTAAAAAAGGGCGAAGAAGTTATTGTTGATGGCCCGTTTGGTATTTTCACTATGAAAAATAACGAGAACTTAGTTTTTATTGCGGGCGGCGTGGGCATTACTCCATTTATGAGCATGATAAAGAATCAGCTGAATTCAAATAAATACCAAAATACTGCTCTGCTATACTGCGCCAAAACAAAAAAAGATATAATCTTCAAAGATGAATTAAATAAAATCAAGGTCGATTGGTTTAAGAAAATTTATATTTTGAGCAAAGAAAAATCATCTGATAAAGAATACAAACATGGACGCATTAGTGAAGAAATTATAAAAAAATGCGCAAAGGATGTGAAAAATTCTTTATTCTATATTTGTGGACCGGAACCGATGAAAAACAACACGATTAAAATATTGAAAGACATGGGAGTTAAGAAAGAAAATATAAAGATTGAAAGTTTTTTTTGGTGAATTTTCATTTGCATCTCGCTATAGATGCTTGTTTCACAAGCTTTAAATAGCCTATGGATTTGTTAAGCATATGACAAATGAAAACATATCGTACAATAGATTAAGCGATGAAGATATGCAAAAAGCCTATAAGTTATTCTTTGGCACGTTTGTTTCTAATTCAAGATTAATGATAATTAACTTGCTGCGGGAAAAAAGGCGCAATGTTTCTGAAATAGTTCAAAAACTTAAAACAGACCAGTCTTCTGTTTCACACGATTTAACAAGGCTCAAAAATTGCGGCTTTGTTAAGGCAAAAGCAGAGGGTGCGTACAGATATTACGAATTAAATACTGAAACTATAAAACCTTTGATGAAAATAATTGATAAACACATGTCTGCTCATTGCCTGCATATAATTCAAGCGAATAAAGGAGGTAAAAGATGAATAAAGAAAATAATATTGCCCTTGCATTGGTAATCGCTTTGCTTGTTTTATTTCTATTTGGAGGATTTGGAATGATGAGCTTCGGCGGTTTCGGAGGAATGATGAGTGGTTATTATGGAAGTTTTGGATTTATCTGGCTCTTTGGATGGCTGATTAAAGCTTTGCTCGTAATTGCTCTTGTTTTGTTCATATTATGGTTAATAAATCAAATGCAGGAAGATAAAAACAAAATGAAAAAAAGATGAAAAAAGCAGTTATCACAATAGACAAAATGGAATGCACTTCATGCGCCACAAGAATCAGCAAAAGTTTAAGAGAGATTAAAGGCATCAAAGAAATTAAAATTAATGTTCCAGCAAAAGAAGGCTTGGTTGAGTGCGAGGATAATGTTAAAGAGATTGATTTAGCAAATGCAATAAAAAAAGCAGGATATCTTGCTAAAAGTATAAAATTTGAAAATGGAACATTAAATTAATGGAGAATAAAAAAGTTGGATGGCTTTTAGTTGGTATTGCTGCGTTTATGATTGTTATTATTTTCATGTTTAATTCTGCTTTAAGAGATGTCGTAAAGTCCAGTTGTACTATGGAAGAACAGATTTGCCCAATGTATAAAACAATTAATCAGCAGACATATCTCGCATTAGCAATTGCGTGCATTTTAGTTCTTGTTGGTTTAATCTTAATGTTCACAAAACAAAGTGAAAAAATCGTTATAAGAACATTAAAAGAAAAACAGATAAAAAAAATTATTGATATGTCTTCTTTCAGGTCTGAAGACAAAATAATTTTCAAGAAAATTCAAGAAAAAGGCGCAGTTTTTCAGGCGAATCTCAGTGAAGAAAGCGGCTTTGGAAAAGCAAAAGTTACCAGAATAATAGACCGTCTTGAAGGCAAAGGGCTCATAGAAAGAGTAAGGCGTGGAAAAACTAATGTTGTTGTGCTCAAAAAGGACTGAAACTCATTTCACAAAAGAATTTAAATAGAATATTTTTAATTAATATAAGACTATGAAAGAATTTATTAAAGAACTGGGCGGAAATAGAGTAGAAGGAGAGTTAGTTAAAACCGCTCTTTATTCCTTGGTAACTTCAGTTATATTCTTAATTTTAATGTATTCGTTCAAATTAAAAAATCTTGATAATTTCAGCAAATATCTATTTTACTTAATTCTCTTCATATTTAGTGTTGCTTTAATTGTGCCTACTTTAAGGCAAGTTAGAGCTTATAAGCAATTTAATTGCATGTCTGGAATGATGATAGGCATGACTTCTGGGATGATTGCTGGATTTTTACCTGGTTTTTATATCGGTGCAACAAATGGAATGTTTATCGGAGGAGTATTTGGAATAGCTATAGGAATATTCTTTGGAATCTGGACTGGAAAATGCTGCGGCATAATGGGTTTTATAGAAGGGGTAATGGCGGGATTCATGGGTGGATGGATGGGCGCAATGACTGCAGTTATGCTGTTAAATGACCATCTGCAGGCAAGCGCAATAATAGTATTTATTATATCTGCAGTTATAATGATTGCGCTTAATTACATGATTTACGGGGAAATGAAAGAAAACGAAAGACAGCTTGAAGAAGACCATTTCATAACTATTTTAGTAACTCTTGTTTTAATTGTAATAACCACCTGGCTAATGCTGTTTGGTCCAAGAGG
>JBBSYR010000071.1:0-3025 GCA_038045165.1 Nanobdellota archaeon
TCTAAAATTCAGTAGAATTTATACTTTATTAAGCTATCTATTGTAGGACAGACTCTAAGGTTTATAAAAGACTATTTCATAAGAAATAATATGATAATCTTAGAGAACAAGTTAGTTGCAAAAAACAAAGAACACACAGCAAAAATCTCAGGCGGGGCTAAAATCATCTATTTAGGTCTCTCTCTGCTGGCTGCTGCAGCTGTTGGGATTTATACTATAGGATACAAATCTGAAGAAAGACTTTCTGAAAGATGGAAGCAAGAAATCAGGCAAATTGCATCAGACAGGCAAAATGGGTTTTATGAATCTGCTGATTTGAGAATATTTCATATTGCAGAAGAAATCCGTGATTATGAATGCAACAGAGAAAAAAGAAATACTTTCAAGGCTTTATCTTTAAGAAAATTAGATGTGATTAAAGATGAATTGAGGCACGCGCAAGCTCTTACAAATACAAATATCTTGCAGGGATTAGATTAAACTCAAATTGCAGTTTGAGTAGAAAAAGTAGAAAAATTATTAACTAATTTTTGTCTTCTGGTGTCTTTTGTTTTGTCAGGGGAACTGCACTAGAAAAGCGCAAACTTTATTATTTGATTAAAATGTGGATTTAGATGGGATTTTTGGATTTTTTCAGGAAAAAAGAACAAAAAGCAGAAAAAATAGAAAAGATAACGTTAAGCGAGCTTGAAAATAGAATAAGCAGTGAGAAAGAAAATCTTGCATTTAAAGATAAAGAAGCTAAAGAAAAAGTAAAGAGAATTCTTGCGCCGCTTATTTCTGAACTGAAGTTTCAGGCAGACCTTTTAAGAAAGATAGATTTGGAGAAAAGAAAGGAGCATGAGAGAATAAAAATTATAGTAAAAGAAAATTTAGGATATTATGCCTCTCATCTTGAAAAACTAGCAGGCAAACTTGAAAAAATAAATGAAAATTTTGGAGCTGAGGAATATATAATTGAAATGCAGTCGTGTTTTAATAATTTTAAAGTAAATTCGCGCAAGAGTTTCGAAAAAGCAACCATTTTAGTAGGAAAAGAGCTCGAGCAGATTCAGGATAATTTCAGGGATTTTTTTAGTAATTTCAACAGGATAGTTGAAGGTGAAAAGGAAATTTTTGAGAAGCGAAAAAATTTAGAAGCGCTGCATAATTTAAAAAAAGAATTTAATGAATTAGAAAAATCTGTTTTAGAAATAGGGGGGAATGTTGAGAATATTGAAAAAACTAAAAAAGAGCTCGAAACTGAAAGAAATTCAGCAAGTCTGGAGTTTAAGGCATTAATAGAGAGTGAGGAGTTTAAGAAAAATCTTGAAAGCAAGGAGAGGGCAAAAAGAGAAATCAGCGATTTGAACAAAAACGCATTTAAATTGAAAGAAAGCATAGATATTAAATTTTTATTGAAATTTTTTCATGAAAACCCGAAAAAAACAGAGGTGCTGAAAAAATATCGAGAGAGATTTTTAAGCATGCTGGAAGCAGATGAAAATTTTGAAATTGTTGAGATGGTTAATGTTGCTTTAGGAGTTGATATCCACCCTGAAGTAAATGCTCTGCTGGAGAAGAGCAGGCAATTAAAAGAAAATAATAATGGGATAGAAGCAAGAATAACTGCTTTAGAGACAAAAATAAAAAATCTTGATTTTGAACTTGCTGCGATAGACCGAAAAGCATACGGAGAGAATAAAAAAATTGAGAAAGCCAAGGAAAAAAATGAGCAGTTAAAGAAAGAGCTTGCCAGCAAAGTTAAAAAGATTTTAGGAAAGGTTGAAATTGCTGAGGAAGAAGTATGAAGCCCCCCTTAAATTTTTCACGCCAAATTGATTTGTCAAATGTCTCATTAGAAAAATGGAAAGCAGAGAGAATGCACGTGCAAGGATATAGGTTTGTCGGCAGGCATTCAGCTATAAAAGTATGCGAGTGGACTAAAAAATGCATTCGGGGGAGAAAGTGCTGCTACAAAGAGAAATTTTATGGAATTAATTCCCATAGATGTGTTCAGATGAGCCCTGCTGTTTTTTTCTGTGATTTGAATTGCCTGCACTGCTGGAGGTCTTTGCAATTCATGCTTCCTAAAAAAAATTTTAAATGGGATTCACCTGAAGAAATTTTTGATGGATGCATTAAAGAGCACAGAAAGTTTATTCAGGGATTTTGGGGTGCTTTGAAAGTAAATGAAAAAAAGATGAGCGAAGCTGAAAAGCCGAAGCATTTTGCTATTTCTTTAAGCGGAGAGCCGACATTATACCCGTATTTGCCTGAATTTATTGATTTAATAAAAAGCAAGGAAATGACTGCTTTTTTAGTTACAAATGGCATGCATCCTAAGATGATTAAAAAATTAATTAACCATCAGCCAACTAATCTATATTTGACTTTACATGCGCCTAACTCAGAATTATTTCAAAAAGAGTGCTGTCCGATTGTTAAGAACGGCTGGAAAAAAATGCTGAAAACCCTGAATTTGCTGAAAGAATTTGATTGCAATACTGTTATTAGGCTGACTTTGAATAAGGTTACAAATATGAGAAATCCTGAAGAATATGCCAAGATTATTGAAAAAGCAAATCCTAAATTTGTCGAGGTAAAAGCATATATGGCTGTTGGAGGCGCAAGAGAAAAACTTCCATATTCAACAATGCCATTTTTTAAGGAAATAAAGGATTTTGCAAAAGAAATTGAAAAAAATTCTTCTTATAAAATTGCCAATGACAAGAAAGATTCAAGAGTTGTGCTGATGAAAAGAGAGAATTTTGATTAAATCTGCCCGCGTCCATACACATATTGCAGTTTTGTTAAAGTATCATCAGCCATTGATTGAAATATTCGATGGGCGTATCTTAATTCTTCCGTATTTAGCCTAAGTTTTCTACCACGAGACTTTAATGTTTCATAGACTCCTTCAAAGAATCTTCTGTCGAAGGAAATTCCAAGTTTTTGCAGTGCCTTATAAAAACTTGGCCTTAATTCTGTTGCTATAACGCATAATTCTGGATGTTCTTTTTTACGATAATGTTTGGAATGCCAA
>JBBSYR010000072.1:0-2323 GCA_038045165.1 Nanobdellota archaeon
CTATATGTATTGTAAGGGGGCGAGTTGGTGCGGAATCACACTAATCACCAAATTTATATTATGAAATCGGACAAAAGTTAGGTCAGATTGCGGTTTTCTACAAGAGAAAATACTTTAGAATAAAGTAAGCAATCTACTGTTTACTTGTGATTAGCCGACCCGATAGGGCGCGAGATGATTACAAAAATCCTCGCGTCTTCTGCTTTGTTCTCATCCGATTTCTCGCGTAATTGCTAAAACTATCAGGTGGTGACAAATAGAAAGATTTAAATAATACTCAGATAGCCAATTCTATGAATCAGTATATGTATCATGTTTTTCTTATCTCTCAAGAGAACAGGGGAACATTCAAGTCTAGAATGGAAGGAAAGGTAAACTTTGCTAACCCTGTTGGTGTTGAACAAAATATTGAAGTTACTCTTGGTGCAAAGATGCCTTATGAGATTAGAGGTGTAGTTGTCAGAGTTGAGCATAAAGGTTTAGCTAGAGATTGTCCTCAAACTACGAGCAACAAAATTCATTCATCTTTATTTTTACAAACAGATTTACCATCTGAAAAGTTAGATGCATATCATGAACGTAATGGTCCGCATCATTAATCTTTCTAATTTTATCCAGCTTCAGCAATTTCGTTTAAGCAAGCGATTATGCGATATGTTTGTTCGCACTCTGCGGTTAAGCGGAGCGAGAAATCATTTGGAGAAACGAAACGACGATAACTAAGGCTGAGAATTGCAACCTAAAGGGACGAGATTTTTATACAAATTATCATTTCATTTACGAATAAAAATCGAGGAGGGAGTGGGGAAACTCAAAGCATATTAGGGGATAGCAACCCGAAGCGACAGCTTTGTGGAGCGGAGGGCAAAGCAGAAGTTTGGTTAATCTATCAGGTTAAACGAAGTTTTAGTCCTACCTTCAACTATATAACCTGACTTCGCCAGTTGAATAAAAAATCCCAACCATCATTTCTATTGTAGTTACTCAAAATTATTCAATTTGAATTGACAGATAATTTTAGCCTATTTCCTATGTAAAATCAAGAAATTAACTCACAAAAACTCGTAATCTTCCGACAGTTAATTCCTTTTGGGTTATTATTTATTATTTTTACCTTAATTTCTTATGGAAGACGACTATTTTTCGTGTAATTTTTAAGAAAAACATCGAATATTTTGTGGAAAATATTAAAAATTTGCCAACTGGCAGAACTCTATGATTAATATATTTCTAATTTTGGCCATGTGGCGAAGTTAGGATATAAACGAGGATAAAACTTAGAGCCTATCCGCATAGACAGGCTCTCCAAGTAATAATCCCACAGGCAAAGTGAAGCATAGCAAGATAATTTTCTGCTTTCTTACACCAGCGAATCAATAATCCTCTGAATCTATTAATCCAACTATGAGTTCTCTCAACAGCCCAACGTCTTGCTTTCTTTAACAACCCTTTCTTTAACTTTTTTGCTTCTTCTCCTCTAGGTCGAATATGCAAAGTATATCCAAACTCTCTACCGATTTCTCTTACTTCATTATAATCATAGCCTTTATCCATACAAACATTAACTCTTTCATCGTTAGGTTTATCTATTTGAATATTCTCAAATGTAGATCTGGTAAGTTTGAAATCGTTTTTATTTGCTCCAGAAATTTCTACTGCTAGCGGAATTCCGCTAGCCTCTGTGAGCAAACTTCTTTTAGCCCTTTTTTTGCTCTGTCAGTTGGGTTCTTTCCTGTCGCTTCTCCGCCAAGCGGAGATTTTGTCATTGCCCCATCGATAGAAAGCCACTTCCAATTTATTCCTTTAATTTCATCAAACATCAATAGCCCTCTTCTCCAAAATTCTTCAAATACTCCTGCCTTCAGCCATTCTTGAAATCTGTCATGGGCAACAGAGTGTTTGCATAGATTTGTCTGGTCTAAAGCCTGCCATTGGCATCCAGTTCTAAGAACATAAAATATTCCACTAATTACAAGTCTATCATCAATCCTCTTTTTATGACACTTGAGTGGATGATTATCAATAGGTTTTGGAATTATCTGTTTCATCTCTTCCCACATAAAATCAGGTATTCTGTCTTCATCATCTATTGTAATAAACGCCATTTTACCTCCTTTCAAACAATTTCATTTAGTTCTGAGAACAGACTTTTTCCTACGTATTTGCTGTTCTCTAAGAGAGAAAAGAAAAGAGAGAACAAAAATTAAAGTTTTAGGTGATATTTATACCTGCCGATTCAGAAATTATGGCCTATTAGGATAGGCTCTAAGGCATTTTAGCACCAAAAAAGCTTAAAAACAAGCTAAACTACGACGATATTAAT
>JBBSYR010000073.1:0-15550 GCA_038045165.1 Nanobdellota archaeon
TTTTTTAATTGGCATCTGGATATTCTACCCAATTTCTCTTCCAATTTAAAAATCTCACAATATGACCGCCAGTTGAATCTTTCAGATATTGGAATTCTGGTGTTCCATCTAATTCAAGAGGAACAGTTTGTTTTCCATCATAGTGAGCAATAATATACTCGGGCAAGGCGATATTAGATTTGTGTCGTTTAAGAGATCTCATAATTTGTACGCCTGTTTTAACAGGCAGCCTCTGTTGGTTGCCATACGGAATATGGGGCATACTATGAATTAAGTAATAGGGTTTTATATTATTTTCATAAAGTCTTGAAAATAATTCCCATAAAGTTTCTTTTGAATCGTTAAGCCCTTTTATTAATGGGGTATGTACTGCAATAATCGGTGCAACTCTCCCCATTCCCTCTCTAATTCTTTCAACAGAGTCTATAAAATCAGAGGTAATTTCAGATGGATGAGCAACATGCAATGCAATTTCATTAACTTTGAACTTCCTAAGCGCACTAACTAATTCTGATGTAATTCGATAAGGATTATGCGTTAATACTCTTGTATGAATTCTCTTAAATCTGACCTTTGGTTGTCCTAAAGGATCTCTAATCAGACAAATATCCTCTAAAATCTTTTCAAGCTTTCCATCAGTCATCAAAAGAGGCTCCCCACCGCTAAGTATGACCTCTTCAACATCAGGGTTGTCTCTTATATATTCAAGCGACCTTTGCCATTCAGCCCAAACAAAGCTTTTTGAATCGGAAGGTTCTTTCTCTAAAACACCCAATGATTCAAAACAATAGTTGCAATATGCTAAACAATTCCTTAATCTTATTAATACTCTATTAGTATATTTGTGGTGCAAATCCTTTGTTGGAAATTCTTCAGCTTTTTCCCAATTGTCAGTTCCATCGTATGCATCTTTTCCTTCAACATAAATTCTTCCTAAAGGAAAAAATTGCTTTACCCAAGGATTACCTAGTAAAGTCTTAAGGTCAGATTCTTCAGGTATTTGAGAAATCATATATGGAGTCATTTGAAATTTTAATCTGCTTCCGGAATTTGTGTTTAATTCATCAAAAAAAGATTCTCTTACATTTGGAAAGTTCTCTTTCAATATTCTAATATCCCTTACTGCATTTTTTTGCTGCCATTGCCAATCTTTCCAGCTTCCTCTAACTTGTTCTATTTTCATGTATTTACTAATAAGTGACATATTATAAAATATTCCTTCTATTATTTTGACAAATGGCAAAATATATAAACTTAAAGTATCATTTGTAAAATATGGAGAATTACCCTAAACTCATTATGAAAGACATGCGTATTTTGAATGTTTTAGACAAAGATCCGACCACTTCAATTTCTAGTATTGCTAAAAAGACTGCAGTAAGCAAACAAGTTGCAGAATATAGGCTCAAAAGATTATTGGATCAAAAAACAATTTATGATTTTTTTACAGTAATCAATGTTGGATGTTTAGGGCACTCATTATTTCGTCTACATTTAAAATTAAAAAACGTTTCATCTAATAGTTATTCTAATTTTGCCAACTATTTATTTAAGAATTATCCTATATTTTGGATAGGATTTGTTTCAGGCAGTTTTGATATTATAGTAGATATCTGGGCTAAAAACTCTAGTGAATTTCAATTTTATCTGAAAGATATTATGCACAAACAAAAAGATTTAATCTTTAGTTATGAAGTTTTTCCTATGCTTTCACTAAGCATGTTCTCTTACAATTATTTTTTACCAGAAAGAACTCAAAGACGTACTGGAATAATCTTTGAAGAAGCCCCCACAATTAAATTAGATGAAAGAGATTGGAAAGTTTTGGGGTTAATAAAAAATAATGCTCGCATGACTTATGAAGAAATAAGCGCCAGAATTAATCTCACTAGAAATGCGGTCAAGCGTCGAATTTTGGAATTGGAAAAAAAGAAAGTCATTACTGGTTATCATATGATGGTACATTTTCAACACTTTGAACGCCTTTCTTATAAAATATTTATTGCTTATGACCATGCATATATGGATCAAGAAAGAAGTCTTTTAGATTTTTTAGAAAGTCGATCAGGAATTCTTGCATATGCTCGTCTTTTAGGAAGATGGAATCTTGATATAGAATTACAACCCCATAATGCTAAAGAACTTCAAGAATTTCTAATTGATTTAAGAAATAAATTTAATATTATACAAGACTGTGAGTTGATTCAAATTATTGAAGATTTTGGATTAGATTTTTTTCATAAAAAATTATCAATAACTTAAATTATCTAAAGTGATTGTAATAACTCCTATTATAATATATAGAGGACTTTGAAAAACCCCAGAGTCCTCTATCGAACCGCTTTGAAAACCCCCTCGTAACTACAAAATTGGAGGGTTATTCAAAGCTCTCTATACCATATCAAATGGTTTGTACTTTAAAAAGGAAAGTGCTTAAAATCAAAAATCAGCTTTTTGCGATTGAGAAAACTGTCTTTAAAGCGACAACTATTGTTGCGGGCACAAAAAGGGCGAGAAGGGTCTGCAGGACAGAAGAAAGAAGTTTGCCTAAATTAAGGCCGCTTATCTCTGAGCCTAAAACAAGACCTGAAATGCCTGTGTAACTTACGATGACTAATGAAACTGAAGCAAGCAGAAAAGTCTGGACATCTTTTTCAGCAACGAAATATCCGACGATTAGACCGAAAATTGCGAGAATTCCAAGAAGAAGAGGACCCATTAGCGTGCTTGCTGCTAAACCTATTATCACTGCTAGAACAACGCCTATTAAGAACGCCCATGCACCTATAAGATTTTCTTGAGAGCGAATAACCATTTTATCACCTATATACTTAATAAGCGCTATTTAAATTCTTTTATATGCTAAGTTTATGCAAAATGCCAGCAATTCAAAAAAAACAAGAAATGGAAATTCTCGATAAAATGAAAAAAAACGAAACATTTATAAAGTATTGTAATTATGAAGTTACAACAAAAAATTACCATAAACAATAAAAAATGAATTTCAAGATATTTGCTTTAATGTTGTTGTCTGTTTTTCTATTAGTTAGTTTAGTTAGTGCAGTTGATGTTTATCCAGCAGAGATTTCTGGAAACTCTCCAACTCTAAACACTGGCGATTCTTTTGATGTGAAATTTAAGATAAATAATTCTGATATTACAAAAAATGTTACAAATATTGCTGTTAGTTATACAGATTCACAAACTGCTCAATTTTTACAATTAACTTCTGCTAAATTGGGCTCAACTGCTTATCCTGTTATTACTTCAACAATCACTTCAGATGAGAATGCTCTTGTTTATTCTGCTGCTTTAACAAATGTTAAAGTCTTAAATGGCAGCTTATCTGATTTAATTACCTTGACTTTCCGTGCAGGCGGACAAGCTCCTGTTGGTGTTAGTACAAAGAATATTATAATTAATGCAAAACATGAAGATGGCACATCAGTTTCTATTGAGTCAGTTAGATTAACTCCAACAATAAATCCAAATCCTTCTTTATCTATTACTAAGATAAAAGACCTTTCAAGAACTCAAAATGGAACAATTAATATCACGAATTCTGGAAACATTCGCTTAAGCAATATTGTGCTTTCAAGTGCTGGAAATTTTGGCGTTTCTCTTTCGCAATCTGGCGTGTTTTCCTTAAACCCTGGAGAATCGCGCAATGTTGAAGTTACTGCTTCTGATTTAAGCACTCTCAAATTTGGAATAAATAGCGCGACTATAAGTGCTGTTGCGAATAACAATGTCGGCGCGCAATACTCTTTTTCAATAGCGGAATCATTCTGCAGAAGTGGAACTATTGGAAGTAATCTTTCATTAAGAGATGTTGCTATAAGAAGTGATGGCGAAGACGATGCAATTTGGAAGCCATTGGACACAATAACTGTAAAAGTTGAAGTTGAAAATCTGGCAAGCGATAATATTGGAAGTATTTATGTTGATTTAGGCTTATTTGACTCAAATGGAAAAAATGTTGCAAAAGACCTTAATTTTATAAGCAAAGACGATGAGAATGTAAAGCTTGGAAGCATTAATGATGGGGAGAGCAAAAAAACTATCTTTGAATTTAAAGCTCCTGCAGATATAAAGGAAGGAAACTACAGACTTGCAGTAAAAGCATACAGCAAAGAAAGCGGATTGGGTGAAGATAAACTCTGCATAGATAATGCTGGAGATTTAAGCAACACTATTTATGAAGTTATAAGGATTGAGAAACAGGATGCTGCGGGCAAATTTATTGCTTTTGACAAAATAGAAACAAGCCCATCTGAACTTATTTGCGGTGATAAGGGAGTATTAAGTTTTGATGTTTTGAATATCGGAACTGAAGACCAAGACCGCATAAAAGTAATGCTCCTTAATAAGGAATTAGGTATAAGTATGTTTGAAGAGATAAAGAATGGCCTGGACATGGGAGATTCTCAAGCTATGAGTTTTTCATTTGGTGTTCCTGCAACTGCTTCAAATAAGACATATAATCTTGAATTGAGTGCAGAATATGATTACAATGATGGAACATACCGCGAGATATCTGAAGATCTTTTTACTGTTCCTCTAAAGGTTATTTGTCTATCAAAAGCTTCTTCAATTACTGGAAGAGCAGCTTTAATAACTGCCTCGTTAGAATCTGATGCAACAGCAGGCAAACAAATGGCAATTAACTCTAAGATAAGCAATGTTGGAGCAAATAGTGCTTCATTTATAATTGGCGCGAAAAATTATGAATCCTGGGCAACCTTAGATTCAATTTCTGAAAGAGTTTTCACGCTTGCTCCTGGAGAAAGCAAGACATTAGTTATCATTCTTAGTGTTAACAAAGATGCTTCTGGTGAAAAGTCTTTTGTTATAGAAGCACTTGCTGATGGAAAATCTGAAACAAGAGAAGTTGCAGTAAATATTGCCGGAGAAAGCGCATCTTCGCTTTCAAGTTATTTCAAGAACAACTATTTGATATGGATAATTGGAGCAGTAAACTTGCTCTTAATAATTCTGATTATATTTGTGGCTATAAGAGTGTCGAGAAGATAGGGATTTTTCTAAGATGAAAAAAGCTTCTTTTTTTGTTGACGAAAAAAATCACAATGGTCAAATAGGAGGAATAAATTAAGATGCCGGTATCGTTTGAAAAATTCTTGGATTGGATTAATTCTAAGTATACTTCGGAGCATGTTATTTTAATTGAGGCTTTCGGAAGTGTAAACGAACCCTCCTTAAAAAAATTAGAGCATCTACGAGGGCATAATCTTATTTTAGGGGATTGTTATGGTGGAAAAACAGGAGAGAGCGATAGTGCGACGAGAAATATTGGAGAATTCAGGGGCATGAAATTGCAAACAATTAATGATCTGAGAGTTTTTGATCAAGCCACATTAAATGATGATGGAAATGAAGTCTCCTGGGGTCCGCGGCCACATATTTTTGATCCAGAAGGTGCAACTTTGAGAGATGACATATGGATACCAATTGCTGCCACGATTTATAGTGCAGCACAAAAAAAATTGGAAATTAAATTCTATCATGACGGAAATAAATATCTACAGTCAACTCAAGATTTCTAAGATGAAAATTAAACAAGCTTTTTCAAGAATATTTTCAACTGCAACTCTTGCAGGATTACTGGGAATAACTGGATGCGATTATAGTGGAATAAATGCGACAAATCAAGGGAGCGCAACAAATGAGACAGAGAAAGTAAAATACTATCTTCCTTACCATAATGACGAGCCCTCTGAATTCACTAATTTTGGATATATTCCTTGGTCATATGAAAAAGGCGAAGGTGCAAGCACGGTCGCTGTAGGTGACATGGACGGAGATGGAGACTTAGATATTGTCGCTGGGGATGGTTATGGTAACATTACAATCTATGAGAACAAAATTCCTCAAAGAAAATAGATAATTCTTATCTATGATAATACTTTTGGGTGTAAAAGAAAAATCAAAAAACTAAATTATCTCACAAAGTTTTAGATTTGATAGGTATTTTATTTTTAGGTAAGTTCTTAGAAAGTATTAAAAGCTATCTTGACTTAGAAAATTCATGGGTTGGAAAGACTGGTCTTACTGGCTTAAAGGCGGAAGTATTTTCTCTGTGATATATATAATATGTTTAATTATTTTTCTTTCTTTAGTATATAATGAAGACTCTGCAGGCATAATCAATATTCCTTTTCCATTCATCGGAATACTTTTATTAAAATTTATATCACTTGTTGGCTTAATAGCTATTTTTCCTGCAATAGTATTTGTTATCTTTGCTGGATTATTTGACAATACATTGTATGTTTTAATTGGAGGAATATTGAATGTTTTCATATATTTTGTATGGGGTGCAATTGCTGGAATTATCTACGGAAAAATAAAAAACAAGAAAGCCGAATCAAACTCAACCACTAATTAGTTCTAAATCTAAAGCTGGTATTGCGTCTTACTGCGCTTCTGCTTACTTTCACTCTAAGGCAGAACCTTAGAGACATAGAGGACTTTGAAACGTTATATTTATTAAAGTGAATTGTTTTGTTGATTAGATGAATTACAAAGAGATGGGTTTTCTGATAAGCAGATATTTTATTTTAATGCTTTTGGCGATAAACAGCCTTTATTTGTTTTATGCAGTATTCACGCCTTTGACGCTCTACCCTTCGTATCTTGTTTTAAAGAGCATTTATTCCAATGCTATTCTAAATGCTGGGATAGGCACAATCAGTTTTGGTGAAGATTCAATTGAGCTTATTCAGGCATGTATTGCTGGCGCAGCATATTATCTTCTGATTATATTGAATTTGACAACGCCCATGAGCTTAAAAATGAGAATAAAAAGCATTTTTTTCCTTATTCTAACCTTTCTATTTCTGAATATAACAAGAATTGTTGTCTTTTCTGTGCTGTTCCTGAATGGAGCTGGATATTACTTTGATTTGGCTCATAAACTGGTCTGGTATGCTGGAAGCACGATATTGATTGTATTATTGTGGTTTGCCAATGTTAAGCTCTTCAATTTGCAGACAGTTCCTGTTTATACTGATTGGAAAGGAATTATTGAGGATATTTTTCCGAGAGAGAGATAAAAAAATAAAAATAAAATAGATTTGTGGGTTTTAAAGTTCACAACATATACAAGCCATATCAATATCAGTTAATTGATTAGGACTTATATCGACTTCAGGGTCTTTAACAAATTCATTTATTGGATCATCGGTGCACCCTATAATTGAATCTAATGAATTAGTTGTAGAAGTATTTGTTCTATATTCTACAAAAACTTGTCCAATCATACAAGAAAGATTTCCTTTATTCAAACAGATTTGATGACAAGAATTTTGCCCAGAAGACAAAACCAAGCCACATTTTTTGTCTAAGAAATCTATTGTTAAACGTTTATCCAGCATAGTATAAATCCTTGTGATGGTATTATCAATTTCTTTATTGAAAGAATCAACTTCTTGCTTAGTATAAACTTGATATTTACCAAATTTATCAGCCTTCAATTTTATTACATTTCCAGTTATATTCGCGGAAATTATTGAAGTAACAAGAGCGATTGCTAATGCTCCGAGAACAAGAACCCAAATTTGTTTTGTTTCCATATTTATTACCTCCTTTCATTAACTTTTGACTTGACAAGTCAAAGGAAAGGAGGCAAATTGATATATATATATTTCGGTGGTGGTTTAGAGAAAAAATATGGGGTGATATTTTAGAGCATCAAAGAAAAAAACATAATTATCTCATACGACAACTTATCTTCATTTGACATAAATCACTGATAATTTTTATTTTCTATTAAAAACTTGTCAAGATTTTCAGTCTATGACAAGTCTATGGAGTATACAGAAAACTGCGTAGCTTGTAGCACATTTTGTACGCTTCTGTCTGGAGAACTGCAACACAAAGAGCTACAAGTAATGCAGTTATCCATAACTATAAATCACTTCAGCAAACCAGCTTGTTCTTTCGCATCTATGATTGCCTGAACCTCAAATTTTTCTGAGGCTTCTAATAGCTCGCAATTTGCCACACTTAGAATAAAGCAATTGCCTTTTCGGGTTATTTTTGTTTCATTGCCCTCTTGTATAAATATTACTTTATCATTCGGATATTTTTCGCATGTGATATGCGTGACATTGCTCGCCTGCGCTTCTGCTTCATCCACACTGCCAATGACCACGACAAATAGGTTATTGACGAGAAAGTAGGGTATATACGAAGAATCCCTGAGAATACTTGAGCAATTAAGCAAACCAGTGGTATTTATTGTAGAATAAATCTTTCTCTCTCCTTCAAAAGTAATCTTTCCTTCAACTGGAACATTATTTTTTCTGGGGTCTTTTCTTAAAAGGATGTTGTTTTTTATTGTTTGTCCGTTGTCAATTTGATAAGTGTAGGTATAATGATAAATAGTTAACCCCATGTTATTCTCTTTAGTAAATGGGAGAGACTTGTATTTGAAAGTGTTGCTAAATAGGGTTATGTTTGAAAAGAAAACTGAGAAGATAAAATAAACAAGAAGGGTGCCGACTGCAATTCCTAAAACAAGATAAAATATTAATCTGACGCTTCTTTCGCTTTCTTCTTTATTGATACTTTTAGATTTACTTTCTTTAGTGTCTTCTTTTGAAGCTTCTTTATTGTTTTTAGGCATTATTAGACTATCAAATGTTGGGTTTTAAAGATTTCTATGGTGTTTAAGCAGTATCAAAAATTTTGTAAAGAAAAGCATCAGCGGCGCGAACATCTCCTTCTATAAAAACACAGTTCTCTTGCTGGTAAACTTTATTTTCATTTGCTTTTTCGTAGACTATTAAGAAACTTGAGCAATTTTTTTCAGGCAAATTCAAGTCGCAAACGCCATAGCAAGCAGGAAGCACTTTTGACGCATAACTTTCTAGATTCGAAGCAAGCTCGTAAAGAATAATGCTGCTATTGCCAGAATCAATATACACTGGATTTCCTGCATAGTTATTGATATCTAGAAATATCGCTGTAGAGATATTGGCTAGAGATTCTTTTGAACTGCTGAGAGCCATTTGCTGGCCATTATAATCTAATATCCAGCGAGAATCGAAATTTTGAGCTTGCGCTTGGCCTGCACTTTTTTTTGAGCCATTAGAATCTTCTTGAAACGTTATGAAAGCATAGCCTATTGTGCTTATTACCATGATAAGAAGCATAATCATTCCGAAAACTCGCGTTCTTCTTTTTTGGCGTTTTTCTTTTTCTTCTTGTGTTTCTATTCTTCTCATAGATATCTTAGGAAAAAGATATTTAAAAACTTGATGATTATCTGGACATATGATGAATATTATGTGGGATTTTAATAATTGTTAAATAATTTCAATAAATCTTAAATATGATTATATAAAAATTCTAACAAAATAGTCCGCCTTCGGCGAAGTTCCATAAAATAGTTAATGTCTAACGACGTTAAAATATAATGATTATCTAATGTTCGAGGAATAAGTCGATGTAGGAAATAATAATTGGTGTTGCCTTCTGATGCTTTGCAGTCTTGCTGCGGGGAGATTCACTGCTTAATTGGGCTCTTTGGTTTTGCATTTGCCATACTTCATAAAATTTATTTCTGAACTGCCTGACTGCTAAAAATATATTAAATGTCCTAGAAGCATTGCTGCAACGAATAAGTTATTATTCCCTTGGATTCTGCGAGGAATCCCTCTGCAAATCTATATTGCGAGGAGCAGTTTCCTGCTGAAATTGAAATAATTGTCTCGTTTAATCTGGGGGTTTTGCTGGAATAAATTGCCTTAAACTTATAACCTTTCAAATTGTAATCTTTGCCAAGGGGCATTGTTGCTTTGAAAATTTCTTTTAGCGTGCTGTTTAGAATCCTGCAAGAATCTTCATTTGAAGTACAGGACTTTTTTTTGAAGCAATATCCTAAAATTTCCCCAATATTCGCGAAGTTGCGATTATCTAAAGTGCAATTGGTTGTGAATTCTTTCAAACTCCCCAGATAGCTGGAAAGCTCCTTGCTTTCTTTATCTGCGCTTGCTGGCTTATTTAGATTTAAGCCTAAAAAAATTACAAAGAGAATTGATACTAATACTACTATAACCACAAACCCTGCAATTTCTTCCTGCGCTTTTGTTTGAATCATTTTATAATTTTTTGGCTGAAACGTAAATTTGGCCCAGCTCGCATTTCATAGAACCTTTATTAGCTGCATCGTGCCTGCAGAGAGCAATATAACCGCCGCTAAAGCTATATTCCTGAGTTCTATTGAGCAAAGTAATTGTTTTGCAATTGGGATAATTTGCTCTTGTGCATTCGCCAGTTTTTTCAGGGTATAGAGATTCAACTTTGATGATTCCAATATCATGGCTCCAAAAGTCCTTATATGCTTTGCCAGAATTAATTCTTTCTTTAAGAGCAAAAACTTTATCGATATCCACGCAGTTATCGCATCTGTTATTTTTGGAACTCCATGCAAATTCTGGCGAGTCTGCCAGCTTCAAAGCTATTTCGCTGGATTTTTCATCTCGCTGCGAAACCGTATCATCTTTGAGACTGGAAATCCAGAAATTTAAAAGAAATATTGCAACTAAAACAAAGAAAATCATAATTGCAACTAGCACGAAAGCCATTTCCTGCACTTTTAACTGGCCTTTAGAATAAAGGACAGGATAAATCATTGTTTTTTCTCCCTATTTCTTTAGACATTGTGAAAATATTATTTAAATCAGAAGGTGTATTGTTTATAGCTTTCAGCGTGTTTGAATATTGCATTAAATCCTGCTCTAATCCGGATGTACATCCTGTTGAACTTAAACTCGCCCCTTTATTTAAGTATAAAAGAGAAAGCTCAGATGCTCTCTTCAATAATCTTTTTAGCTGGCATTCGTAGATTTCTGGAGCTGCAAAAAGCGCTCCATACAATAAAGAATTATCTTCTAAATTTGAGTCGTAATAGAAACTTTTATCTCCCATTATTATTTTATCGCCTATGACTTGAATTTCGCATCTCTTATCTCTAGAAGACGCAAAGCATAACTTTCTTGAAGCTTTAGGGCAAGTTTCGTAAGTTTCAGCTAAAAAGAAAGTAGAATTGAGATTATTCTGCTCTTTGAGCTTTTCAATATCTTCTGCAAGAGCATCTGGAGCGAGAACTATGCAATATTGCGCGCCTTTTTGAATTATGAAGATTAAATCTGTAACTTTAAAGGGCATATTGAATGGCTTGACAAAAGCAAGAAATTCTTTTCCTTCTAAAGGCGTTTGAGAAAAAATATACTTGTCAGAAGACCTGCTGTTTATTGCATCCTCCTGATATTTTGCCCCCATTGTTGAAGAGACAGATGTTTTTATTCTCTGCTCACCAAAATCACCAGATGGAATGCACTCAAAGAATAATTTTGTTGCTACTGGAAATGATATTAAAGTAATCTTATCTTCTTCGAGACCTGTGCCTGCTGGATAGAGGAGTATATCAAACTGCTTTCCGACTATAGTATTTTCCTGCTTTTTTAATAAATTAAGCATATCAGAAGCAAAGTAGAATGCTATAAAGATTGCTGCAGAGCCGATTATAATGGCAAATAACCAACCAAAGCTAAATTCAAATCCTCTTTTGTTCTTGATGATATTCATTTTGATTATTTGCTTAGTTTGGCAAGGGCTTCAAGCGGCTCTTTGGATATTTTCAATTCAACTTTCCCAGATTTTGTTGAAATACAAAAAAATTCAGCTGACCGTGCATGCTCTAATAAATAAGAATTAATATTGCTGCCACAAGATTCTATAATTGGATAAAAAAATAAATTCTTATTATCCATTGAATGCTCTTTGAAATATTGCTGTCTTGGCTTGTCTGCTGTGGAAGAGGGACCATTTAGATTTCCAAAACATACGAAATTAATTTTTGCTGGAAGAGAGCCTTGAAATGAAAGAGATTGGCCTTGGCTGCGATATGCTCGCTCAACTTCATTTACGAGATTTTTATTGAAAGTTCCGAGCTGAATGCAATCTCTGGTTTTGATAAAATTCGTTATGACGTATCCTGCGACAAATAAGACAATCGCAATTATAATTACTGAAAAAATCATTCCGAACGAGAGTTGAATCTGCCCCCCTTTGTGCATAATTAAGAACAGAAGAAAGAGATAATTAAAGGTTTCGTTATAGTGAAACCTTTAATTATGGGAAAAAATAAAAAGAAAAATGTTATTGATTAGCAACAAATGCATCTGCTATAGACTCCAACTTTATCGATAGTTGTAGTAGTTGCATTAAAACCTGTTTCTATTTCCATAATCTCTTCTGCATTGCCAGCTAAGCCACAGCCTATATTTGTCTCATCGCCACAGCTTGGCATTGGTTGATTATCTCCCCATCCAAAAAGAGAAACTTGATGTAAATCTCTTTGTCCATCTTGTTTTAAGGCAACATAACTCGTATAAGTTGAAAATCCTATTGTTTTTTTGCCTTGTGCTTTACAAGTTGCACCACACCACCTGTTTTCTGACTGGTCAGGTTCAACTTGAACACAATTACTCAGCATATTAAGAATTCCCTGATTTGTTGCAAAATTTTTTAATTTGGCATCCACTTCAGCAGTTGTATAAACCTGGGGTGCTTTCTTTGAGCTGTCAAGCTTGACCTTTATCACATTACCAGTTATATTCGCAGAAATCACAGAAGTGACGAGCGCAATGGCTAATGCTCCTATAACAAGAACCCAAATTTGTTTTGTTTCCATATTACCTCCTTTCATTAAATTTTGACTTGAAAAGTCAAGTGAAAGAGGGCGAAATGATATATATATATATTTCGGTGATTGGGCTTGTTTGTAAAAGATAGAATGCTTATGTAGTTTACTTACATAATCCTTATTGAGTATTGAATTATTATGTTTACTAACGAAAAGCTTATATAGTCACTAACATAAAATATACTATGAAATACGATGCACATATTCAGGCATTTAATGAAAGAAGAGAAACCATAATAAAATGGGCAATTGATATAAGGGGGATTGAAAGTTCCCAGAGAATTATCGGAGACAATGCTTCAAAAGCAATTTGCGAACTGCTTTCAGCATATTTGCATAAAAAGAGGGCTGTAGAAGAAGGATTTCAATTAAACCATTCTTGGTTTAAATCTGAGGGAATTTATGAAAGACTGCCTGAATTCGAGAATAAATCAAAACTTATAGAAAAAATGATTGAGTTAGAAAAGCTTTGTGAAAATTTATCCTATGGCTCTCCAAAGCCAGTTGAAAAAATAAAATTGACCCTTGAATTATTTAAATATCTTGAAAGTATTCTTCAGGAGATGCTGAAATGAAAAGAAGCACGCTTATTGGCTATACTATGAGCTTTGCGTCTTTTCTACTAGACAGCGAAGCTGGAGAGAAAATAAATAAAATAATTCTTTTTGGCTCTGCAGCAAGAGGAGATTTTAATGAAAAAAGTGATATTGATTTATTTATAGATGCCCCAGAAGAAATTGAAAAGAATATTGAAAAAACCCTTGCTTCATTTAAGTATTCTAAACTAAATGAAACTTGGAGATTAAAGGGTATGAAACATGAGATCTCCCTCAAAATAGGAGATTTAAGCAAATGGACATTGAAAAGAGAGGTAATAAGCTCTGGAATTCTTCTTTATGGAAAATACAATGAAATTCCTGAAAAAACAAAATATTATCTAATGATAAGAATGAGTCTTGAAAATATTAAATTTTCCCAGCAGATGAAATTGTGGAGAAATCTATATGGTTATAAGCAGAAAGTTGGCAAAAAGATTTATATCAAGGAGGGCTTACTGAAAAAACTTAATGGAAAGAAAATAGGAAAAGCAGTTATATTGATTCCTATGGAAAATAGAAGAGAAATTCTGAATCTTTTAAACAAAAATAAGATAAGATATTCTGTTAATGAGCTCTGGTCTGATTCTTTTTGATGCGATTTACTTCGGTAATATTGCCGTGCTGCGTGATTAATGCAATATTAGATTTTGGCTGCACACAAAATAAGATTTTTACTTCGCCAATCCCTTCAATGTGCCGGAGACTTTCAGAATTTTAATTTTAAAGGGTGAGAGGGCGAATGCCGCTCTAATATTCTCAATTTCCTTGCGATTGACTGCTATTATGATTTGGGAGGCATTAGCGCTCTTGATAAAAAAAGGAGATGCTTTTGCCCATCCTAAGACTCCTAGATAGTCTAAGATTGTTTTTTCTATTTCATCTTTGCTGGCTTCCAAAAGAAGATATCTTTTGTGCAGTTTCATTGATGGCTTGAGTTTCATTTTATGCTATTGCGTGTTTAAATTATTAAAGTTTGATTGAGAATTGCATTAATAGACTTTTTCATTGCATTGCTTTCTAAAGCAAAGCCTATATTCTCAGCAGTTCCTATCTTGAAATTATTTATCCCTATTACTTTGCCAGATGTCTCAATTAATGGCCCTCCGGAATTGCCAGGATTAAGAGAAACATCGGTTTGAATATATTCGTTAAATCCATTCGCGCCTTCCCTCTTTAATCCTGAAATTATTCCTTCTGTTACTGTAAATGAAAGTCCGAGGGGATTTCCGATTGCAATTACTTTGCTGCCTATTTTGAGAGAATCTGAATCTGCAAATTTTAAAGACTTATAATTTCCCTGAATTTTTATCAACGCTATGTCCCGAACAGAATCGCCGCCCAAATACTCTGCTTGATGCTCTTCTCCTTCGTAAGTAAATACTGATAGCTGACTGGCTTTTGAAAGCACGTGCAGGTTGGTTACGATTATCCCTGAATCGTGAACAATAAATCCCGTGCCCATGGACTTGTCAGTTATTACACTAACCACTCCCTTTAAGTCATTTTCAATAACTCCTGAAAAATCTCCCTTTGTAGATTTTAATTGATTCAAATCACTATCGAATGTGCTCTGCTGTTTTGAAACCTCTTTGTATAGGTCATTTAGTTTTCCTATTGCTGAAGAAATATCCTTGAAGTTCTGCTGGTATTGAGCTTCTGTTTGCTGTTCCTGCAGAGTATGATTTGAAAATAGATTCAAGATGACCTCTTCGCTTTGCTTTATAGCAGAAGCAGTTATGTTCTTTGTTTTTTCAAGTTCGCTATTTAAATTAGAGACTTTGGAAATTAAGACAACGAAAGAAGATATCTGCAAAACTATCAAGATAAATACTAAGGCATATAAGATGCTTTCGTGTTTTTTAATATTGTAATACTTGGTGTTTTGCATATAATGCTGATTCAGAGGATATTTTTATAGTTTGCTAAAGAGAGATATTGTGAATTCTGGTAATGAGAGATTAACGCAGAATAAAATACCCAATAAATCAAAAATAAAATGAGAATAAACTAATTATGGAGAATTAGGTTGATTATGCTACATTTATACCTAATTCTCCAGACAGAGAATTTGGAACCAAAGGTAACCAAATTATCCAAATTCTATGTAACTAAAAAAATTTATATTTAGTAAGAAATATTAATCCTAATAAGATATAGTGAAAAACATAAGTCTTTCCCTAAATGTCAGAAACGATTCTGAGCACCTCGAGAAGTCACA
>JBBSYR010000074.1:0-4802 GCA_038045165.1 Nanobdellota archaeon
CACTCGGAGTAAACTTTACAATATTCTCAATTCTTGCATCTGCTCTAAGTTCTGCACTATAATTAGAATAAATAAGCTTTACATCTTCACAACTGCTCAAAGGCGTATTTTTTATGTTGCAATTTCCCTTTGCAGCATATAAGGAGAAATTAACATCTCTCGCTGTTTCTGTTCCTTCATTTATTACAGAAACAGTTATGTTCATTTCCTGATTTAATATAGGATTTCCTGACGACCTCCAAAAATCAGAGCTTATATCTGCCCCTCTTTTTATAACATTTATGTTTGTGTTTTGAACATCATTATTAGAATTAAGGTCTCCTCCAGCTTGAATTTGTGCTTGAACTTTGTGCCTGCCAAGGCTGCTGAAATTAAGATTAATGCTCTTCACAACTTTTTCTCGCGATTTCAAACTTTCAATTTTTCCAGAAGCAATAATCTCGCTGCTTTCAGGAACAGCATTTTTGTCATTCGTAGAACTCGCGCTATTCTCTCTTTCAATAATCTTTAGAGTATAATTAACATCTCTCAAGTCAGTTATTCCTCCGTTTATAATTGTAATATTTATAGGCTTGCTTTCATTGACAATCCATTTATATTCTGCATTAATTATAACAGAAGCATCAGTTTGCGCAAAAATCAGCCTCAATACGCTTTGCTCATCATTAGCATTATTCTTATCGCCCTCAATAACTGCGCTTGCAATAATTTTTTGCACCTGATTGATATCTCCAGTCAATTGCGGTCGGACATTCAAAGAAATAGTTTTTGTTTCCTGCGGCTGAAGAGAAACAACCACACTTTTTAAAAGAGTTCTTTCACCTATTTCGTTTCTTTCACCATCTATGTCAGATTGCCATATTTTTAATTGTGCATCTGCTTCAGTTTTCCCAACATTTGCAATAGTCACATTAATTTCATTCTCTCCAATTGTTAAGTATGCAGGCGTTGTAATGCCCAAAACTGCAGCATCCTTATCAAATATCTGCGCAAATCCGCTGATAATATGCTCTTTCTGCTGGTATACTCCTGTTTCCTTAGTTATAATAGAAAGATTTGCATCTATAGTGTAATCAAGAGGCACATTAAACAAAAAGCTAAAGTTTCCATTTCTATCAACATAAAACTGTTCCTGCTCAATATCTTCTCCAAAATCCCAGAATCCTTTTTGAGTATATGCTTTTGCAACCTCTTTTCCATTATAATATGCACTTATGAAAAGATTGCTTATTCCTTTTCCAGTTAAGTCGCTTATTTTCCCTGAAAACTTAACCAATGTTCCAGGAGAAACAATATCTTTGTCTTTCTGAACTTCAATTTTAAGTTCATGTCCTCTTTTATTCAGAGAGATAGGAAGTATTGTATAAATCTGGCTATTCCCCGTGTTATCCTTTAATTCAATGCGCAAATCAATTGCATTTCCTCTTGTTGGAATATTAGCTGTTACTTTAACTGGCTTTGCTCCAGTATTTGCCGGAGGAGCAAGGTTTTCCTGAACTTCTTCCCATTGAGAGCCATCGCTTCGCGAGAACACTCGTATGCTTGTTAAATCTTTGTCATCAGTTGCATTAAAACTAACTTCTAAGAAAGCATTTTCTTCAAATCCAGCATCAGCTTTTAATTCAGTTAACCAAGGAGGCGCCCTATCTTTTTCTTCTGTTGAAAATGAGGCAGTTACTATGCTTTTAGAGAATGTCGGTGTATAAGAAGGAATCGTCATATTAACGAGATAATTTTTATTTTCTCGCGTGTAATAATACATTGGCCAAGTCGCCCAAAAAACATTCCTACCATCATTATAAGTTAAATTGCCCTCTTTAACCTTCTCTCCATTTTCATAAATCCCAAAATAAGGTGCATCAATCTGTCTGCCTATCCATTGCTTGCATATTATCCACATGCCAGACATCTCAGTTTTATTGCAGATAGAAATATTAGTGTTAATACTCGCATAAGTATTAATGCCTGAAAGTATATTACCTCGTAAATTAATATTGCCATACTCATTAATAGTTATTGAGCCAGGAGTATATGACCCGCCAAATAAATATTCCTTCTGTTCATTTGACTTTAAATTAATATAATTTGCATAAATTTTATTTTCCCCAGAAAAATATTCTTTTCTTAAGTCCTGATAAGCACTTTGCTCAAAATAGTTATCTGCCTTAAAATAATTGAGGTTTATCTCTCTGCTAAGAGAAAGATTTAATTTATAATTTTCAGGAACAGGATTTGATTCATATGCATATAATGTCTGCTTGCTTCCAGATGCAACAGGATAAATTGAACTTGCAGTTATACTCTGTCCAGGAGAGAAGAAAAACCAGATACTTGAATATTCTTCAGGCGAATTTCCAGGCATATTGTAAGCAAAATTATATTCTCCATATTGCTCAGCAGGCGCTTGCAATAGAGTTTTTGTTGTATCATTAATATCGTGAAGGACAAATTCAGAAATATAAATTTCAGTATCTGTTGGCTTTTGCGTGCAGCCGCTCACAAAAAGAGCAGCAGCTAAAAGAACAAATAAACACACTCTTTGTAATATCTTTTTATGCATTTGGAACACCTAAATAACGAAGCACCATATCAATATGCAAGCCATTGTCTGGCTTTTCAGAAATCCAAACATTTCTATCTCCTTTTCTATTAGAATCAAAAGCTCTCAAACTAAATATTTTATTATAGCAATAACCGCTTTCATCCATTATACAATCAATATTAGCTTGGCAATCTTCTTTTGGAAGATACGAACAGCCATATGTTTTATTTATATATACACTTAATCCTTTATACCATTCATATAAGTTTAATTCTTCATTATTTTTTGCTCGTGCTTTAACGACAAATTTCTTAGCATCGCCAAGCTTAAGCATTTTTTCAGCATTTCCATTCATAGGTACATCAACCATGTCCATAATATAATACTCTTCACTATCAGAAAATGGCCATTTAGGATTAACAAAAACATTAATTGCAAAAACAGTATAGGTTCCAGATTTTACCTGCAGAGTTGCACTATTTCCATTAAATGTCCAGCCCTGATTTGCGCCATAAACCACATTCATATCCTGTCCAATTGCCCTGAACCTAGGATAATGCTTGCCTTCTAAAGTTAACTTTAATTCAGATAGCTTGCCAAAAGAATATGGAATAATATAATCTCTCTTTCCATCATTAGCAATAATTTTTCCAAGGAAAACTCCTTCAGGGCTATCAACTGAAAGCTTCAGGTTAACTGCAAGCTCTTTCTTTTCTCCAGGTGCAAGAGTCACTTCAGTTTCACCCAATTGAATAGGATTAAATTCAGCATTTCCTTTAAATTCTAAGGCATTTTCAACTTTAATTGAAAGTATAATTTCTTGAGCTCCTATATTCTTAAAACTAATATTTTTTTGCGCGCTAAGTGGCTTTCCAGGAGTAGATATTCCAAAGTCAAGCTCTCCAGTTGCAATAAACTGCGCTTCCAATGCCTCCTTTGCGTCAACTCTTCCTGTTCCTTGAGCATAAATCTTGTTTTCAAAGTCTTTAGCAGTTAGTTTAATTAAGCTCTTAATTTCTTCAGGAGTCATCTGAGGATATTTTTGCTTGATAAGTGCAGCTAATCCAGCAACAATTGGTGTTGCCATGCTTGTTCCAGCTAATTGAACATGCTTATCATCAAGGCAGGGTTTATAATATCTATGCGCTCCTTCTGGAAAAATGCTATCATAACGAGCAGCACATATAAGTGCTCCAGGTGCAACAACATCTGGCTTATTTATGACTCCATTTCCCCAAATAACAGGTCCTCTTGAGCTAAATGAAGTTAGGTTATCTACTTTAGGGTCATAGTTATTCCAATATTGACCAAGATAATTTTTCTTATAGGTTGCTCCAACTGTTAATGCTTTGCGGCTAGTTCCTGGAGAGCCAACACTTTGAGTGTAAGGTCCATCATTGCCTGCGGCAATTACAGATAACACTCCTGCATCAGCAGCATTATCAACTGCTTTTGAAATAGGGTCATCTGGGTCTCCTCTCCCGCCCAAGCTCATGCTAATAATATCTAAATGGTCAGATGTATCTCTGTCCTGATTTGGGTCAACTGCTCTTTCTATAGCTGCAATAATATTCTCCCAATTTCCACTCCCATCAGAATTAAGAACTTTGTATGCATAAATCTTTGCTCCAGGCGCAACTCCATTAAGCCCTCTGAAGTCTGCTGATAGTTGAGAGCACTCTAAACTATCTTTTTCATTGCCAACAATACCAAAAGAAGCGCCCTCGCCCCAAGTTATTTTTAGTGATGTTGAGCTTTCTGTTTTGTTATTAACTTTAAAATAAAATCTATATTCATTAATATTTGCTGCAGCTTCTCCATTTATTCCAACAATCAATCCCGAGTCAAATACCTGCTCACCTGTTAAAGCATCTTTAAGATAAATCCTTGAGTTTTTTGCATCTAAGGAACCTCCTGGCAGCCCATTTACTTGTATAATTCTTGCTTTAGCCGCAATATTAGGCGAGTAAATAACAGCATAGTCATTAATCTTAATTTCAGCGCCTTCCTGCAAAACCATCATCTGATTTGACTTTTCTTTGTATAAATCAATTTTTTCTTTAAAATCATCAGTTAATTCAGAGCATCTATTATTAGCAGAACTGCTGCCTTCATCTCCTGCAATATTCCCTCCCCCGCCTCCACCATCACTTCCTCCAGAAGAACTCCCAGAACCAGATGAAATCTCACTAATTTCATTATTGCTCCATCTGAATATATGAGTCTCAATAATAACTCCAGAAGAGTTATAGACATTTAT
>JBBSYR010000075.1:0-7212 GCA_038045165.1 Nanobdellota archaeon
TAGCTTCGCTTTCTAACAAGTAAGTATTAAAATTAACAAAATTAAATCTATCTTTAAAATTTCTCGCAAGTCTTTCGTCGAGCAGATATCTTAAATCTTTTTGATTAAAAGGGTTTTCAAGCAGAGGAATAGCGACTGCATCGACTCTATTATTGTCTTGCGGGTTTTGTGAATCCTGAGGCTTTGAAGAAACAGAAGGAGATTGCTGAGCAATTAAAATACTTGGAAGTAATAGGCTAAGCAGCGCTGTACAGAGGCTTTCTTTTAGATACCTGCAGAAGTTCATTTTATTAATAAAAAGAAACTATATTTAAATCTCGTTTACTGAAGTAAAGTTGCGACTTTTGGCTGCTTAAGGCTTCGCAGATGATAAAGCAAATCTTTATAAATCATTTTTGTTAAATTGATTTATGGTTTTAAGATTAACAACTGCCCATAGCTCAAAGCCTGGCTCTGTTATTATGATTGATGGAGAAGCTTGCACTGTTAAAGCAAATGATATCAGCAAGACTGGAAAGCACGGAGCAAGCAAATGCCGAATAGAAGCCATAGAGATTTTCAGCGGAAAGAAGAAAGTTATTGCAGTTCCTGGAGATACAAGATTTGATGTTCCAATGATTGAAAAAAGAAAAGCACAAGTATTAAGTGTTTCTGAAAATTCTGCATCTATTATGGATTTAGAAAGTTTTGAAACTATTGATGTTCCTTATGGCGAAGATATAAAAGAGCAACTTGCTGCTGAAAAACAAGTTGAATATTGGGATATTGAAGGAAAGAAATGCATAATGAGGGTAATGTAATATGGCTGCAAAATTACCTATTGCTCAAACCAGAATGTTCTTTAATGTTTTTATTTGCAGAGAATGCAATAAGAAGATAAGAACGCAGGCAGTTAGAGTTATTGCTGGAAAAGTAAAATGCCCGAAATGCGGGGGCAAGCGCTTTAGGCCGATTAAAAAGAAATAGGTGTTTATGAGCTTTATAATATATGACATTGGGTTTATGATTTTGTCAGTTCTCCTAGTTGCAATTTTCCTTTATACCCGAAAGCATAATCTAAAGAGGCAGGGCATTCTATATCTTTATCATACAAAAGTAGGGATTAAGTTCATAGAGTTTGTAAGCAAAAAATTCTCAAAAATATTAAAGCCGATGCAATATCTAGTTGTAAGCTGCGGGTATTTCTTAATGATTTTTATGGTTTGGGTCCTAATCAAATTTGCTTATGTTTATTTGCGTTCGCCTTCTGCTGCGAGTGACTTGAAAATACCTGTTCTTATGCCGCTTGTTCCTTATCTTCCAGAATTATTTAAACTAGATTTTCTGCCTTCTTTTTATTTTACTTATTGGATAATAATTATTGCAGTTATTGCAATTCCGCATGAATTTGCGCATGGTATTTTTGCAAGGATAAATAAAATAAAGATTCATTCAACTGGATTTGGATTTTTGGGGCCTTTTTTAGCTGCTTTTGTCGAGCCTGACGAAAAGAAAATGGAAAAAAGCCCAAAATTTGCACAGCTTTCAGTGCTTGCCGCAGGAACATTTGCGAATGTAATTGTGACAATTATTTTTGCAGTATTGATATGGCTATTTTTTATCAGCGCATTTTCTCCTGCAGGAGTGCAGTTTAATGCATATTCCATAAGCGCTGTTAATTTTTCAGAGATAAATGCAATAAATGATGCGGGTGTTGCTGATGGAAGAGAAATTTCTTTGGTTTTGAATTCTAATGAAAGCCTTATAAATCTAACTGCAAATAATTTAACTTATTTTGTGCCGCCCGCATTGTTCAAAAAAGCAATTGAAGAGAATAGGGAATTTTTCTTTGCCTATGACGATTCTCCTGCTTTAAGAGCTAATTTGACTGGAACAATTATTGAATTTGATGGGCAGAAAATAATCTCCCAAGAGCAATTGAAAGCGCTGATTTTAACAAAAAACCCCGGGGAGAAAGTGCAAATAAAAACAAAAGAAGGAGAAGAAATCAAGGAATATTACATCTCTCTTGGTGAAAAAGATGGAAAAGCCTTTTTAGGAATATCTCCTTTGGTTATTCAGACAACTGGACTGCTTGGCGAAATAAAAGTAAAATTCATTAAATTTACAGACCCTCTTAGTTATCAGAGATATTTAAATAGTGTCATCTATGAATCTTCTCTCGGCAATTTTGGAATATTTATTTATTATCTTCTTTGGTGGCTTGTATTGGTTAATTTGAGCGTGGCTTTGATGAATATGGTTCCTATGGGAATTTTTGACGGCGGAAGATTTTTCTTTTTGACTATCTGGGGAATTACTGGAAAGAAAAAAGCGGCGGAGTGGGCGTTCAAGATTTCGACCTGGGCAATTCTTGCAATTGTGGCTGCGATGATGATTAAATGGCTGTTTGCGATTTTTTAGATTTTGGTTTAATTAATAAACTTAACGCCTTCTTTTGTAAAAACAGCAAATCTTATGCCTACTGGAATGCCTAAAAGAGCAGAGATTAGAGCCATGTGCTCTTTGCCGTTGCCAGAAGCGATTGACAAAGCGACTTCAAATTCGCCGCTAATTTTGTCTTTTATTTTTTCCATTAATTCTGTTTTTAATTCGAGAATTGACTGGCTTGTGTCTATGGTAATTGCTTCACCGCCATATGGAAAACTTTCAGTATCTTTAGCTTTAACAACTAAAACTTTATCCCATTCTCCTTTTTTTATTAAAGCTGTAACCTGCCCCCAATTTTCTTTGTCCGCGCCTAAAAAAGCGATTAATTCCATATTTTATTTAAAAGAATTGGATTTATAATGATTGTTGTGCTGAAAAATGAAGCTCCTGCGCCAAGAACACAAAACACCAAAAGACAAAACCAATTATTATTTCTGCAACGACTTGCCCATTAGATATCAACTAATTATTTATTTTATTTTTACATTTTTAGGTGATTAGTAGAAATCTGCACTAAATACTCTTCTAATGAAATTATAAGCTTACTCAATTAATTTAAATAATTATTAAATAAGTTCGATAAATCTCAGATATTAAAGGACTATTCTAATATTTATTTCATCAAAGTTCGCATTTTAATTACTTGCAGACATTTTTTATTATTTTATCTTCTGCAAATACAAAAATCTGGTTCATTAACTCCCCGATCGCCTATTTTTATTGTATTCTGCAGTGCTTTATCCACGCGACAAGAGTACGAAGTATTAATCAAAAATATTTTCTTGCTCAAAATGTTTATATACCTGCATGATTATTATACAATATGCTATTATATACTATGAGAATAAGAGAAGTAACTGCGGATGAGGTGGTGGAGAGAGCGCGACAGCAACCGCCTGCTTCTAGAGAAGAGTTTCTAAAAAGAGCTAGTAATTGCTGGTCTCCCGAAGTCTGTGATTCTGTTAGAAAATTAGCTGATTCTTATGGGCATGGAGAAAAAATTGATATAAATGCAGCAGTTATAAGCGCTCGTCGAGCATATATGGATATGGTTGGTGCAGATGGTCCTCCGGTAAGCGTGTCAAGATTGCGTTTTGGATAAGTATCTGCTTAAGTTTAAGGTTTAGTCTCATTCAAAAAACTTTTTATTTATTCTTAGAATTATTTTACGAGCAGGGTAAACTTGTAAGAGTCTTGGAAACTTCATAAAACTCGCGTAAGTCCTTTATTCTATCTCTTTGAATTTGCGCATATCTGCTTCCTTCAAGTAGAGGTATTGTCACTTCTATTGCTTCTAAACAAGCTTTATACTCTTCATCGCTACGCGGCAATAAAGAATAATCAAACATTAATGTACGCGATTGCTGTTGAATTGTTTCTTGCCATTCAAGACCCCACTGACGTGCTTTGCCAGTTGCGTCATTAGGAAAATCCCTATTTAAATCAAGCTTCAAACGTTCTACATTATCTATAGTACGCTTCAAATCAGCAACCGCCATCTCAATAAGCGTGTCCATTTAATTATAAGAGCCCTAAGGTTTATAATTATTGCTGTTGCGCCTCGCTATCTAAAAAGATAGTTTTATAATTGTCTTTTTCCAATAATGAATATGATAAGAGAGATTCCATTGGCTGAAATTACCCTGCGAAGGTATGAAAAGCCTTATGATGCGCCAAAAAGAGAGCTTATAAAAAAAGTCTGCCTCAGCCTCGGATTGCTTCAGCCAGGAGATTCGAGAGATATTATTGTTGATATTCTGCTTGTTCTGGAAGAGGCGCGAAAAGAGAAGAAATGGCTTTCGTCGTTTGAAATACGGGATAAAATTGAAGAAGTGCGAAAAGAGAATTCATTGGAAAACAAAGGGCTTGCGGAGAGCAATATTCGCAGGCAATTAAAAAGATTGAGAGATGCTATGCTTGCTGATAAAAATGACAACAAATACAGGCTTTCTGAATTTGCTCCTATTTCTGAGATTTTCTCTTCGAAGATTGAAAGATTTTTGATTCCGCAGATGATTGAAAGAATTAAAGAATATTTGGTTAAACTGGACAATATTCAATAAATTTTTGCCAGAGCAAAAATTTATAAACCATTTATTTTGTATAAGATTACTACTTCTTAAAACATCGGGGGTTTTAGGGCGTAGTTAAGGAAAAATGATATTTATTGTAAAAGTCTCATCAGGCAAAGAAGACAAATTAGCTGAGATGATTGCTGAAAGAGTAGAAAAAAAATCTCTAAATGTATTTTCAATTGCAAGACCTCATGGACTAAGAGGGTATATAATTGTTGAGGCTGCTGATAAAGATGCTCTAGAAGAGGCCACATTTAATCTTCCTTATACTAAAGGAATAATCGGCAAGACTGTTACATATGATGAAATAAAAAATATGCTTGATCCAAAAATTGAAGATGTTAAGATAGAAATTGGAGATATTATCGAGATGATTACTGAGCCCTTCAAGAATGAAAAAGCTAAAGTAATCAGAGTTGACAAGCAAAAAGGAGAAGTGGTTGTTTCTTTGCTTGGCGCTTCTGTTCCTATACCTGTTACTGTTAAATTAGATAACGTAAAGGTTATAAGGCGTGAAGAGAAAGAAAAAGAAGAGGAAGTTGAGCATCCTAAAGATGAAGAAGAACTGATATTCGAATAAATGATAATAAAACTGATTGTTGACGGCGGGGATATGAAAGTTGGTCCAGCAGTAGCTCAGCAAGTCGGTCCGCTTGGAATAAATCTCGGAAAATTGACAGCTGATGTCAATAAAGAAACTGCGGGATTTAAAGGAATAAAAGTGCCTGTGGAGATTGATGTTGATGCAAAAACAAAAAATTATAAGATAAAAGTTTTTTCACCGCCTGTATCTGAATTGATTAAAAAAGAGCTTGGCTTGGAAAAAGGTTCTGGAAATGCTGGAGCAGTCAAAGTGGGAAACATTGCGTTTGAAAGAATTGTTGATATTGCAAAAACTAAAATGCCTGGACTTTTAGCTAAGAATTTGAGTGCTTCGGTCAAACTAGTTGTTGGAACATGCGTTGCTTTAGGAGTTTTAATAGATAATAAACCTGCCAAAGAGATTGAGCAGGATATTGATTCTGGTGTTTATGACAAAGAGATAAAACAAGAGATAACCCAGCCTTCTGAAGAAAAGAAAAACAAATTAAAAGAATTTTATGCAACTATCAAAGAAAAGCAAGATAAAGAATTGAAAGCACTTGCAGAAGCTAAAGCTGCTGAAGAAGCTGCTAAGGCAGCTGCTGCAACTGCCGCGCCTGCTGCTGGAACTGCGCCTGCTGCTGGAGCAGCTGCTGCAACTGCCGCGCCTGCTGCTGGAACTGCGCCTGCTGCTGGAGCAAAGAAAGAAGAGAAGAAAGAAGTTAAGAAGAAGTAATTTTTCAACCAATTTTAATCTTTTAGGGCTTTGCGTATAAATTAGCCCTTCTTAATCCAAACAATTAAAAACTCCCTTAAATCTGTTTTTTTATTGGGGATGTAGTATAGCCTGGTTAGCACTCGAGGTTTGGGACTTCGAAACCCCGGTTCAAATCCGGGCATCCCCATTTGTATAATAGAAATGTTGCCCACAATAATTAACTAATCTTTGATGACTAAGAGAATTAAAATAATAATTGATTTTATCCTTTAATCAACATGACTAACTCTTTATAAAGCATATTCTGTTTTTTATGTCGAAGCTGCCTAAATAGCACTACCCTTTATAGCTATTTTATCACAATAAAGTTTATTTATCTTAAATTATCACTCATGATATGATAAACTTAGGTCAGGCAGTTTCGTATAATTTTCCTTATTATTTAACAGAGCGTCAAGTGATGATGGCGTGCAATACTATTGATAGAGATTTTAGAGCTTTCATGAAAAGAGTTGCATTTATCCCAAAACATCCTTATGGTGCACATTACGTTTATTCTAATCCAAAAGCATCAGTATGCTTATCTTGGACAAAACGAGCAGATACAAGAACCGAAGTGAGAGCAGAAGGCTATGAATTTGTAAGGGATAAAGGAATAGAATTAATCGCACAAGTTGATTCTATATTGAAAAGAGCTGAGAAGATAGGTGAAAATGAATCAAAAGGGATGACTTTTTTACCGACAGAACTTCCGGCATAATAGAATAATTTAAAAACCTATATTTCAACGGAATAGAATGGGCGCAAAAACAAAAAAGATAAAAGCTTTTGGAAAGTTCGGCTCTGGATATGGAGTTCGAGTCAGATCTGAATATAATGAAATTGAATCTACGCAAAGAAAGAGGCAAATTTCCCCATTTTATTCAAAAGGAAGAGCAAAAAGAATTGCTGCTGGAATTTGGAAATGCATGAAAACTGGAAAAGTATTTGCTGGACCTGCTTATTCGCTTAATATTAAAAAATAAAATGTCTGAAACAACAACTTTGACGAAATCTGTTCTTGCAATAAGAAGCTGTTCAGTATGCCAACTTTATGATCCTCACAGACAAGAATGCAACTATGAACTAGCATTTTTCATTTCACCTACTTCGAGGTCGAGGTCTATAAGAAGCTCATGCGATCGAACAGATGTCTCTTTTGTTAGCCATGAAATCGTTGTCGATTCTCAAGATCTCGTAGCACTTAATGAAAGGATTATTTACTAATCTAATTAAAAGTATAAAAAGATTATTCTATCTTGAAATTTATGCAGACTATGGCACATATCTCTAATTTATACAATGAAAAAATACAGTAGATGAACATTTCTAAGATAGCATTGACTTCTCAATGGAGATGGAGTAAAT
>JBBSYR010000076.1:0-10057 GCA_038045165.1 Nanobdellota archaeon
AAAAAATCCATCCTTCGCGATTAAATCGAACAGCAATGACTGCTGGCAATCCTATGACGCTGGAAAATAAGATGAAATCTTCAATCTGCGTTTTTGTTATATAAATTCTGTTTTTTTTGCTGCTCTTTGCTTCAATTGCATATCCTCGCCTGCCAATTTTGCCGACAATAATATCGCAGGGAGATTCCTCGCCAACTCCTGAGCCAGCAACCCTCACAGCTCTCCAGCCCTGCTCTGTAAAAATTTTTACTAATTCCCGTTCTGCATTGCTTCCTTTTGATTTGTTTGACATAAAAAATAAAAATTAAATATTAATATTTTTACTTCCTACAGCACTTGCCTGCCCAATTCCAAACAACAGCAATTACCCAGCCAGAGACATATCCCCCAATAAATCCTAATATTGTTAAAATAATTGCATAGCCTAAATTGAACTGAGTTATATCATACACAGGCGCCAGCAAATGCATCATAAAAATCCAATCAATAGATTTCTGAAAACTATCTGAAAAAATGCCTATCAAAATTACCCAAATTGCATGAATTGCAGCGGCTAAAACACCCAAGGTTAGAGCAAATTGCTTTGGATTTATTTTATCAACCATTTTTATTACCTCCTTTCATTTTTCTGAATAGCGATTAATGATCATCCCTATCGCAGCAATAACCAATATTGAAGGAATCCACGGAAGATTTATTCTGAATACATTTAAATCATTAAGCATCCACACAAGCCCAATGACTAAAATAATAATTGCAAATATCGGAAACCTCTTTTTCATAATAAGCCTAAAGGTTTATTATTTATAAAACTATCGAGATTTTTTTATATGACCTCAGACTCAAATAATTGAATACGAGCATCGACGCGATATTTTGGGAATATAAAGCAAAATTAAGTTATTTATGCTCCATATTGTATATTCAAAGGCAGATATCTTTTTAAATCCACAGGGCATATTTTTTTATGGCGAGATATAAAGTTGAAGTTGATTTTGATGACTGCTCTGCTGTTCAAGAAAGAAGAGAACAATATTTTAAAGCATTAGATTTTTATAAAGCATTAGGAATCGGTCACAAAGAAACGGGAACTTCTACAATCTTTTGCAGTATACCTCGAAAGGATTTGGCGGCATTAGTTGCAGTTTTAGGAGATGTCAAGAACCAGCCACTAAAATGGCTGACGTGATAAAAACTGGTTCTTGAGCATGCTCAAGAATTACATTTTCTATATCTCACTGCCAAAGTAAAAAGTTTTAGAAAATATAATTCTTGACATATAAAAATTTTGTCTGTTTCTTTACGTTAAAATCATCTTTACAAATCCCTCGCCTGTAAAGTCCTTCTTCCATTCAGCTTTGCTCGAGTAGATGCTTCTTCAAGAATTTTCAGGACTTTATTATTCAGCGCTTCAGCTACCTCATCTGCAACATTTAATTCAGGCACCGCGCTTTTTATCTTGCTTTTTATTATAATATTTGTCATATATGATTTATTATGTCTTGCCCTTTTATAAATTAAGTATTCACTTAATAGTTATTAAAAAATAGAAAGATTTAAAAACAAGGAATTTTTAAAGAAAGCATGGCAAAACCTGATATCGAAGCAGAAGTTAGAGGAAAAAGAATTTTTAGGATAGGTGCTCCTTTTAATCTTGCTCTAGCCGGATTGAGAAGTAAAGGTATTGAAAGTCCTATGACTTCTGAAGAGCTTGCTTATGCAAGAACCAATCATCCAGAAGGAAGACAAAGTTCATTAATGGCAAGTGGAAGTTATACCCTAGCAGGATTTGCCTACATGAAAGGAGAAAATCCGATTCGTATGGCAAGTTCACCATTGCTAAATAGGTCTTTAGCTAAGCAGGCTACTAAAGAAAATAAAGCTGGCAGATATTTTGCTACTAAAGATGAAATGGCATATGGAAGAATCGCAAGAATGGCTGAAGAGGACAAAAGCAGAAAGCCAGAAGAGAGAAGAGCTATTGTGCTGCCTTCAAGAAGCAAATTTCAGATTTCTTCAACTCAAAATTCAGAAGTTTTTGCAAACATTTTTGGAAAAGCAGGAAAGAAATATCTTGAGTTTTTAGGTTTTGATAGCTTAACTCTTTATCTAGTAGATTCAAGTGTTGTTGATGCTCAAAATGGAACAATTTTAACACAAGAGTGGTTGGCTGGGCTTGACCTCGGTTCAGCTGTCGGTGGCAACCTCAGGTCCTTGCTTTACAACGGCGCTGTTCGTGGGGTGCAATTGGTAACTGGCGAAGCCAGTTCGCAAAAAACAGACAAAGTAATTTTACCTTATACGCCTCAGGATTTAAAGAAAGCAAAAAAAGAACTTGGCAGATTATCTCAAATATTTGTAAATTTAAGCGGGCTTGTTAGCAAGCTAAGGAGAAATTAAAATGAGTGGATTAATTCAGGACATAAAGCCGAAAGGTGTTTCTTCTGCTTATGTTAATGCCCCTTTTGATGAAGGAAAAGGAGTTTTAGAAAATGCAGGTTATAAAATAATTACAGGAGAAGAAAACGCAGGATTAAGAGTAGATTATGGAAAAGACGCAAAGGTTTCAACATGTGGAAATTATGTTCGGGAAGGCAATTTGATGGTTCCTAAAAAAGGAAGATTCATCACAAGAGGCTCTTTGGTTTTAGCTCATCCAAAAGAGGCTACGCAAGCACATAGAGAAGGAAAAGAGTTTTACATAACTCCCGAACAAGCAGAGATTCTTTTGACAGATGCAGTTGAGATTTCTTATGATGCCGCTGCTGTTCCAACAAACAGATTTGGCGAAGATCCTGTTGCTATATTTCTTTTTGGAAAAAATGCTGCGAGATATGGCTCATTTTTAAGAGATGTTGTAAAGATAGATAATATGCCTTTATCATTCTATGGGCAAGAATATATAAATTCAAAAGAGCAGCCATTCATAAATCAGGTGTGGTTGGCTGGGCTTGACGACGTTTCAGCTGTCGATGGCAACTGGTCCTTGAATTACTACAACGCTGTTCGTGGGGTGTTTTTCGACGCCGAAGGCGTCGCGCAGCAAAAACCTCTTCAGAGAGTATATGCCTCAGATCAGATTTCTGATGCATTTAGAATAGCAGGCATACAGAGACTAGAATCTATGGTTAGAGAAGTTTTAGAATCTAAATAATTAAAAACAAGGTATTCTTCTTTTTTTCGCCTCGACTTACTCGATTGTGGAGTGAAAAGAGGCCACACGCTCAATTATTAGCACTTGTTTTTAACAAGGCAGTAAAATTCAATCACAACATTTAGTAGCGATGAAGAAAACCAAAAGTGCGTCGAGTGAGGAATGAAGTGATGGTGTAAATCGGTAATTGGGCTATAAGGGCAGTGGTTGGCTAGGCTTGACAACGATTCAGCTGTCGATGGCAACAACAGGAACTTGAATTACAACAACGCTGTTCGTGGAATGGCTTTAAGTCGAGGCAATATATTGAAAACCTACAATAATCTCTATGGCAAAATAATCTCTTTTGAAAACTTGGTTTTGGCTTGGAAAAGAGCAAGAAAAGGCAAAACTAAAAAGTTTTATGTTATCAAATTTGAAGAAAATCTTAAAGAAAATTTAATGCAGTTACATACTGAATTAAAAAATAAAACTTACCAGCCGAAGCCGTTAGTCATCTTTATTCTGAGGGATCCAAAAACAAGAGTAATCTCAAAATCAGATTTTCGAGATAGAATTGTTCATCATGCCGTTTGTAATATTATAGAACCGATTTTTGATAAGACTTTCATTTACGATTCTTGCGCAAATAGAATTGGAAGAGGAAATCTGTTTGCTTTAAAAAGATTTGATTTTTTTAAAAGAAAAATTACGGGCAACCTTAGAAAAGAAGCTTTTTGCTTTAAAGCAGACATAAAGCATTATTTTCAAGAAGTTAATCATGAGATGCTTGTCGAAATATTAGAAAGAAAAATCATGGATAAAGAAGTTATTTCTTTGATTAAACAGATATTAAATAATAATGCACAAACATCCTCTCAAGGCGATTGGGGTATTGGAATGCCTATAGGAAATTTAACTTCTCAATTCTTTGCAAATGTTTATCTTAACGAATTGGATTATTTTGTAAAACATGAATTAAAAGCAGAATATTACATTCGTTATGTTGATGATTTTGTGATATTATATAATTCAAAAAAGCAATTAGAAAAGTGGAAAGAACAAATTGATAGCTTTCTTAAAAACAAATTAAAACTTGAATTGCATCCACAAAAATCAAGAATAATCCCTCTTTCAAAAGGAGTAGATTTTGTTGGATTCAGAGTTTTCTATCGCTTCAAATTACCCAGAAAAAGAAATATAAAGAAGATGAACAATAAAATATGCGAATTTGAGAAAGGAGAAATAAAATATGCCAATTTAATGGCAAGTTATCAAAGTTGGCAGGCATATGTAAAATGGTCGAATTCATACAGCCTAAGAAGAGATATTCTGAAAAAGATAGCTAAAATAAAATATCAAAAAATAGAGCAGTCTATTCCAGTCCAACTTCATTTTTTATCTTCCTAATCGCATCAATAGAAAGCGTAAAAAAGTCATCCAAGCTTATGCCAACCAGCTCGCATTCTTTTATAATATCCCTATTAATCGCCGCCGCAAATTTTTTATCTTTAAATTTTTTCATTAAGCCAGAAGCTTCCATGCCTTCAATTGTTTTTCTCATTAAAGCATAAGCATGAATCAATCCTGTAAGAGTTTCAGCAGCAGCCAAAGCATACTCTATCTTCTTAGTTCTTTTTTTGTCTTTCAAACCTGCGCAATCAAAACCGCATCCATGCGAAACAATTATTGAAATAAACTCTTCATCAAAACCAGCTTCTTTTAAAATAGAGGGCGCTTTAGTCAAATGTTCAACAGAATTCTCTTTAGTAAGCCCCCAATCAATGTCATGCACAAGACCGAGCATTCCATAATAATCTTCATTTTCTCCAAGACGCTTTGCCGCGCCTCTCATGACTGCTTCGCTTTCTAAATAGTGATTTAAATCTCCCTCGTCTGAATTATATTTCTTTACAAGCTCCCATGCCTGCTCGCGAGAAATTGGTAATGCTTTTTTATTCAATTTTAGCTTTTTATTTGAAATAAGCATTAATTTGTCTATTACTTCTGAGATTTCCTTCATTTTTCTTTCAATATAATCTTCTTTTATGAAAAATCCGTCATACGCTATTTTATTTCTTGTTAGCCTTAGTTCATCTATCAGCATAATCTCAGATTTGTTGAATTCTTTATAGTTTGCTTCTAAATACTCTATCTGTTTTTTATGCGCCCCTTCCCCAGAAGCTTTAAATCCATCAAGCAATAAAATAATAGAAATTAATTCTCTAATAATCTCATAATGCTCTTTGATAAAGATCGAAGGAAATCTCTTTTCATCTATTTGCTTTATCATCTCTAAGCTAGTCTCAGCCATCTTAAGGATTGAGCGAGCTTTTTCTTCATTTGGTGTTATTTTTATTAATTTTTCTTCCATGTTAAAAAGATTTTAAGTAACCTTTTAATATTATTCCATTTAGGATATTATTTTTCAGCTCATTGCTTAATTTATTAAAGCTGTTGCTGTAAAGAATATTAATTTTTCTATCCAGATATTTCTCAAATTTATACAAATTTAATTTCTCCTCTTTTGACAATACAAACAGGTCTATGTCACTTTCTTTTAAATCTTCTCCATTTGCGCAGGAACCAAACAAAACTATTGCATCAGGCATGCATTCTTCAGATAAATAGTCAAGCACGCCAGACTCTTTTATTCTTAGAATATTATAAATTTTCTTCAGAAATCTGAAATTTTCATCTTCTCTATTAGCATAATAAACAGGATAACCATGGAGTCTATGTTTTATTTTTATTATCAGTTTTTCTTTTTTAAGTTCATTTAGATAATTTTTTACCGAAGGAGGAGCTAATTTTATTTTTCTGCTTATTTCTCTAAGCTGGAAGCCAATTCCTTTTGGAGCAGGGTCATCAAAAAACAACCCCATCACTTTATTTCTGTTATCTTTTTGTAACATATGTAATAATATAATTACACTTATTATTTAAATGTTCCGCTTTTGCAATTTTTAAAAATAAGAGAGATATTATTGTTTATTCGCGTTTTCTTCTTTATTTTCTTTCTCTGCCTGCAGAGGCCTCATAAATGGAAAGGCAATAATGTCTCTAATACTCAACTGTTGCGTTAGAAGAATAATCATTCTGTCTATTCCCAGCCCAAGCCCGCCAGTGGGGGGCATTCCAACTTCTATCGCATTTACAAAATCTTCATCATATGGATTAGCCCCTTCGTTTCCTTTTTTCAGCATTTCTGCCTGTTCTTCCAATAATTTTTTCTGAACAATAGGATCATTTAGTTCAGAATATGCATTTCCCAATTCAGCGCCCATGCAAAATGGTTCAAATCGTTCTATAAGTCTCGTATCTTTTCTATGCCCCTTGCATAAAGGCGTTGTTTCTCTTGGATGATCAATAATAAATGTTGGTTGAATAATTTTTTTCTCGCAAAAATGTTCAAATATTCCTGCAACAAGCCAGCCCCAGCTATTTCCCTTTGGCTCAATTTTATTCTCTTCAGCAAAATCGCGAAGCTCCAGTTCGCTCATTGTTAGAACATCTATCTTTGCATGCTGTTTTATTGATTCAGCCATAGTTATTCTTTTCCAAGGCTTTTTGAATTCAAGCACATCGCTTCCATATTCAATTTTTGTTTTTCCTAAAACTTTTTTGCATGCATATTCATAGATTGATTCAAATAAATCCATCATGTCATTATAATCTGCATAAGCCTGATAAATTTCCATCATGCTAAATTCAGGATTATGCCATCTGTCTATTCCTTCATTTCTAAAGTTTCGCGCAATTGTAAACACTTTGCTAAATCCTCCGACAATTAATCTTTTTAAATACAATTCAGGAGAGATTGCAAGAAATAAATCTATATCTAATGCATTCAAATGAGTTTTGAAAGGCCGAGCTTCTGCGCCGCCATAGATTGTCTGAAGATAGGGAGTTTCAATTTCAACAAACCCTTTTTCTTTCAAAAATTCTCTAATCGCATCAATAATCTTCTCTCTTTTCAAAAAAACTTCTTTCACTTGAGAATTTATAATCAAATCAAGATATCTTTTTCTATATCTCTCTTCTTTGTCTTCTAAGCCATGCCATTTATCAGGCAGAGGCAAAATAGATTTTGACAGCAATTCGCACTTTTTAACAACTACAGAAAGTTCGCCCCTCTGCGTCCTTAATATTGTTCCTTCAAATCCCGCAAAGTCCCCGCCATCAAGATATTTTTTAAAGAAATTCCTGCATTTTTCTGGAGTTTCATCTTCCTGCAAAATTGCTTGAATTCTCCCAAATTCATCCTGCACAGAAGCAAAAGTAATTTTTCCAAGCTCGCGTATTGCCATTATTCTTCCAGCAATTTTTACTTTATCTGCTTTCTTTTCATTATTTTTCAAATGCAGATATTTCTCTCGCAATTCTTTAGAATTATTCTTTGCATCATAAGAGTAAGGATAGGGATTTATACCTGCGTCTCTCAACTCTTTAAGCTTCTTCAGCCTTTCCCTGACTATTTCATCTTGTCTTGCCATAGTTTAGAAAGAAAGAGGGCATTTAAATAGATTTTGAAAAGTTAGGCAGGAAACTTTCTCACAGGCAAGGCACAAAATCCCCTCATAAGTTTCTTCATTTACTAAAACTGCAGTGAAATCTTCCTCCGCATATTGCTCTTTTTCCCCTTCGCGGGAGATGATTTGTCCTTTCTTAATCGAGTCAAAATTATTTATTAAAACTTCATTAAATTCTTTTCTGATTAATTTAAAGACCTTATAAATCTCTAGAGAATTGCAATCTTTATTTTCAATTAGATTTTTTATCAGCTCTAAAGACTCTTTCACATTATCTGGTCTGTTGTGAGGCCCAACTTCTAGGCTTATGCCACATTTAACATAATCAATCATCGCTTTTCCCGAAGCAAAAAATTCAGGCATAATGACTAATCGTTTCAAACCCATTTTTTTAGCCAGCTCAATTTTTTCTTTATTTAGTTTTGTTATAATTCCAAATATTGGGCAGCTCTTAGAAGTGGAATGCAAGTCTATCACATAATCAAATTTCTTCAGTTTTTTAGTTAAATAACAAGCAATTCTTTCTTCGTGGTTCCCAAATTTATTTCCTGGAAAGCACCTGTTCAAATCAGTTTCAAGAAACCTTCTATTTTCTTTCAGTGCTCTTTTATTTCCAATGAAAAAAGAAAATGAATCTGGAAGTCTTTTAATGACTTCCAGTCCATAAGGTTCATTTCCATGCAAACAGCAGATAACTGCTAATTTCATTTTAATCTTCTCAATCCAACGCACAGAAGAGCATCTCCCCTTTCAATTTTTAATCCCAATCTTTCTTTAAACAGTGCAGTTGCTACTGGATGCAAAGGTTCTTCTCCATAAAGTAAGCCACCATAGAATCCTCTTACAATTCCCCTTTCATCTATTTTACATTTCATATGCTCTGCCAATGCTTTTCTCATTTCAATTATTGCAGAAGGGGTTTCATTTTCATTAGGGTATGCAAAAGAGCAATATTTTTCTAATGCTCTGTACATTCTAGGGTTTTGTGTTCTCAAGCAAACTGCGTATTCCCCATCACTAACTTTATCAGTCATCTTGGCAAAAAGGCCTTTTCCCTGCACTTCCGGTGCAACAGCTATTCCTTCAACAATTAGCGAAGGTATTCCAGACAAAACAACCGAGTTGTAACTGGCCATAGCCAATACTTCATTTTCTTCTTCTGCCAGATAAACGGTTTCAGGTGAAGTAACATGCAAATAGATATCCCTATAATCCATTTGTTCTCTTCCAAAAGCCCTCCTTACAATTCTTGCAATTTCTTCGAGCTTTTCCCTACCTTCGTGGTCAAAGTAAGCCTTGGGCCTTTCAACTTTTCTTATTGAAACGCCAATCAGAATTAGGTTTTATTCTTTCCATTTTGCCCTCCTCAGATTTAGTTCCTTCATTTGTTTTCAAATTCATTTTCTTTCTCCCGCCTTTCAGCTAAATTTATTTGAAGATTAAAGAATTTTAATTGGCTAAAGCTTAAGCTAAGAAAAAGAAATATTATTTCAACGCCACCGAAATATTATTGCATGCATAATATTATAATAAACTATATGTATTTAAAACTTTCTGAAAAATTCAATAAGCGTACGATAGTTTTATGCCTGCCTTTGCCAATTACATAAATTGAATTTCAATCCTGCCATAGTTCAGATTTGATTCATCCCGTATATCCGCACATGCCCATTCTTGGAGAGTTTACAACAGGAAGAAACATTTCATCGCCGCATTCGTGGGATTTCGTGCAGTCTTTGCATAACATGGCTTTATGACCTTTTTCCCACAGACATTCTGTGCAAATCTCTTTTGCAGGCTTTCCGCATATGCATTTAAAATCAGGCATATTGTTTCTTGCGAGAATTTCAGTCTTTTTTAACTTATTTCCTATTCTTTCAGACAGGCATTTTAAGCCAAGCATAGTGGTTGTCCCAAAATCATATTCATGTGTAAAAGCAAGGTCCAGCCTTAGCACTTTATCAAGCAGGATATTCATGCTCTTGTCATCATACTCTACTTCAGGATGAGAAGCATAAGTTATTCCGTTTATATGAAATGCACTTAAGTGCCCGCAGCACTCAAGCCATAAGTTCCTGAGAAAATTATCTACTTTTTCTAAACTATCTGAAGTATTTACCTCGAAGTAAACCCAAAATGGGCTTGCTTTTGCACTAAGTAAAAAGATTTTTTCATTTCCAATCTCCTTGCTGTTAGCTTCTTTTCTTTCTGCGCACGCAATAAGATGCCTCGATATAGCGCTTCCCGCAACACTTTTTTTGCAATATTTGCATATTCCTTCAGGGGGTTTCATTTTTTTATTAGAATAATATGATTTAAATAGTTTTATGCAGCCTTGGCTTTGCGTATAAATTAGCCCTTCTTAATCTTCTTGAAGTATGATAATCTTGCT
>JBBSYR010000077.1:0-10600 GCA_038045165.1 Nanobdellota archaeon
AAGGATGTAAAAATTTTGATTTTTGCAATGGTGTGCCAGTCGGTTTAGGAATATTTTGATAAGACATAGGTCTTCGCGGTAAAATCACTAAGGGCCTTCTTAATTGCATACGCTGTTTCATTGATGAATTTTGAATTCCAGAAGGTTTCGTTTGCAGTTTATTAATAGACCTATCAGGCATTAGTTCTTTTTTTTCTTGGAAAGGAATTTTTTCAAAAGTAATTTCTCCAATTTGAATTTCATTTTTATCACTTGCTTCGATTTCTTTAGTCATAACAGATCTTGGAAACTTTATTTCTCTAAGTTCATATCCCTCTTCTATATCAGGCAGCGCGTCTGTTTCAATAATTTGTTGTTTTATTTGTTGCATCTGCAAATCTTTCACAGCAGTATTTTGTTTTTCTAGAGAAGGGATATTTTCTCGGACATATTGAGCAATATTTTTTTCAAAATCTATTGGAATGGTTTGCTGAACTTTTTCTTTCTCTTCAATTTTTTCTTTGACTTCTTCAGGCGCAGCATTAATTATTAAATTTCTAACAAAAGTTTCAAGAAAGATTTGTCTTCCATTCAAATCAGACGCCATGTCAGAACCTTGGAAGAGGCCTATTTATTGCAGAGGGCTGGGTTTCCTCTTCTTGTCTTGTTTCAGAAGAAAATTGATTGCCTTGAAGTCCATACATTCTCTCGCGCACTTTTTCTTCTATAAGAGTTAAACCCTTTGCTATTGTTTTATTTTGGTCTAGCAGCTTGTCTATTTTATCAAGGAAATCTTTGTCTTTCTCAGCAATCTGGTTAGTAGGATGTGCGGCAAAGCTCTTTGCAGCCATTTCAAATAAGCCTAATAAACTAGCAATCTGCTCAGAAAGTTTGTCAAATTTTTCCGCCAAAGCAGTATGCACCCTTTGCAATTCAACAAGATTTTCAATTAATTTTTGTTCCAATTCTTCATATTTCTTCTTGGAAACAACTGCTTTTTCAACTCCCTCATTTACTCTTTTTTCAGGCATGATATTTTAAGGAGGATTTTGTTTATAAATGTTTTCGATTGTCATATTTATTAGAATTATAAAATAAAAATATAAATTCATCTTAAACATGGATAACTGCATTACTTGTAGCTCTCTGTGTTGCAGTTCTCCAGACAGAAAACTGCGTACAAAATGTGCCACAAGCTACGCAATTTTCTGTAACTTATAAAAGTTAAATTTTGCGGACAAAATTAAAAACTGATACGACAGCAATATTCTTCGCTTATTCTTTTATAGACATAAAAAATATTATTGTCTGCAACTTTAGAAATCTAATCTCTTGCTTATTGCTCTGCTCGCGTCATTAGTAAAGCTTAAAACTTCTCTTTTCCGCCAAATAATGTAGGGTCCATAGGATAAAGGTTAATCTGGCTGCCTCCAGCGATTATCATTGGAGTAAGCAGCTGATGGGGGTTCAATTCCTCCTGGGCCCATATTTAAAATGATAGCCCAAAGATTAGAAGATAGCAGGGATGAGCAGAGGGGGCATTTGCGAATTTTAGATGTTTCTCCAGCAAATCCCGATAGGGTAGCTGAAGCAATAATAGAATCTCTAGAAGCATGCAATTCTAGCAATAGAAGCGGTTTGCCTGCTGGTGTTGTTGGTTTGAATTTCTATTGCCAGCCAGATGGAGAAGTTACTAAAGTCGAAGTTAGCTATATGGTGAAAGGTAGAATACAAACGGGATTTCTTTTTGAAAATAAATTTTATTCTGCGCCTTAAAGTCTCTTTAAAATATTAATTTCTTCAAAAGATATTGCTGCCCCATTAAATTTTGTAGCATAAAGAAGCGCCTCTAAGACCTTTCCTCCCTGCAAGTCAATAAGCCCTTTTTTATAAGCAGCATAAACTAATTCAGAAGAGCGGATAAATTTATACTTAGAAAAGGTATCTGTGTTTTCTGCAGCGATGGTTACTTTTTGATGAAGCTTTTCTGACATTATTCTTTCAAGGCTTTCTGGGCTTTCGCATAAAGTTCTTGTTGTTCTTTCATCAATTGCAATAATATTTTCGATTCCTTTTTTTGAAAGTTCGTCGCTTAAAGCAAGACAGGATATCTCTGCTTCACTTACTAACCGCACCCATTTGCCCCTAACTTGAATGAAATGATTTGCCAGCTCTTCAAGTTTTTTGCCTTCTTGAGCTATTTTATCATCATTCAATCCTAAAGAAGAAGGCATCTCCAGAATCTTGCTGTTTAATAATTTCTGTATTCGTAAGGCGCCAAGTTCAAAGCGCATTATTCCCATAGGTCTGTCAATTACTTCATATTTTACTGCGCGCGTTATAATAAACTTTACATCCAGATTTTTTTTCAAACTCACCAGAATATTCAGCAAGCCGCCCATTGAAAGATTTATCAAAGTTCCGGAGTCAAATATCACTGCTTTCATTTTTTATATTTTGAAAATTTATTTAAATCAAAAAAACGATGCGCCACCACGGCTTGAAAGCCGTGGTTTGAAAGGCGCTCGTTTTTTGGATGCTCGAGAATCACCACGCTCTGAAGAGCGTGGTTTTCAAGATTCTCGACATAATCAATCAAAGAAGAACGCCAATCTTTTTTTAGCTGTGTTCTTATAGTCAATTCTGTTGATTGCTCCACGTTTAAACAGAATTGACTAGACAGAGAATTCTGAACAAAAGACTTAATCATCAGAATTCTCTGTATCAAATTAATTATCTCTTTGTCAGCTTTATTTAATCTTCTTTTTTCTAAATTTTTTATTTTTAATAAAATTATTAAGTCTCTTTTATCTTTTAATAAATAATTCTCTTTTTCATACTTTGTTAATTTGATTTCCTTCATGAAAAAAACTCCAGAGCCATTTTAGCTCTCTCTTTTATATTTTCTGGATTTTCGTAAGATATAATATCAACTGATTTCTGGCCCGCATATTCTGTCAGCTCCCATTGAGTTATTCCGAGCAAGTCTGCTGTCTGCCCCATTGAAATGCCATGCTCATAAATCTTTGATGCTTTATTTATAGCTGCTTTTCTTAAAACTTCCTGAATATATGACTTTAAATTCGGAGAAATAGAAGTTATAGACTGCCTTATCTTTTCAAGATACAACTCGTACGCTTTAAAATTGTGCTCTTTCAAGGCAGCAATTGCCAAAGAAAGAAAAGAGTTTATTTTTTTTGTAAACTTATCCCATTGTTTTATCTTCTTATTGTCTCCTCGTTCAATTAACTTGCTTAAAGAATAAACTATTACTGCAAGAGTGATGCTTCCAGCATCCTGAACAAGCGAGGCGCTGTGAATTGTTTTATCAGAGAGCGCTCTTAGATTCGCAGCTTCAGCATCTTTCAAAGCTTGTTTTGTTTCATTAAGTGCATCTATAACATGCCCAACTTCAGCCTCTTCCATTAAAACATCAGTATTTCTTCCTATATAAAATTTCTGTTGCCTTAAATAGGAAGCTTAATATATCCATTATTCTTTTATTACTTAATGGAAGTCCTGCTGGATAGCAATTTTATAATTGCTTGCGTAAAAGAGAAAATTGATTTTATTACTCAGTTGGAAGAGCAAGGGTTTAAAGTATCTTTGCCTTTAGAAGTTTACCAAGAATTGAAAGACCTTAAATATAAAGTTTCTCAAGCAGATAGAGAAGCAATAAAAATTGCTTTTGAAATTTTTGAAAAAATCGGAATCAAAAAAACTAAGTTGGGGAATGATGCAGTAGACAGGGAGTTGATTAAAAAAGGCAAGCAAGGCTGCTTTATTGCAACCCTCGATGCCGCAATTAAAAAAGAAATTCCAAACAAAGTTATAATTTTCACATCTCAAAAAAGAATAGGCATTGAATAAGCTTTTTTGCAACCGATTATCTTTTAAACAAGCTTTTCAAAATAACTTAATGGAGAGGATAAAATTTAGTTCTGACGGCAGGCTCAAAAGCATTGATGGGCAGATTATGGACTTCTTTTCTGGGGAGAATGAAGCAAATGTAGGTTTTGCAGCTGAAAAACATGAGCTGAAAACATCCAATTCCTTGCAATTTCTTAGAGAAGAAAAGCAAATCAATCCAATATTGGATGAATCTTTTTGGAGCTTATATTCTGAAAATACAAAATTCTCCCCCTTAAAGTTTTCAAATGGAAAAACACAGGAAGATGTTGTAAAAGAAGTTATAGACTTAATTAAAGCAGGGAATAAGATAATTCTCATTCATGGCGTGTGTGGTACAGGCAAGTCAGCCGTGGCGCTCAATATTGCTAGAATTTTAGGCAAGACTTCTATAGTTGTTCCGGTAAAAGGCCTTCAGAGGCAGTATGAAGAAGATTATGCCAGTAAAAAATATCTCATCAAAAAAAATGGCTCGCGGATGAAAATTGCTATGATAACTGGAAGAGACAACCACGATTCTATAATTGAGCCCGGAGTTTCTTGTGCAAGCCCCTTTCTGCCGGATACTTTAAAGATTACTGAGAAAAACTCAGAAAAAATAAAAGAGTATTACGAGCAAAATCCATTCATCAAAAATAAAGAACTGCCAGAACTAAGAAAATTAAAAAGAATCGCAATTGCACCTGCAAATCCTTATTGGAGCCCAATTCGCCCAGCAGATTTTGAGCTTTCAATGCTAAAAGATGCAAAAAAATTAAGATACCGCGGTCTGCGCGGCAGGGACTTTATATTTTATCACAGAAAACCAGGCTGTTCTTACTATGACCAATATCTCGCTTACATTCAGGCAGATGTAATAATATTTAATTCTGCAAAATATAAAATAGAAGTTGCTCTAGACAGAAAGCCGGAAACAGAAGTGGACATTATCGATGAGGCAGATGAATTTTTAGACAATTTTTCAATGCAGCAAGATTTGAATTTGACGCGCCTCGCAGCATCGCTAAGATCAATTTCTCCAGATTCTCCAAATGCTCAGGAGGTTATTGATGAAATTCTAAATCTTATTCAATTGGAAGAAAAAAATAAGCAAGCGCTGGGAATAGATGAAAATAAGATTTTTCATGTTAACGAAACAAAGGTTGAAAAAATTCTAAAAGCATTTCTTAAATCCACAGAACTCGCAGCAGAAATAATGATTGATGAATTAAACTATGCCAACAAAGCTTTAGAAGTCGCTGAAAACTTCAAAGATTTTCTTGATGAAACATATCTGACCTTTAGGAGATATGAAAAAGATATTTTTGTAAACTTAGTCTCAACAAATCTTTCCAAGAGATTTCAAGAAATAATTGAAAAAAGCAAAGCACTTGTGCTAATGTCCGGAACATTGCATTCTGAAGATATCTTAAAAAAGGTTTTTGGCCTGAACGATTTCAAAATTGTCGAGGCAGAAACGCAGCTGCCCGGAGCAATAGAAATTCATAAAACAGGCAAAGAGTTTGACTGCAGATATTCAAACTTCAATTCAAAAAAGAATTCACGCCAAGATTACCTCTGCGCCTTATTTGCGTGTTTTGAAAAAGCAAAGAAGCCCGTGCTCATACATGTCAATGCTTTCGAAGACCTGCCATCAGAAACTGAAATTTCAGCGCATCATCTGCACGGATTAATTTCTCGTGAGATTCTAAGAGATATGCAGCTTAACGACAAAACCGGCGCGGCAATTTCAAATTTTAAAAAAAAGCTCTCTTCACACCTTTTTACGACAAAATGCTCCAGAGGTGTAGATTTTCCAGGAGACATTTGCAATTCAATAATTTTTACAAAATATCCCAATCCCAATATCAACGATACTTTCTGGAAACTTCTGCAAAAAACACACCCTGAATATTTCTGGGATTTTTACAAAGATAAGGCAAGGCGCGAGTTTCTGCAGAGAATTTACCGCGCCCTGCGCTTCAAAGACGACCATGTTTATGTTCTCTCGCCCGATTTGCGTGTTTTAGATGCAGTAAGAGAATTGCAGAAGAAAAAGTAAAAAATAATAACTTTTATATACTTCAAATTCCAATAATAAGCATGCCAAAAAGAGGAAGTAATCGAAGAGTTAAAAGCACATTTGCCGCACTCTGGGGCTTTGTTGCCTGGCTCACAGGCGTTTTAGTTTCCATAGCTGTTGGCTTTGGGATGGTGTCAGGCTCTCTTAAAATTCCGTTGATTCCAGAAATGGTAACTGCAACAGCTGGATGGATAGTTGTTATTCTAACAATTCTTAGCGCAACGCTTGCAATAATTGATAAGTTTATGAAATAATCTCAGTTAAGTTATTCTGCAGATTTCTTAGATTTCTTCTTAACTTGTTCTTTGAATAACTTCCAAAGTGCATCTGTAAATAGCTTGGGAACAGATATAATATTCCGACTGATAAGCTTCTCAAGATTCTCTCCTAATCCCATAATAGCGTGTTCATTACCAAGTTTAACTTGCTCTTTAGCCTCTTCTAATACAACATCCCAATTTAGCCTGTTGTTATCTATTATTGAAATTATATCTTCATTATCTTTTGCTCTTCCCGTTGCACTCTTCATAATTAAGATATCGCTCGGATCAGCTACTTTAATGACTAAGTTGCCTCCAAACTCATGAGTTTGTGTTGCTCTCTTTTTCATGCCTTCTGAAAAAATAGAGCTTATTATTTTATTCAAGAAAAGATCAAATATAAAATCGATAGAAGCAAGACGCAGCATTGTAGGAGTATTCTTCTTTAGCCCATAGGTTTCTATAACTCTTTTCTCATCTTTCCTGAACTTTAATTTTTCAAGGGTTTTAATAAATAGTTTTCTATCACTTTCTTTATCAAACACCAAATCAATGTCAAGAGTTTCCCCTTTCAATCCCCGAAGCATCATCGCAGTTCCGCCTATTGAATAGACAATTAGCTTTTTGGGCAAAGCACGACCGACTTCATTAAAAAGAGCTTCCTGATTATTTAGGTTTATCATGTTTAAAATGATTTGAATTCCTCTAAATCTGCGCGATTAAGGGGAATATAAACTTTCCACTTTTTCTCGATATCTTTAAAGTCATCCGAGCTAAATCCCTTGACGATAAAGAGATACTTATCTTCTTTTTTAGGGGTAGTTAATCTTCTAAATCTTTTTGGCATTTTTCTTACTTTTTTTATGAAAATGCGGGCTACTTCATACAAAGCAGATATTTGTCTTGCCAGATTTTCTTTCTTAGCTAATCGATACAAATAAAACCAATCTTTTATTTTTCTAAATAGAAATAAAGAAGAAATAATGTATCTGACTGTGCCTTTCTTTAACGCATAAATTAGCAAGTCTTCGGCTTTAATTGCTCTTCCGTGAACAAAATAATCTTCTTTATCGTTTATCCTAAGGCTTGCATTTGGCATGTTTTTATTGAATGCCTCTATATAACTAATTCCCTCTTGCTTATTCAAAGGAGTTATAGAATAGATTCTTTTCTTGTTTGGGAGATATTTTGTTCTAATATAACCAAGTTTTCTGAGTCTATGCAAAAGATAAATCGCTTTAGCTCTGTCTATTTTAAGCTTCTCCTGAACATCATCAATCGTTTGAGTGCCTTCTATTACATTAATTATTGGTTCATATTTCATAATTAAATCTATGAATATATAATATATAAAGCTTTCTATAGTTAAGTCAATTATTTAATGTAAGACATATTAATATATAAATCACTAAGGTTATATGTTATTTGCAGCATAATACTACACGAACTTCCTGGGAATCGTAGCTGACATTAAGCCTATTTCTTACTGAGAAAAAAAAGGTTTAAGCCAGCATTAAAAAAGAGGAGTAAACTCGGGGAAAGAGAGGTGAACTTTTTCATCAAACTCTTACTGGTGCCAATGCTGGCTCGGGAACTAAACCTGGAAATAGATTCAGCAGTGATCCTGAAATTCTTTTTTTCTGAGTAGTTGTCTTTGGATTTTTAAAAGTAGCATAACTAACAAGAAATATCCTTGCATCTTCATATCTCGGCATAGTTAACACTCCTGGAAGTTGAAAACCATTCGTTAGAATTGGGAGATAAAGAGTTTGGCCTCCCATGAGTTCTGGGACGCAGTCTTGCATGAATCTACCCTCTTGGTGATTAATACATAAGTATCTTGCTATAGCTTCGGTTTCAGCAGTATCATCATTTAGATTTACAGGTATTCCAGAACCATCTTCTCGAGTGTCTGAGGTAAAATAGGTCAATTTAGGTAATAGTAATGTTTCTCCTATGCGCATCTGCTCTCGATGTTGTAAGAAGTCCTTTAACTCTCTGCATAAATAAGTTGCTGGAGCTCCGTTCCATTTTATTTTCATCCTTTCTCCCCAACTTGTAGCTCTAGATAGCATTAATTCTTTCAGATTTTCCATGAAATATTTATATTTTACTGCTATTTAAATCTTTCGTTTTTGTTACTACTTTGTAGTATTTATTAACAAATTTGAATTACTTATTTTTTGCAAATTCTTTGCTTTTTCTAAAAAAACCCTCCCTCTTATCTCTTTAATCCTCTTAGTATCCCTTAACTTTTGCCTTATCTTTGGCGTTGCTTTTCTTCCCAGCCCCATCCTTTTTTCCTATAACTTTAATGCCCCGCATATAAGGCACAAGGACATCAGGTATTTTTATTGTACCGTCTTTCTGCTGAAAATTTTCTAATATTGCTACCATTGCACGCGAAGTGGCCAGGGCAGTATTATTCAAAGTATGCAGGACCCTCTTATTGCCTTGCTTGTCAACACATTTTATTCCTAATTTTCTTGCTTGATAATCTGTGCAATTAGATAAAGACATTAATTCCCCATAAAGATTAGTAGTTGGTCTCCAAACTTCAAGATCTGCAGATCTAAACTTCCAATCAGCTAGATCTCCAGCGCATAATTCAAGAACTCTATAAGGAAGTTTAAGGGTTTGTAAAATTTCTTCAGAGTTCTTCAGCAATTCATCATAGATTTTCTCTGAATCTTCAGGTTTAGAGAAAATAAATTGCTCAACTTTATTGAATTGGTGAGTTCTCCACAAACCCTTCTCATTTATTCCATGGGCTCCGACCTCTTTTCTGAAGCACATAGAATATGCAAAATATTTTTTGGGCAATTCCCATTCAGGAATGGTCTCATTAGAGTGCATAGCTAAAATGGATTGCTCGGCAGTGCCAATAAGATTCAAGTCTTCCCCCTTTATAGAATAAACAGATTGCTCGATTGCTGTTTTATCCATAGAAGCATAAATCGCCTTTTCATTTAACATCAAAGGCGGCTCAATGTAAGTATATCCTTTTTTAGCCATAAAGTCTATGGCAAATCTTATCAAAGCTTGATTTAATAAAGCAAGTTCTCCTTTAAGATAATAAAACCCATTCCCAGATGCATTAGCAGAAGCATCAAAATCAGCAATACCTAAATTTTCAGCTAATTCTACATGATTTTTGATAGGAAAATTAAATTTAGATATCTTTCCCCACTTTTTTAATTCCATATTTTCACTAGCGTCTTTCCCTTTAGGAGTAAATTTAGATATCTGGTTGGGAATTTTAAGCATCAGAGTGCTAATTTCTTGTTCAAGATTGTTCATATTGTTTTCAATCTTAGCTATCTGTTCAGGAATTTCCTGTGCTTTTTTCATTAAAATATCTGTTTTCTTTCCTGCTTTCTTTGCATCATTAATTTCCTTAGAAACTTTGTTTCTTTCAGCTCTCAAAGCATCAGCCTGCGCTTTCAATTTGCGCCACTCTTCATCTTTCTTTTTTACTTCATCTACAAGCTTAAGCTTATCATTCTGAAACTTCTTTTTTATGTTCTCTTTCACTAATTCAGGATTTTCTCTTATTAGCTTTATGTCTATCATGCTTTTATTAATTATATCCTGTATTTAAGCTTTAATATCACCGATAATTCGAATTTTTCTTGCCCTTAATCAGCTCTGAAACATGATGTTTTCTGATATGCCCGTATTCTTTTTTATTCACCTTAAACTTTTCAATCATATGCGCTGCATATTCTCCGCCAAGATGATAAGGCATAATTACATAATCTGCACCTGCCTCATATAAATCCAGCGCGCTTTTTGAATGCTCAACTGTTGCAATAAAAACAGACTTCGAATTTTCTCTTTTAAGATACTCTAAGATAGACTTATTCACAGGCTCATCAGGAATTGTAGAAATGACAAGCTTCGCTTTTTTTATGCCAATCTCGCTTAAAAAACTCTTATCTTCTGCATCTCCATAAATGCAATTTATTCCCTCTTTATTCAAGGCAATAATGACTTTTGGGTTATAGTCCACTACTACAAAAGGCAAGCCAAGTTTTTTCACCGCTCTTAAAATTTTATGCCCTATTCTATGATATCCTAAGAGCACCACATCAAAATTTTCAATATTCTCTTTTTCAAGTTTAGATTGTTTTCCTTCAAATAAAAAGAGTAGTTTGGAGATTTTATTGAATATCTGCCTTGAATAATAAATACTATAGCTGCTCAATCCAATCGTGATTAATGAAATCAATATCGCAAGATTCATAGCCTCTTGGTTTAAATGTCCAAGATTAAATCCCAGCAGAGCAAGAATCAGAGAAAATTCGCTTATCTGCGCCAAACTTGAGCCAGCTAAAAAGTTAGTCTTTTTTTTGTATCCAAAAAGTCTTAGCAAAGACATAATTATCAC
>JBBSYR010000078.1:0-5859 GCA_038045165.1 Nanobdellota archaeon
GTTTTTACCGAATATGAAAAAGGTAAAAAATAGATTGCATTAGTTCAATCTACTGTTCACTCCGTATTATTCTTAAAGAAAACAAATATATAAATCTATCTAAATAAAGGTCTCTTGCTTACTAAGACTGGTAAAGCAATTGGTTGCCATGGCATGTCTCCCTGTACGTTTTTTAGCTTTTGAACTAATTCTTCTTCTGTTAGATTTTCAATTTTTCCTGTCTGCCTGATTCGAACAGCAAGTTTTTTGCTTTGAACTTCTTTTTCACCTAAAACAATTATATACGGCACCCAATTAATCTCGGCACTTGAGACTTTCTTAGGCAAAGAGAAACCTCTGTCTTCGACATCAGTTCTTATTCTTTGTGCATTCAGTTTTTCAGCTAGTTTTATTGCATGTTCATTGAATTTATCACTTACTGGAAGAATTCTTGCCTGTGTTGGAGAAAGCCAGTATGGCAGTTCAGCTTTCTTTCCTTTAAGCTCATTTTGAACCACCGTGTCTAATACGGAAAATAAATATCTTCCAATTGTGCCGATTGTAGCCGTATGAAGAATGACTGGAAAGATTTCATTATTGTTATTATCTTTAAATTTGATACCAAACCTTTTTGCATTGCCAATATCTATCTGAACAGTTGCAATTTCTCTAGGTCTTTTTAATTCATCGATTATCATGTATTCTATGTTAAAAGTCCAGTAATAATTTATGCCTTCTGGATAAAAGTGCAAAAGCGCATTTTTCTTTTGTTTTTTCAGTAGATTCAAAACCCACTCTTTGTTATTCTCATAATGCGCTCTAGAAGAGAAATTAAATAATATTTCGTAATCGCGCTCGATTTTATAAACTTGTTCGTAAATTTTGTCATGAATTTTAGTGAACCATTCTTTTGATTCTTCGAAGTTTTTGCAAAAGACATGCAAGTCAGGCATATCCATTCTTCTTGTTCTAAATGCGAGCAAAAGCTCTCCTGCTTGTTCATATCTGTAAGAATCAGCATTTTCTAAAGCACCGAAAGGCAAGTTTTTGTAGCTTAAGTTCCAATCTTTAATCATAGCAAATTGTTGATGACAAGCAGCATATCTTAAAACAAAAGAATTCTTATCTATATTGAGCGAATAAAGCCTATCGCCAAATAAGTTTGCATGTTCTTTTACTGCTGGCTCTTTTAGATTGAACATATTTGTTCCTTTAACTGAATAAACTGGAATTCCTAGGGAATTTGCAATATTTTCAGCATATTCTTCAACTAAATTAAACATTAAAGTTCCTTCTGGACCATATCTCATATTTCCTTTATCAGACATTGGTTCCCATTCTATTTGAAATTGATTTGCGTACTTGATGAAACCTGGCTCCTTGCCTCCTTTAAGTCCTATTTTTAAAGCTTCTTTTTCGACGAGCATCTTGAAGTCATCATCCTCTTTCGTGAATTTGTAATCTTTGACTTCAAACTCTTTTCCATCATGAGTAAGAATTAGATAACTATCTTTTCCTTTTGCTTTTATTTTGTTGTCGTATGTTTCTTCTTTTTCATCAAGGGCTTTAATTTCTTCCTTAACTTCCCGCAGTCTTAAAGGCTCTGTGCCTTCTGCCTTGAATTCTTTGCTTAATTCAGAAAGAGGATGGCCTTTGCATTTCAGCTCAAATTCTTTGTAATATCCGAAGGGTGCCCTTATGACTTGGAAACCTTCTTTTGCGAGAATGTGCTCTGCTTCTGTTAAATACTCTAAAGCAGTGTCTGGGTCAGATAAATTTGAGGACAAATGGGCATAAGGATAAAGAACAATTTTCTTTGCCTTGATATCATCAGCAGTTTTTTTCACAGAAGCAATTAGCTGCTTAATTGTTTCGTTATTGTCCCCTTTTTCAATAGCAGTTAAAACTACAAGAGGGTCTTTGACTTCTATCTCTTTTTTGCGTTCTTCTGAAATCTCTTCTGGATTTTTTATTGCTTTTTTTAGCGGCTTGAATTTTATGTAGTCGCAATGCAAAGTAATTATTCTCATATTAAAGTGAGAGAAAGTGATTTTTTAAATATATCTATATCTTTGCATTTTTGCATCTACAGGTGCTAAATTGAATAAAAAAATTAAGGTTTGTGCTTAAACACAATTCAGGAATAGCTTCTTCTGATGGTGTTTTGCCTTCTATTCCTTGATGTTTTCTGACAAAGTTATAGTAGATTTCCATGCTCTTCATAATGGCTCTTGCACTTTCTAAACTTCCATGAAAACCACGCATTATCTTTGTTCTGTCTCTGATTGTGTTATGCAGTCTTTCTATTTTGTGGTTAAACCCCCTTTCAGATGCTATAACTACATTATGAATGATCGGACTTTTATGATTCCAATGAGTTTTAAGTCCAAAGCTTTTCTTTAAAACTCTTTCATAACCTTGTAAGCCGTTTGTTGTAACTATCTTAACTTGTTACTTCCAATTATTCTTAAAGCCATCCTATTAAAATTATCTTTTCTTAATGGCATTATACAACAAAGTTCATCTCCTTGTTGCCAATGAGGATTTCTCTCAATGAAGTATTTCACGTGTGGATCTCTCATTCTTCTTTCGTCAATATCTGCTACTCCTTGTTTTAGTCTATCTTTCTGACCTTCAAATACAACCAATCCTGTTTTAGGATCATAATTTAATGGAAATTTCTTTCTTGCAAAAGTATCAAGAACCTCTTGCTCATATGTTGGAGTAGGCTTATCATATCGGGGGTAAAATTCATTAAAGAAAACTGGAAGGAATTTATATGTTTTATAACCTTTGGACATCAAAAACCAAAATAAAGGAATTTCGGGATTTTTATCAATTAATGAAAATGCATATCTCCCCCAATGATGTTCAAGCTGAGTATCTCCCCAATATGTTTTATCAATAATAGTATCTCCTGAAAAAAGTGCCCTTGTTATATCTCCTCTTACTAATTCTTCTAAAATCATAAGAGTAGAAAATCCTTGTATTTGTTGATCTTTATTATCTCTTAATAAGATAACATCTGATTTTTCAGCCAGGTCTTTTTCAAAAGTTTCCTTTTTTACACTATCATAATTTCCATTCATTAGTTCAAACATTCTTTCTCTTTCTAGACTAGATAATTCACGAACAGATACCACTTTCCCAGTTAATTTTGAGTTAAACATTTTATAAACTTCCTAATTCCAAATATGGTGTCCTCCCATCTAATTGTTGATACTCTTTTTCTCCGTCTTGCCAAGTAACAACATATAATCTTGTTGGGAATCTCATTACCGAATGTCTTTTTGCAACATGCCCTAAACTATCTTGAGAATGTAAACCCAACATCAACAAGGGAGTTTGAGATTCATTTAATCTATTTTTAGTAGAGGTTATTAATTCATCAAAGACATGTGGATCATTATCTTTGGTAGTAATTAAAGATGCACAATTATAATTTATTTGCTGACCTTCTTGAGGGAGATAAGGTAAATTTCCTTTAATTCTACCAACAAAATTTATAATTGGTCGAACATATTTTAGAATCCCTGAATATCCTTCTACTACTGTTTGTCTGAAAGAACTTTGGTTCCAGGAAGCCATGACTCCATCAATATCAGCTCCATCAAAATGTAAGATAATATCTTCAATGTTTAAACCTCTTAAGAGACCAGCAACATCTGTTAAATCTTTTTCTGAATATGCAGGATAAAATTGTTTTTTTCTTCCTTCTTGATTAATAAATCTACTTATATCTTCAATATGCCCTTCGTTGGCTTGAATAATATTTTTTTTGCTATCTGAAGATTTTTCTCTTTTAACAGGGATTACATAAGTGTGATATGCACCAAAATCATTGTAGTTTGGCATACCCATTCTGTTTGAAGCCAGTATATTCTTTGCATATTGATTATCGTCTACAATAGTTGTAAGATAAAATGGTGCTCTGTCATCTTTATGTAATTCTGAAAACAACTTATACCCTCTTGGAACTAAAGTAGTTCCTCTAAACTGTTTATCCAATCGTAAACATCCAAGATACCCTATATCTACTTTTTCTCCGTTTACAAATGCTGGTTTAATAGATCGAACTCCAAAGCCAACAACTCTTCGACTTTCAACTTCTCTTGCTGCAACAACCTGATTAAAATTTCCTTCAACAGATAAATCATCAAAAAATGAAGGTTCTTTTCTTAGAGTAAGAGAAATTGAACCCCCCATAGGATTTTCTCTAAGAATTCTCCTTAAATCTGCATCGTCTTCTCTACTTGCTAATTCTACTCTGAAATTAGCCATTTTATCTTGCGTCTCCTATTGGCCAACCTTGCCTCTTCTTTGCTTCATGTTTAGAAAATAAATTAACCCATGCAAGATAACCTGCACTTGTGAGATTTCTTGAATTAGCTTTAAAGTCAAGAAGTCTTTTTGCTATTGAACTATATCCATAAAATCCTTCCCTACATTTATAACAATTTTCAGCTAATTCTTCTGGAGACATATTTTTAGGTTGGAAAACTACTTCTCCGAACTTACCGTTATCTCTTAACCACCAAGTATCATAAAGTAATCTTCCTTCTCCTTCCAATCTTCTATAAAGTGTGGTTCCTGGAAATGGAACAAGATGATTAAATGCTGTAATAGCAAATTTTTGTTCTATTGCAAAATCTAATGTTCTTTTGAAATCATCTTTAGTATCTGTATCATAACCAAAAACAAAAGTAGCATATACAGTTATTCCATGATCTCTAATTCTTTTCATTGACTCGCTATAACCTCTTTTTGAAGAAGCCCAACTTTTTCCCATAGCTTTTAATGCTTCAGGATTCAAAGATTCAAAACCGATAAGCATATTGAAACATCCGCTTCTTTCTAAAGCAGATAATAATTTGGGATCATCAGCCATGTTAACACTTCCCTGACTTATCCATCTTATTCCTAAAGGAGTTATAGCAGCACATAATTCTTTTGTTCTTTTAAAATCTGAAACAAAGTTATCATCAACAAAATAAATATTTCTGTTTTGAGTTTCTTCAATTTCTCTTACAATGTCTTCAATAGGTTTTGCCCTATATGTTCTTTGATGCATAGCAGTGACTGCACAGAAATCACAATCAAAATAACATCCTCTTCCTGTTTCTATTAATCCTAGTGGAAGATACTTTCTTCCTTCAAAAATTCCCCTGTTTATTGAAACTTTTTCTAATTTCTTTCCGGTTGGGTTAATATGATAACTACTTTTCAAGGATCTATTTTCTAAATCTTCTAGAACTGTTTTCCAAACTGGTTCAGCATCACCCATAATGACAGAATCTGCATGTTGTTTTGCTTCTTCAGGTAATAAAGTAGCATGCATTCCACCTAAAACTACGGGGATTCCTTTTTCTCTAAATTGATCAGCTATGGCATATGTTCTTTTTGCAGTATACGTCTCAACTGGCATTGCAACTAAATCAGTAGCAATTTCATAAGGAATATCTTCAAATCTATCATCACAGAAAGATATTTCTTTTTCTTTGGTAGTTAGTCCAGCTATTACTGCTAAATTAAGAGGATACATGCTCCATGACCTTGGATAAGTTTCTTCTTTGTGTTTTCCGATTGAGGGTTGTATTAAAGTTATTTTCATTTTATAAAATATCAGGGATTCCAGTAAAATCAGTAGCGTTCATAGTGTCTGTATCGAAATTTGGTAATCTTTCAGCATACAAGTGATATGCAATATTTGCAGGTATTACAACGTGTGGAAGAATTCTTGCTCCAATCATTCTTTTAAAAATATTTGAAAAAGAATATGTTTGTTTCCAAGCCCAATGATGACCCTCTTGTAATTCTTCTGGGGACATGTTCTTTGGTTTCATTACAACATGTTGGGCATCATATAAAGACCAGTTATTA
>JBBSYR010000079.1:0-9323 GCA_038045165.1 Nanobdellota archaeon
TTCAGCGAAAAACCGCCAGATTGGATATAAAAAATCCAACTGGCAGAACTTAGAGGTTTACAGATTTAGCGATAGCCAGATGGCGAAGTCAAGATATATAGAAATGATTAAAACCTCAAGGTTAATAGCTTGTGTATGGGATGGTTTAAGAGTTTCCTCAAAAAGATCAAGAGCAATAAGAGCCACCAAATCCAAAAGATTGTAGAAAAACCTGTCATTCAACCTAAAAGAAAGAAAGGTTTGGTAAAAGTCAAAGAAAAGCCAAAATTAAAAGATCCTTCAATTCTTGCGAGATTAGATGACGGCCAGCGAAAAGCAGTGTTATCTGAGAACCCTAGAGTTTTCCATGCTGATATCCATACGTCTGGAGTTTATAAATATGGTTGGTTTATATTCTGGACTGCACCCTTATTTCAGGACACTAAATTAGGTTAATACTTTCAACTCACTTGCATCTTCGCTTCCAATTCCTTAATCAAAACATCAGTATTAACTTCTTCTATCTGCTCAATATTAAATTCAATTGTGTTATAAAGCATGTTGCTCCTAACATTTCCTAAAAAGTATTTCTCTTCCCCAAAAAATTTGTTCTTGACCTCATTAAACTTTTCAAGAGAAAATATCTCTTCATCACTCAATCCAAGATTGTTTATCTGCTCTCCAAAAAGAACGCTCCTTATTGTTTCACTCCCGTCATCCAGCACAATATTCATCAAAGCTCTCTTTTTTGCTTCAACTTTTCCATGAATTTTGCACTCTCCTTCAATAGCCCTTTTTCCGCATTCAGGACAAACCTCAAAATATCTCGGCTCAAAAACCTGCACAATAACCGCCCGTGTTCTCAAGCTCTGCCCTGCTTTTGCTTCGCTTATCTTGCAGCTTTCAAAAACTTTTTTAATAACAACCTCTCCTAGTTTCTCGTTGCTCAATTTAATATCGGAAAAAGACGACAGATGAATTTCTCCATTTCTTACATTTCCATTATAAATCTCAACAATATCTCCAACCTTTATTTTTCCAGACTCAATCAAAAAAATATGATTTGTGTCCCAAAGCACAGTTTTAGCATTGGAGCTCTCGTCAGCCACAAAAAGATTGCAGACTTTCCCTTCTCGCTCCCCTTTCTGATAAGACCTTATAGGTGAAATGCTGACTACTTTGCCTACGATATTTGCTCTCTTCATCCCATGAACTAACTCGGAGATTTTCATCCTCTCTTTATCAAAATTAATTCCAAGTTCTGCAGCAACTATCTGCGCAGCCCCTTCTTTTGAAACCAGGCCTGAAAGTTTCGCCCTCTTCCCCTCGATTTTCCTTTCTATTTCTTCAAGAGTTAAACCAGCGGCCTTGGAAATCCGCTCAACTAACTGCAAATAATTATCAGCCATTTTACAAACAAGCCTTCTTCATTTAAAAGGATTGTGATGATTAATAACAGCAATCAGACACGCTGAATAAGGGTCTTTGACAAAATAAAGTGAACTTTTATACACTCTTCTTACTTTAATACTAAGAAAATTAAGTTTGCGCAAACTCCCTACTTTAGTTCGAGAGACAACGAGAATTGAAAATTCTCATGCATTCAAAAACCTTGTTTTTGATGAAGCAAACTTAATTTTTGAGGCTGAGGAAACTGAAAGTTTCCGAGGCTCTAAAAATCCGAAGGATTTTTTAGGTGTTCAAGACATCAGGAATTCTTTTATGGAATTCCTGAGTGCGCTCAAGAACATAAATTCTTGACGACTCCGAGCACGCTCCGGAATTTATTCCGGAGTTCTTGACATTTTATGAAAAAAGTGGATGGTCAACAAATTCTTAGAGTAATCAAAAAGTTAAACGAGTCTTAGATTCGTTGGTATGTCGCAAGAGAAGCTATCTCTCTTGGGCGCGGCGGAATAAAAAGATGTATTTGTTTAGCTAAAAATCCTTTTAGTGACAGGTCTATTGACGCTGAGGAGGTCAAAATAATTCTTAATCCTAAAGAGAAATCCTCTGCCTTTAGGCAGGGGTTAATTTTAGCAGAGGATTTATTTGGCCTCACAAAACCGCAAACAAACCTCGGCTTTCAAGCCGAGGTTAAAACCCGAAGGGTTTTGTGATAAGTGAAATTGTGGCTCTTTTTTTATTGAATTTAACAACTTTTATTTCTAATATGTCCAATTCCTCATTCTCAATTCTTTTAATACACTCTCCGATAAACCTTTTTTTTCACTCCATCTGGTTTTACTATTGCTAATGTTAATTTTCTCATTTTATGTTTTTAATTCTATTTGCTATTCTTCCACATAAAATCAAAATAACTTTTATATGCTTTGGCAGCTGCAGCATTCTCAATGATAATTCCCTCAGGCTCATCTGTCCAGATGATAATCGCAACTTTATCTCCATAAATATTTGTTACAGCAGGACTTTCAGAGATATTTGGAAGATAACGATGTGCTGATGTCTTTTTATCAAGTTCTTTTCTTCCTTTTCTTAAAATTAATTGCGTTTTAATGCCTTTTTCTTTTTTCATCCTATCAAATTGATATGCAAATTCAGGCATTATTTCAGAAAATTGGCCTTCGCTTCCAAAAACATAATTGTCTTTTCCAGTTCTAATTATATCAAGAAAAACAGATTTAACGCCTTTTATTCCTTTGAATAATCTAACTTGGCCTTCAATTTTTTTTCTTTTATGCCTTTCCTGCAGATTCGGCAAAATACTTTCGACATCTTCTTCTTGCTCTTTAAGATATTCAAGAATCCTTCGTGGTCCTGCTGCTTGAAACCATTTTACTTTTCCTATCATTGCATAGCTTACAAATCCTTTTTCTTGCAACAACTTAATAGCATTATAAGCGCTGCTCCGATCAATTTTTGCAAGTTTAGAAATTCTGCCTGCTTTGCATGAGCCATGGTCATTGAGAGTCAAATATACTTTGATTTCATTTGGTGAGAGGCCTATTTTTTCAAGAGTTTTTTCTACTTCTGCCATCTTGTTTTTTAGCAAGGCGCTTTGCTATTTAAGCCTTTCTTTCTGTTGTAGACTTTTGAACTACAAATTTATTTTAGCATATTAATAAGCATTAATCCAAGAGGGTATGATATATCTCTACCAGATAATTTCCCACCAATTGGCGATGACCTTTCTCCGTTAACTCCATGCCTGATCGTTTCAATCTCAAAGAGCTTATTCTTTGCCGTAAAGTGCTTATAACTTTTATCTATCTCAATCCACGCTTGTTCAGGTCTAAAGCTAGCTATCCTTACTTTTTTAACAACTTCTCTTAAAGCGTCTCTATTTTCAAGGTCTAAAACTGCAATCGAAAGTCCTCCTGCGCCGCATCCGCAATAACACCATCTATTAGAAAAAACTCCAAAAAATGGTGAAATCAAACCATTATTCTCTCTATAGTGTATCAAATTTTGACTTATTCTATCGTCTTGACTTGTCGGTGTATAAACTCCTCGGGTTATTGTATGCCTAACCGAATATTTTTCTGAAAAAGATCTTATTTTATTTGAGACTCTATCCCTCATATTTTTTTCTGCGTTATCTTTTTCATTATCGGCTTTTACAATCTCTTCACCGAAGTTTAATTCTTCAACTATTGTTTTCATGTTTTTCCTCCTATTGTTTCCCTCTCAGGTTGCTTCATTGCGTCGTGCTCCATGTAATTTTATATAAAAAAAGGATTATAGAATAATGTTGTAGAATATTCTACAACAGAGTAATAATCAAAAAACTTATATATTATCTGTTTTATAACAGGATATGGAATCAAAAGAATTAAAGATTGATGCAAATGAAATATTAATGAGATTAGTGAGGCTTCAGAATGATATGAATTATGTAAAAGAGCATATTAATGATGTTACTTTAACAGAAGAGGATTTATCCTCTGTTCGAGAAGCTAAAAAAGATTTGGGAGAAGGAAAAACAAAGAGGCTATAATATTATGTATTTTGTGGAGATTTCCCAGAATGCTCAAAGATTTCTTGATAAGCTTGATGCACATATTAAAGAAAGAATTGAAGATGCCTTAAGAAGATTAGAAAATAATCCTGTTCCAAGTGATTCAAAGTTTATAGGTAGAGATAATGACGGAGAAAAGATTTTTCGTTATAGAATAGGAGATTTTAGAGTTTTATATCTAGTGAATGAAGAAGATAAAATAGTTCTTATCGCTAAGGTTGATAGAAGATCAAAAGTTTATAAGTAAATTTGATAAATGATAATTTATAGATTGATGCTTTGAGTTTAAGCAATATGTTCTGCTGTCTGAAGTTTAATTTACCTTCTTCTAAATTCTATCTGTCAAGTCTAATTAAATCTTCTTTCCCTTCCCTTCTCAGCGCAGCGTACCTTTTATCGGGATTTCTCTTGTCCCATTCATAGGTTTTCATCCCGCCTAAGTCGGTATACTTGCAAAACGGATTGTATTTCACTGCTTCTGAAAATGCTTCAACTAATCTTTCAAGTAAAGATCCATCTTCCAGCATACTAACCATCAAGATTTTTTCTTTTATGTAAGTAGCACAAAAAGGTGTTCTTTCAATCTGGCCTTTGCCGAATCTTCCCCGAAGGCTGTCTAAAAATCTTTTGGCGTTTTCTAAATCTTCTTGTTTTCTCTCTAGCGTCAGTTTTTCTCTTTCTTTTCTTTCTTTCTGTGTCCTTTCTGCAATCTGATTAGCAAGCTGTCCAAAAATAACTCCTGTGCAAATGGGAGTGTTTAGAACATCGCATATAGTGCTATAGGTTTCGGGACTAATTAATCTATTCCGATTATAAAAGACTTCGTATAGAAAGGTGGATTTTTCTTTGCCGTCTTTATATTTTCTATTTATATGCTCCCAAACTTGTTTTTCTTTCATGTTTTTCCTCCTATTGTTTCCCTCTCAGGTTGCTTCATTGCGTCGTGCTCGTTTTTCTTTGCAAAATAATTGACAAATATTGAATGAACTCGCATAGCTCCACCTTTCGCTGTTTCATAAGGAACAACCTTCATTCCATTTTCATGACTTGTTACTTCAAAATAATCAGAAATCTGCATAATATTTTTATCAGTAGCATTAATTACTGTATTTTCATAATCTCTTGCATTAAACGCCCATTCTGGTCCGCTAAGAGTAGCGCTTATTTTATATTCTATTAAACCTTTTTCTTCCATTTCTTTTACCTGTTCATTTGTCAGTTGCTCTATTTGTTTTATCATCAGAAAATTATAGAAATAATACTAATTAAACATCTGTTGTAGAAAAATCTACAACACAATAATAAATAGTTATTTTTCTAAGAAATTTTGATGACAGCACACAAAACAGACCTAAAACCAACGCTGGATAGAATGTACCTAGGGCAAATCAACCCTCTAGAAGCCATAAGAGAAGTAGACACTCTACTGGGCGGAATAACAGGAGTAACCTACAGACAAGGGCTAACCCTGCAGAACCATATGCAGAGGGTGAGCTTAAACACTAGAGGATTGAGGCGCAAAGAAGAAGAAAAACTGGAGGAGTTCGTAGCTCTAGCCTACTGGAAAGCGCAGAGAAACGGAAGCTGCTTCCCAGGGGAAGCGCACATAGAAAAAGGGCTGAGCAGCAAACACTACGCCCAAGCCTTCAGAAACTACATCCAGAATACACTTCGGAAATACAACAATTGAAAGGAGAACAAAATGGAAAACCAAGAAACAAAAATAAAAGTAAAGATTGCAGAACTTAGGCAAAAATATGCAAAACTAGCCTTAAACTGCAGAGCAGCTGGAATAAGAGTGAATTCTGCGACAGTGCAGGAATACGCCAGAGAACTGCAAACTCTGCAAGCACAGTTAAACTAAAAAATGGAAAAAACAGAACAAAAAAAGCTAAGAGTATTAGTTGGAGACGACCAAATCGGAGTAATTGGAAGCTTGCCTCAAAAATCTTTTTTAAGAGGCTATGGGCATCTTGCAGACTTTAACTTTGCAAATAAAATAGAAGATTTCATAGCAAAAGCAAGAGAAGGGAATTACGATGCGTTAATTATAGATTTAAATTGGGAAGATGCAGATTGGAATAGAGATTACAAAACAGGTTTTAGAGTGCTTGAAGCAGTTAAATCCTGCGCGCCAATAAGAATTCTTTATACGTCTGATGAACAATTAATGAAAAAAGGATTTGAATACAGCGCAACATTCTGCTTAGAAAAAAATCGTGCAGCGAGTTTTCTTGAAGAAACACTGAAGCACAAATAAACTAAATCTTCTCTAAAATCTCTGCATGCAAGCCAGCATCAGCGCATAATTTTACAAATCTCTGCGCATCTTCAATTGTTCCGCAAACTCCGGCGCCATAATGCATAGGAATAGCAACTCCAGGGTTTAACAAAGATGCAACCTCTGCTGCTTCTTCTGCAGTCATGACATAAGTTCCAGAGACGGGCAACAAGGCAATAAACTCATTTCCCTGCTTGCCGTAGCCAGTCAATTTTTCCATTTCAGGAATTCGGTCTGTATCTCCCGCATGATAGATTATAACTTCTTCCAATTTAATAAGATATCCCACCCAACAATCTGCCTTCGTGTGAAAATCCTTGTCAACATTATAAGCAGGCACAGCCTCAATTTTTACATTTTTGAAATTAACTTCATCTCCTGCTTCAATAACCTGCATCTCAACATTTTCAACTCTTGTAATCTTGCTTTGAACATCAGCTGGAATTATAATCGTTGTGCCTTTTCTTGATAATTTTTGAATATCTTTTATGCTGCAATGGTCGTTGTGGCTGTGCGTAACTAAAATTAAATCAACTGGCTGCACCCCTTCAGATACATTATATGGGTCTATAGCAATTCTCTTTCCCCCTCCATTTGTGATAAGAAACCCGGAATGCCCCAAAAATTCAATCTTAACTCCCTTTATCTCCATTTTTATACAAGGAAAGAGAAATTTATAAGGTTAATGGTGCTGTTGTCTACTTAGCTTTCTGAAGTAATTCCGAAGATAACCCACCCTCACAAGCCCACTCATCGTTATTATTCGCTACTTTCGTGAACTTGCTCGCCCCCACCCGCCCAATTCCATTAAGTTAAGGATTTTCTCGATGAGAAAATCTAGCAAATAAATAAAAAATCAGATATTCTTAAATAAAAATATTTCTGAAAATCATAAAAATCCATCAAAATTAAAAAAGCAAAGCTAAATATTTCCTTAAAAAAATAAGTAATGTCAAATCGCCCTTTTCTTTTTTATATAAAATTTTTTTCTTGTCTTATGATAAACTCTTGGAAAACTTCTTCCTTTCCTTATTGGGGTTGGATTTATTTTAAACAATCTTTTTAATTCATCAAATTTCTTTTCCTGCTCATTATTGTCTTTAGTAAAAATAAGCTCAATTAATCTGTCTTTCATAAATCCTGAAGATAAATTTCTGTTTACTTTGTATTCATATTCGCTGTTTTTCTTTTCTTCTTTCAATTCTTCTTCCGCCTCATTAATAATTACTTGCTGCAAGTTTGCTGCAAGTTGTGTGGAATAAAAATCTTGCATAATTGAATTTTTTATAATACTCATTGTCTTGCCAACAGTATAAGGCAATGCAAGGATTACAATAATGTAAAACATTCAGTTGATGCCTAAAGGGCAAATCGTTGTAGAAGATAATAATCAGTTTTGTCTTCTAATACTTCTTATCTTGACATAGAAATTCACTTTACTTCAATGAGCGCTGCATTAACGCATCCTTCTTGGCTTGGTCTGTTAGTTATTCTTGCTTTCCCTAGAGAAGTATCTACAATTACTCCTTTCATCAGCCTATTCTGCCTGGCAAAGAATTTATTTTGGGGAGTTTCTTCGACATTCTTAATTTCTGCTTTTTGAACTTTTCCTTTAATATTCAGGTTCATAATATTTGTTTTTAAAAGGATAGTTTTTGTATTTCCTCCTCGAGTTCTGAGCATTTTTCTTTTTGTTTCGCCAAGCACAACTATTCTTTCCTGCTTGGGTCTTTCAAATAGCTTCATCTTTCGTAAGGAATGATATTTGCCACCGGTTATCTTTCTTCCGTGATTCATAAAACTACTGCAAAAAGTTAGTTTAAATATCTTTTTATTTTTAGACTATGCAATCAAGGCAATGCAGATGTTCTAAGAAAATTTTTTCATTAGGTAATTGGCAACTTTCTTCATCAATCCTTCAGGAATCTTAGCAGAGTTTACTCCTTTTCTTAAGCTTCTTTTTGTGATTATTCCAGCAGGAATTTCATAAAGTCTCTCTGCTAAACTTTGATTAGTTTCAATTCTATGCACTCTCAAATTTTTGTCAAATACCCCTTCTTCTTTCCCCTTTTCTATAATGTGCTCAAATCTGTCTAAATGTTTTGGATAAGAAACAATCCCTATATCGTGTCCATGCACATGCCTTAAAGAATTAACTATATTACCCACATTATCTTTTGATTCTTCGTCTAAAATAATTTTATCCTTTGGAACCCCCTCTTTAATAAGAGTATTGCATATCATTTCTGCCTCACTTTTATATTTGGGGTCAAGCAAGGGTGTTTCCCCCCCACTTGCAATAATTACTCTCGCGCCGTGTTCATGATAATATTTTGCCGCTTGAACTGATTTCTCTCTCATTCTCCTCGCATGGCCTGCCCTGGAATAATAATCGCATCCAAAGTTTTTTCAGCAGCAAATAAAATTAAAGAAATGCACAGAAAAACAAATCCCAACAAAGAAATGAGGGACATCTCTCCGCTACTGCCAAACTTAATTACTGCACCTGTAATAGATTTTCTCATTCCAAATGCCATCAATAACAAAGAAAGAATAAAATACCCAAAACTGATAAATTTTAGCCTCATACTCATATTATTATTTGTTATGATATTAAATATCTATCGTTTTTTTAACATCGTTTTTTCAATTGTATAATATGATTTATTTTAAAATCAGCGATAGATTTAAATACACGACAAAATCAAAGCAGATATGGTAAACGGAATAGAAAGACCTCTTGACCTTTTGAATGCATCGAAGGGAAAAGAAGTTCTTGTACAGCTAAAAGGGGAGAAGCAATTTGTTGGCACCCTCTTGGCATTTGACATCCATATAAATGTGGTTTTGGACAATGCAAAAGAGATGGAAAGCGGCGCTGTGAAAAAAAGCATCGGTCTGACTTTCCTGCGAGGGGATACAATAATATTTATTTCTCCTGCTTCTACAAGCTTGAAATAAAATTTAAGGCAAAATTAAATTTATACTTAAAGATATAGATAATTCCTTCGATTAGTCGAGGTTTTAGGAATTATCTATCATGAGACTGAGAAAACCTTTGGTTTTCGAGGCCATCAAGAATTG
>JBBSYR010000080.1:0-12413 GCA_038045165.1 Nanobdellota archaeon
TTGAAGTGAATTCTTCCCGCACAATTTTATGCACTGTGCGGTGCTCGCAGACTTCGCAGACTTCGTCCGCGGCAACTTCAACTCTTACGAGATTGAAGTGAATTCTTCCCGCACAATTTTATGCACTGTGCGGGAATCGAACCCGCGTCGCCGGCTTGGGAAGCCAGCATTCTACCACTAAACCAACAGTGCATTAATTTAAGGAGTTGCATATCTGCTGCTTTTCTTAAAATCATAGAAGGCGAATATAAATATCGCTATTGCGAGAATGTCTATTGCAAGGCAGTTTGAGCAGATTTTCTTTAGAATGATGAACTGGATGTAAAGAAATCTGATTGCTCCAAGCGCACCGATAAATGCTGCTGTGATAAAAAGATATTCTATTTTTTCATTTTTTTGAGAGAAGAAAAAAAGTATGCAAAGTGCTGTGAATGAAATAATGCCTATCACTGGAAGCTTTATTCCGAAGATTTCGCTGTATTGTGATTTTTGTACGTCTGCGCAGTCAAAACCGGGCGCACAGATGATTTTATTTGAATAGTATGAATAAGCAAGCAAAATTGAAAAGAGTATTTCTAAAACTATGAATACTAAGATGAGTTTTTTCAAGGAATTCATAATAATATGAATAAGGCAACTTTTATAAATCTTCAGTAATTGCCCTTTTTGAGATCGCGTAGCTCAGTTGGTTAGAGCGCTGCTCTGATAATAATAGATATTAGAAAGGCAGAGGTCCCAGGTTCAATTCCTGGCGCGATCACTTTTATAATGGAAGGCCAAGAAGTTATTAATTTAATGAATAGAATGTATGAACAGAGAGTAAAGCCTAATTTTAAGACGGGGAGATTGGGGCTCGCACTTGGGGAAATTTCTAATTTAGTTGTGTTTATGGATGAGCATGCGACGCAAATAGAAAGGTATTCTGGGGGGGGCAATTATATTGCATCTGCGCACTTGCTCGAAGAAAGATTAAGAACTTCTTCAGAGGTTCCAATCTCTTCAGTTAAAATGTTTGAATTATTTAGAAAACAATTTAATTTAGCTGTCGAAACAGGAAATATTAAGGGGTAAATTGTCGTAAGAGATAGTCATTTGTCTTCTGCTTTGTGCTCTTAGTCAGGAGATTTACTTTGTCTAATCCTATTTTCTAAAAAGTTCTGCCTCTAAAAGCTTCTTTCCCAGCCAGCACTTTCCCTGCAGGCTTTGGTTTTCTGTGAATCTTTTTTTGCTTTCTTCTTTTTGAGGATAAATTAATACTGGAACAGGCAGTTCAGAATGAGATTTTTTTCTGCAGGAAGTTGTATGGTCGCAGGTTATTACTAATTTAGAGTTGCCTATGAATTTTCTAATAAATGAAAAAAATTCCTTATCCAATATTTCAATCATTTTGACTTTATCAAAGGGTTTGTTGTCATGACCTGGAATATCAGGTTCTTTGAAATGAATATAAAAATAATCATATTTTTCTTTTTTCTTTTTTAGCATTCTTATTGCGTTTTTGATAGCTTTTTGCAATCCTTTATAAAGAACTTTGTAAACGTCAATATCCCGCAATTTTGGGTATGTGAAAGAATAAATCCCCATGCCAGTTGCTCTGCCAATTCCTATTTCTAAAGGCATATATCCTAAACAGAGCCATTTTCCTCTAATCTTTTTCAATTTTACAGGTCCGCTGGATGCGCCTCTGCAGAGAATGAAATTTGCAGGGTATAATCCTCTTTTTATGCGTTTTATGTTTATAGGGTGTGTGTTTAGAATAGAAAAACTCTGGCAGGCAAAACTATTTAGCGCATGCGCGGTGAGCTCGGCGCTTTCGCTGTTGTTAAGGGGTTTTGAAAATTCAACTGCTTCTGTTTTTTCATCTTTTTCAATGTCAGTGATATTTTTTGAGAAATTGCCCTCGATTACTAAAACTGCACGATGCTGAATAGATGATAAGAATTTAAATTTAAACGGCAATCTGACTTGATTATTAATTGCTTTTGCGAGAATCTTTGCTTCTTTGGTTGTTAACGTTCTTGCTGCCCGCCTGTCTATGACCTTTTTTTTGTCTAAATTATCAATTGTGCCAAAATTGCATCGAAATGCGAAATCCCCATTTTTTAACTTGACGCCGAGTCCGAGTGCTTCAATAGCACCACGAGCCACTTCAGATGCACTATATCCCAACAAAGAAAGAGTGCCGTTGAGAGAATTAGGGATAATTCCTCGTTTTACTGTATAACAATTGTCTATTTTTGATTTTGCAGCGATTACATCTAAATTAGGAGTTTTTGCAGCTTCTAAAGGAGTTTTATCTCCCAAAGCGTAGCAAGGCTCGTCTGCGCATCCATCAAGAATTATAAGCACTCCTTTCATCTCTTTTTAAATTAAATCAGATTTATAAAGATTCATATTCTATTATTTTTATGTTTGAATTTTTAAAGAAAAAAATAGGCTCATGGTTTGGAAAAGATAATAAAGAAAAAAAACCTAAAAAGGAAAAGAAGAAAACTGCTAAGAGCACTGGGAAAACTGAAGAGAAAGAGAAAAAGATTGAAAAAAAAACAGTTGAAAAAATAATTTCTTTAACTAAAAAAGAAAAAGAAACAAAGCATGAAGTTGAGCAGATAATAAAAGAAGCAGAAATGCCAGTTGAAAAGCAAAGTCTGGTAAAAGATGCGAAAGAAGAAAAAGAAGAAGGCAATTTTTTCACTCGCCTTATTAAAAAAATAACAACTTCAAAGCTCACAAAAGAAGATTTTGATGAAATTTTCCAAGAGTTTGAAATCACCCTTCTGGAAAATAATGTTGCTTTAGAGGCAGTTGATAAAATACGAGACAGCCTGTCTTTTGACCTTGTTGGTCAGCAGATGAAAAAAACAGAAGCAGAGGCGCGAATTTTGCAGGCGCTTAAGGATTCAATTTTGAAATTGCTAATAGAGCCGCCGGATGTTTTTAAGCAGATTAGAGAACACCCTGGAGTTTTTGTCATTCTTTTCTTTGGCGTAAATGGAACAGGAAAAACAACAACAATTGCAAAGCTGGCTTATTTGCTGAAGAAGAAAGGAATTTCATGCATCATGGCCGCAGCAGATACTTTTAGAGCAGCTTCAATTGAACAGCTGAAGATGCACGGGGATAAAGTTGGGGTTGAAGTTATATCGAGCCAGTATGGCTCAGATCCTGCTTCTGTTGTTTTTGATGCGATACAGCATGCAAAGAAAAATAAGATCAAGGTTGTTTTGATAGATACTGCTGGCAGAATGTATACTAAGGAAAATTTACTTAAAGAAATGGAAAAAATTGTCAGGGTTTCCCAGCCTGATTTGAAAATTTTTGTTGGCGAATCAATAACAGGAAATGATGCGGTTGAGCAGGCTCGTACTTTCAAGGAGGCAGTTGGAATTGATGGAATTATATTGAGCAAAGCAGATGTAGATGAAAAAGCAGGCGCTATATTATCAGTTTCGCAGGTTACCAAAAAGCCAATTTATTTTTTGGGAACAGGGCAAGATTATGAGAATTTAGAGGTTTTTTCAAAGAAAATGGTGTTAAAGAATTTGGGAATGGGATGATGTTCTATACAATTTGTTGATAAGAAAGCTTAATCTTGTTTTTGAGACTGAGAAAATCCGTTTGCGCAACCTTCCCGCTTTAGCTCGGAGGTAGCAAACGGATTTTCGAGGCTAAGGAAACTTTTAGTTTCCGAGGCGCTCAGAAACTTCGTTTCTGACGTGCTCAAGACATCAGGAATTCCATGAAAGAATTCCTGAACGAACACGCTCCGGAATTTATTCCGGAGTTCTTGACATTTCACATGCATCACAATCAATTTTTTAAACAAAGATTGTGATACATCAATATGCTTGATTTATTAAATGAGGACCATGAGAAAAGATTAATTCTTAGTGTTGGAAATGAAATTGCTCCAGAGAAGCTGGAACGTGCTTGTGTTCAGGCAGGAGAATCTTTAGGATACGAGCCGCAAGTTCATAAAAATAACGGCTCTTTTAAAAAAGATATAACAATAACTCTCAATATACCTTACGCTTCCTACCCTTTTCAGATTGGAATTTCTAGAAAATCAGAGAGAACAAACAGGATTGAAGTTTGGACTGGAAGAGTTTATAATGAAGTAGTCCTATCCCGAGTGCTTCAGTATGGCTCGAGGGTTGCAGAATTTGCTGAAAAACAGGAGGATTCACTTTGATAAAACGACAACTTTAATAATTTCAAAGCATACGGCAAGATATGAGAATCCTTTATGGAGTGTGCGGCGAAGGCTTTGGGCATAGCTCGTTAACCTCTGGTTTTCTTAGAGTTTCATGATGGAGAAACTATCAAGTGTGCTGAAGAAGATAGCAAATAGGTAAACGCTTACTTACGGAAAAGCGTAGAGAATATCTATTATTCTTACGGAAAAGCGTAAACTTTATATACTGTCGTTATTATTAAAAAGCATGAAAGAAGAAATAAAGAGAACAATAATAAAATACAAGGAAAATTTGCCTAAGACTATCTATGAACGAGAGTTGGAGATTATGAAAATGAAGTTCGATAAAGCAGTAGTAATAATTGGGCCAAGAAGAGCAGGAAAATCTTATTATTTATATAAATTAGCTAAAGAAAAAGAAGATTCTATAATAATAAATTTCGAGGATGCTCTTATTAACAATATTAAGAAGGACAATCTAAGTGAGATAACTGAATGCTCAAAAGAGTTATTTGGCCCAAAAAATTTTATTTTCTATTTTGATGAAATACAAAATGTTTTAGGATGGGAAAATTTTATAGTCTCTTTATTAAATGAGCACAATGGGGTTTTCATTACAGGCTCAAACTCCCGATTTTTAAGCAAGGAAATAGCAACAGCCCTGAGAGGAAAAGCCATAGGCTATCTTATGCTCCCTTTTTCATTTAACGAATATTTAAAAGTAAAAAAAGTACAAATTGAAAAGAACTTAGAGTATAAAGATAAAATCTTTGAGATAAAAAAACATTTTAACTGCTTTATGAAAGAAGGGGGATTTCCAGAGATTGTTCTTTCTGATTCATTGGAATTGAAAAATAAGATTATTAACAATTACAGAGACTCTGTATTATATAAGGATCTTGTTGATAGACTAAATCTTAAGAATATAGACCTTGTTGAAGTAACTATGAGTTACATTATGAATTTATTTGGAAATATTTTTTCCATATCAAAGTTTGAAGAGCACTTAAAATCTAATAAAATAAAATATAGCTTGGAAGATATCTATAGAATTATAAGGGCATTTGAAGATGTTTTTCTTGTAGGATATGTTAAACAATATTTTAAGTCCCACAAAAAAAGAGAAATATCCAAATCGAAAGTTTATTTATTTGATACTGCTTATATAACATTTTTATCTAAGGAGTCTGAAGACTATGGCAGAATCTTTGAAAATGTAGTTTTCGTCGAGCTTTTTCGCAGGCAAAAAGATATTGAGAATAAGAATATTTTTTATTATAGATCTGATGCTGATAAAGAATGTGATTTTATAGTAAAGAATAGAGAAACCATAGAGGCGATACAAGTTTGTTACAGCCTCAATGAAAAAAATAGGGCACGAGAAATAGGCGGGCTTCTTAGTGCTTTAGAAAAGTTCGATATAAAAGAAGGAACAATAATAACTCTTGACCAGCAGGAAGAAATAAAAATAAATAATAAGACCCTGAAAGTCATTCCGGCTTGGAAATGGATGCTTGGAGTTTAATTTTCACAAACCACAAATTTATTAACCTCTTGTTTTCTTAGTGTTTTATGTTAGAAAAGCTCTCGAGTGTGTTAAAGAAGACGACTGATAAGATAGCCAATGCTATATTCTTGGATAAGAATTTAGTTGAGCAAATAGTTAAAGACTTGCAGAGAGCTTTGATTGAAGCTGATGTCAATGTTCAGCTTGTGCTTGAAATAAGCAAGAAAATAAGAGAAGCTGCTTTTGATGAAAGAATTAAGGGCATTGAGAAAAAAGAGCATATTATAAAACTTCTTCATGATGAATTGATTAGAATATTGGGTGAGAGCAGAGAAGTTAAACTGCAAAAGAAGAATGTTTGGCTGATGCTTGGTTTGTATGGCAACGGTAAAACGACAAGCGTGGCAAAATTAGCCTCTTATTATGCGAAAAGAGGAAGCAAAGTCTGCGCAATTGGTTTGGATGTTCATCGCCCGGCAGCTGCAGAGCAGCTTAAACAAATTTGTGATAAATTAAATATTCCTGCTTTTGTTAATCCAGGAGAAACAGACCCTAAAAAAATCTGGAAAGAATTTGAGCTAGAATTAAAAAAATATAATCTTGTTATTGTAGATACTGCGGGCAGGGATGCACTTTCTTTAGACTTGGTTAAAGAAATAAAAGAAATTTCAAAATTTGCAAAACCTACAGAAACTTTTCTTGTTATGAGCGCAGATGTCGGGCAGACTGCGAAAAAGCAGGCGCAGACTTTTAAGGATGCAGTTAATATCACAGGCGTCATAATTACAAAAATGGATTCAACTGCAAAAGCAGGAGGAGCTTTAACAGCATGCGCTGAAGTAAAGGCGCCAGTTGTTTTTATTGGGACAGGTGAGAAACCAGCTGATTTAGAATCGTTTGATTCAGAGTCATTTTTGTCAAGATTACTGGGAATGGGTGATTTGAAAACATTAATGGAAAAAATCCAATCAGTTGTAGATAAAGATAAAATTGAGGAGGCGCAAAAGAAATTGCAAGAGGGTAAATTTACTCTTCGCGACTTGCAAGCTCAACTAGAATCAATGGAATCCCTCGGTTCAATGGATAAAATAATGAGCATGATTCCTGGCTTGGGAAAAGCTAAAATTCCTGATGAAGCCCTGCAAGGACAGCAGGAAAAAGTAAAGAAATGGAAGCATTGCATTAATTCAATGACTAAGGAGGAGGTTGAAAATCCAGCGATTTTGGAAAAGGAAACCTCGAGAATTCAGAGAATTGCAAAAGGCTCTGGAACAACAACATCAGATATTAGAATGCTGATTAAGCAGTATAGAATGCTGAAAGAAATGATTTCTTCTCAAAAAACAATTGCTGAGGGTGGTGCGCTTGACCAAAAAACAATGATGAAGCTCGCTAAGAAGTTTGGGCGAAAGATGAAGTTTTAGTTATGAAACTTCGCAAATGCCTTGAGCATGAGAAAATTGTTTATACTTTTCAAGATAATTGTCCGCAATGCAACAAGCCAACAAAAGATGCACATTATAAATTTGTTAAGGTGAAATCGAAGAAAAAATGAACTTTTGATTCATTTGGTTATAAATAACATACTTTAAGTTATAAATAACAGAAAAGTATATAAACTCCATTTGCCGCCATAAGATATGCCATCGATTGAAGAACATGAGAAGACAGTTAGAGAACTTTTAGAAGATATAGAAGAGAAAATACGCCTTGGTTTAGTTGCAAAAAGACAGAAAATTATCGGCTTTAGTGTTTCTGAGGCATCTACAAATCTTTTCGCAATTTTTTTGCATAAAAATGCGCTTATAGAGCCCGGTTTTAATGTGAATCATTCTTTCTTTGCATCTCAGAAACGAGCCGAACAGATGTTTCAATTTAATTTTAAAAATAAAGATGAGATTTTATCAGATTTGGTAAAGATTGAAGAATTGAGAAATCGACTTTGCTATGGAAGAGAAAAAGAGGCAAGAGAAGCAAATGAGGTCGTGTCTATTTTGTTTAAATTAAAAAATGTTTTGGAGGAAGCTTGAAATGATGCAATATATCTATGATTTTTTATCAGTTCTTTTTGATAAACTAAAAGAGAGAGATAAAATAAGAAGAATAATCTTATTTGGGAGCTTTGCTAGAGGCAATGCACGAAAAGATTCAGATATAGATCTTTTTATAGATGTAAAAGAAGAAAATAAAGAAGAGGTAAGTATTTTAGTAAAAGAGACTTTAAATGAGTTTGAATTGAGGGCAATGAAGACATGGTATATTAAAGGCATAAAAAACCCTATCATGCCTATAGTTGATTCTCTAGATGCGGATAAATGGAGTGAACTTAAGAGTGAAATTGCAGTTTATAGCATTGTTTTATTTGGGAGTTCTGAAATGAAAAGAGATGTTCTCGGTAAACAGAAAGTGATAATTGAATATGATATATCAAAAAGCAAACAGAAAGACAAAATGAAAATAATAAGAAAGCTTTACGGCTATAAAAATAAGAAAGGCAAAAAAATCTATTTCAAGAAAGGCATAACTGACGAAATTAAGGGAGAAAAAATAAACAATGCAGTTATTGCAGATATTAAAGAATATAAACCAGTCATAAAATTGCTGAGAGCAAATAAAATCCCTTTTAAGATTAGATTATTTTGGATTGAATAAGTTTTTTAATGCATTTTTCTTTGAGTATATTATAACTGGTGAAATTATTGCTGCGTCTTTCTCGTTTTTTGGAGTGTTTTCAAAAAAATAAAAAAATAAAAATGAATTTTAGTTAGCAACAAACCTATGAAGATTCGATGTCTATTCCGCCACGCGTATTAACTGCACTTCTAAATGAAGGGTTTGTTAACATATCGCTAAAGAGCCCGTCTGAAGTTTCAGTACATCCAAGAATAGCTTCTCCAAGGAAAAAATCTTTATCCAAATATGTTCCATCATTCACAGTATAATTAGATAAATAATATCCAGCTAACATTTGTCCGAATATGCACCTTTTTCCATTTGCCTCTCTTTTGCAAATAGTATTTCCATCTGAATTAGAATTTCCAGTTCTAACAAACTGGCATTTATTAAGTATATCTAAAACATCTTGATTTGTTGCAGAATCTTTTAGTTTGGCATCCACTTCTGCCTTTGTATAAACTTGATATTTACCAAATTTATCAGCATTCAATTTTATCACATTGCCAGTTATATTCGCAGAAATTACAGAAGTGACAAGCGCGATTGCTAATGCTCCGAGAACAAGAACCCAAATTTGTTTTGTTTCCATATTACCTCCTTTCATGTACTATCTTCATAAGAAGATTCAAATTTTTAATAGGAATATATATATATCTTTCTATAAATTGAATTCTATGAAATCTGAAATAATCGCCCAGGGAGCAGAAGCAATTTTGCGAAAAGAAGGAGAGAATTTAATTAAGGAGAGAATAAGAAAAGGATATAGGATTCTGGAATTGGATGAAAAGTTAAGAAAGCAAAGGACGCGCAAAGAGGCAAAATTGCTGGAAAAAGCTTTGAAATTAATTCCTGCTCCGAAAATAATTAAGATTGATGAAAAAAATAAAATAATTCAGATGGAATTTATCGAGGGAAAAAAACTTTCGGAGTGCCTTGATGAACTGCCCGAGGTATTTGAAGTCTGTGAAAAAATAGGGCAGAATATTGCAAAATTGCACGATGCGGAGATTATTCATGGAGATTTGACAACTTCTAATATGATTTTGAGAGAAGGAGAAGTTTATTTTATTGATTTTGGATTAGGTTTCGAGTCGCGCAAAGTTGAAGACAAGGCAGTTGATTTGCATTTAATTAAGCAGGCTTTAGAGGCAAAGCATTTTAATAATTTTGAAAGATTTTTTGAGGCAGTTTTAGAGGGGTATAAGATTTCCAGGAATTTTAATGAAGTAATGAAAAGGTTTGAGAAGGTTGAAAAGAGGGGAAGATATAAGCATAGTTACTAAAGGATACAAATAGTTATAAACGAAATATTTTTAGAAATGAAATGGCTTCAACAAAATATACCTCAGTTGAGAAAGTTGAATTATCTATTCCAATATTTATTCATAATATTGATCAACTCTATTGGTTTAGAAGCGCAATGATAAGAACTCTGCCTGATGATAAAGACGAAAATGCCAAAAAATTATTAAGTAATGTAAGGTTTCATCTTCCTTATTTTCCAGGAAAAGAAGGGCAATCTTTTCTAAATGTAGTAGGAGATGGTTGCGGCATAGCAAATATTTATTTAGTAAGACTAAGCCAAAGTGAGACGGATAAATTATTTGGGGTATGCTCTCAACAAGATTCTGCGCTCTGGAAATTGTTTTCGTATAGTGAAAAAAGAGATTTAAAATTAGGGTATGAACGTGAGATAGAGCGAAAAATACCTTTATTACTTAATCAGATATTTCCTACTGACATTGCTCCATTCCTCAAAGGAAGGGATTACCCGTTAGAATGTAATAGAGTATATGATATAAGAATAAAATGTGGGTCTGAAAGAATTAGGATAATAGCTGAAAATAGAAAAGATCGCTTACTCCAGCGTTTGGTTATTTCATTTGCTCCTGACCCAAGAGAGGGCAAAGAAGAAACAATAGAGATACTTACTCACAAAAGCAATGTTGGCTGGACATCAGAATCTTTATTAAAGAAAATAGGAACTCCCCTATTTACGTTCGCTTCGACAATGAATGCCTTTTACCCATAAGTGTAATTATTATAAGTTCCTTAAAGTAATAGAAAAAAATATCGCAAGCTCGTTTATTACTATAATGAAAGATATAAGTCTTTCCCTAAATGTCAGAAACGATTCTGAGCACCTCGAGAATTAAAAATTCTCTCAGTAATCAACGATAAAATGGTGAAATTTTAAGGTCATGGACTATAAGTTAGTGTCTGCTAAATAACTTTAAATATCAGTTATAAATAATTGTATGGCATAATTATCTTTTGTATTTTATCTTTTGTATTTTATCGTTGGCAATTTAAAGCATTTACGATTTTTATTTTATTTATAGGCTATTTTTATTTAAAACTTTCAAATGGTTTATGCATTAGTTACTTTTGCGAACTTGCTTGCCGCCCGTCCGGTGATAACTTCAGAAAGCTAAGCTTTCACATATCCAAAACTATTATAAATGCTTTAAATTCCATATTGTTGTTAGCCCCGTAGTCTAGTGGTCAAGGATGAAGCCCTTTGGCGGCTTAGACCCCGGTTCGAATCCGGGCGGGGCTATTCGCATCAATAACCAAAACGTTTATTAAAAATCTTTAAGAACCAATTAATTCCAGTATATTCTTAGTGATTTTAATTTAAATTTAGCATATTCAATTATCTAGTGTTGTTAAGAGGAGCTTCTCTGCTGATTCTGCCTTTAAAAACTCCCTTTTTAAGAATTGCTACGCGCTTTTCCAAATCATATGTCAAGCCAGGGTCATCGCACAACAGCCTTCCATCACGAGTGACTTTAATATGCTTTCCAAAATCCACTACTTTGTGTCCAGTATTTGCATGAACAATGAGCATCAAATCATTGTTAGAAGCATAAAAAGTATAACTGAGATTTCCATTAGACTCTGCTGTTAATTGCTGTGCAGCCATAGAAACAAGTTCCTGATAACTACTAACACCTTCCATTAGAAATTAGCTTTATGAAGGTTTATAAGAATTTATGTTGCAGAAAACTACTTTTTTTCTACTAGGATTTTAAATACTCTTATCTCACAAAGTGCAAGGGGGTAAATTTTTTTCAGTTTTAAAGATAATTCTTTTTGTATCTTATTTGTCAGTATTTCTGTAAAGATTTCCTGCAGGCTTCTTGTTCGAAGATGGGCTTCCAGAGATTTTCTTGCAGTATCCCGCAATTCAGCTCTTATTGCTCTTGAAACTTTATTTCGTGTAATCATGAATGTCTTAACAATTGCCTTACCTTCTTTGCATTCAGCAATAAAAGAATCTTCAACATAATCTGTTCCAGTTCTCATCATCTTTCTTATATAAGAGCCGACTAATTCCAGGCTTACAGGTTCGGTTGTTAACTCATCATTTTCATTTTTTACTTTTAATTTTAATTCTATGCTCTTTCCTCTTAGGCTTCTTGTTAAATCCAAAGAAATTATTTTGCCTTCAAGCTCTTGCTTTGAAGCTCCGTAAAGTGATATTTTTGTTGAGGTTATTGGCGCCTTTACTTCAAAAAACGTTTTTTTGCTTATTTTTTTTGTTTCAGCCATTTTATTTAGTTATTTTATCCCCTATTTCTACTCTTGATGAGCGAATTGCTTTTCTAATTCCTTTTATTTTATTGCATTCACTGCATTTATAGAGAATGGTTATTCTTTTGGTTATTTTCGCTTTCATTTTCCAGTCTTTAATACCTTTCTTTGAGAATCTGCCCTGATTTCCATAGCCCATTTTCATGCCTCTGGCTTGGACTCGAGTAGTAGACCATCGGGATAATGGATGAGCTGTTGATCTAGATTTCTGCTTTTGCGTAGATAAAATTTGCTTCGTGTGCTTTCTGCAATAGGGGCAATATCTTTTTGTTTCTTTTGGTAACTTCATAGCGAGCCTCCAAGCGAGCTACGGAGCTCAAAAATCTTTGATTTTTGTTTCATAGTATTGAGGTCAAAAAAGCTAGCCTTTGTCGACCGCCAAAGGGTATGCTTATAAAATGTCAACAGAAAGATGGTTTTTAAATCTTTAGATTTTTT
>JBBSYR010000080.1:12513-15668 GCA_038045165.1 Nanobdellota archaeon
GTGTTGCATGATTCCTGAAAAGCAATGGAGTTTAGACATAAAAGTTTATAAACTACCTTGTGCACAATGTATTACATATGATAGTCAAAGATTCAATGGTATTAATTCATTTGGCAAAGATAACTTTGCTTGAAAAAAGCTGTAAATACTTTAAAAAAACAATAATTCCAAAAAGAGTTTTTGATGAAGTTACAAAATGCAAAGAGAAAAATTTTGTCGATATTAAAATAATATCCAATTTGGTTGAAAGAAATGAAATAAAAGTTATTGAAATTAAAAACCTAAAAGTTTTAGAAAAAATAAATGAGTTTAATATTCAGGGAGGAGAAGGAGAAGCAGTGGCTTTATACTGGCAGGAAAATGCTGATTATCTTGCAACAGATGATGATAATGTCCGAAAGAAAAATCAGTTGTTAAATATTAAATTAATTGGGACTCCAGTTATAATTTTAAAACTATATGAAGAAAAGATGATAGATAAAAATAAGTTTGTTGAAAGCATTGATAAATTAAGAAAGATAGGATGGTTTAGCAATGCTATTTTAGATAAGCTGTCAATGGAGGTAAAATGACACAACCAATAGGAATTAGGCTGCCGAAAGAAATGATGTCTAAAATAGACAAACTTGGCAAACAGGAAATGGCGGACAGAAGCACGATTATAAGAAAACTTGTAATGGCTGGATATTATGATTTTATGAAGAAAAAAACAGCTGAAGAATATGCAAAAGGGAATCTTACTTTATCTGAAGCAGCAGAGCAAACAGGATTGACTATTTGGGAAATGGAAAGGTATTTGATAGAAAATGGATTTAGATCAAGTTATTCTGCGGAAGATTTAGAAAAAGAAATTAAATTACTTAAATGACGCTTCCAAAGGTTTGTCCTTCGAACAAATCCGTTTTTGACGAAATTGGGCATCGAAAAACAAAACCGATTATTATCTGTTACAATAACTAGCTCTTCAAACATAAAAAGAAAGATTCAGATTAAAAACCTACAAAAAAATCAAATATTGTTGGTTTGAATAATCCATCAAAGAATTTGCGAATTTTGCCTTTTTTTTCTGCAGGAGTTTGCTGTGCGGCGTAAGTCTGCCGTGGAGTATATGTTCTTTGAAGTGTTGTTCGTGTATAAGTGCTATTTTTATTTGTGGCGCATCCTCCTGTTAAAATCATGCTTGATGCAACGAGCAAAGCTAAGCCTGTGGCTTTTAGATTTCTTGCTTGGTTAGTAATATAGGTGTTCATTTTATACCAGTTTAAAGTAGATTTTCAGTTATAAATCTTTTTGTTGGCTAAACTTTTGCGTTTTCTTCTGATATTCGCATCTATTTTATGAGTAATTTGCAAAAGTTTACGTTGTGGCTTATGTGCAAATTAAGTATAAGTTTTTTAGGGATTTTTTAATCGATAATACAGGTGAATAAAGACGCAAAGCTTTTACTAACGATAGATATAAAAACTTCTTTTTTTCTATTTAATATATGATTAAAAGAGGTTTTAGCTCACTGCTTTTCATAGAGAGAAGAGGGCGCAGCAGCCAGGTTTTTATTTTTGGTTTTTTAATTTTGATTGCTGTTGTTATTTCTTCTTATTTTGTTTTTGGGGCTTTGTCTGCTTGCATCCCATCATGTTCTGCAGATAAAATATGCCGTACTATTAGTGGAACTCCTACTTGCACAACTCCTCCATCCTGCAGCCCGTCATGTTCTACAGATAAAGTATGTCTTGTTAATACTATTAGTGGAACTCCTACTTGCACAACTCCTCCTGCATCTAAATGCAATGGAGAAGTATGCTCTGAAGGGTATAAATGCGTTTTTGACCCCAAACAGACTGCTCGTTGCGTTGAATCTTCAATATGCAGCGGTTGTCCTGCAAATGAGAAATGCACAATTTATGAAGATGGAAGTGTTAAGTGCGGGTTAGCACTTACTTTTTGCAAGGACAAAGTCTGTGGTGATGGAAAGACTTGCATTATTGATTTAAGAGAGATATTAAAATGCAGGAATCTTGCTCTTTGCAATGGAATAGCATGCGCTCCAAATGAGAAATGCATTAAAAATACTCTTGGTGTGGGAAGCTGTCAGACTGCGACATCTTGTAGTGCGATGAGCTGTCCTGCTGGTCAAATTTGCAAAGAAGAATTTCCAGGAGCGGGAAAATGCTTCAATTCTATGGAAGTTACTGATGGGGGCGTGCAAAGAAAATATACTTATGAAAGCTGCCTTTTAGAGAGGCCTAAGTTTTTGGATGATAAGGGAGCGGTGCAACCAAATTATTGCTATGGCAAGGATAAAATAGTTGGAACAAGTGATGATTGCGGCTGTCCTCTTGGATTGAATTGTATAAGTACTGGCGATGATGCTGGCAAGTGCAAAAAATTTTGTAGTGATGGAACATTAGCAGAAAGATGCTCAAGAAACCAGCCGAAGTATTGTGATGCTTCTGGTAATTTAGTTGACCTTGCTTCTGGTGCTATAAATGATCCTGACCATCCTGCTGGCTGTGGCTGCCCTCCAGACAAATACACAAATGCAGATAATGGATGCAGCGGGGAAAACTTTCTTGAATTTAGCACACCAGATGATTTTGGAGGAGCAGGAGTTTCTTTATCTAATGTAATTTTAGAAAAACGAAATTCAATTGTTCTTGGATATCCTGGCAAAGAGCATATCAAAACAGGCATTTCAAGCTGCAAAGGCGGATATTATTGGATTAATCATCCAATATTTAATTTTTGGTCTTATGATATTTCGACAACTATGCCTATGGGTTATAAAAGAATTTATGATTCTTTTTATAATGCTGGTTATACTTTTCAAGGCAAATGTTATAATCCTGCGGTAAGTGCTTACGAGGAAATTACTCCCTGTTTAAATAAAAAAATATTAAGAGACTATGAATCTTATTGCTTTATTCCTGACAACAAGATAAATCCTTCTTTTGAAGTTGATTTGGATGAAGATAAGCAGTTCAGTTCAATTGATGTTTATTTTGGATTTCCTTATATTGCAACTTACAGGATTGAATATCTGCCTGCTGATGCGGAGTTATTAGAGGAAAATTGGAAAATCTTATATGAAGGGAATAATGGTGCTCTTTTTAGAGCAGATAATCCTGATTATTTTGATGGAGATTATTATTCCACTA
>JBBSYR010000081.1:0-3094 GCA_038045165.1 Nanobdellota archaeon
AAGAAATAAGGCTATTTAAATTATGTCATCTAAGTAACGCACTTATCTATATATAAAGAGATTTAATGCATTGGACATTGCAAGAAGTGTCGAAGCTTTGCTTTCAGAAGCGAAAAAAGAGCTTTTAATTGATGTCCAGCCAGTGCTTATTCCACCTGAATTCAAGCCAGATGTTGTAATTATTGATTCTTTGTCAAGTATTTCTTCTGCTTTTTCAGGAGAGGAAAGCAGGTTTAGAATTTATATGGAGCAATTATTTAGATATTTAGAAAGCAATAAAATAACCTCTTTTTTAGTAAGAGAAATCGCCAACCCTTCTCATGTCGGCGGCACATTTGTAGAAAAAGGCGAAGCAGTTTCTTTTCTTTCCGATGGGATTATTACTCTCTATAATGTTTTTCACAAAAACAAAGGAAGAAGCAGAGCATTGGAAGTCTTGAAAATGCGAGGCTCTGATATTGACAGAAAAATTGTTGAATGCGATATTAAAAAGGGAAAGGGACTTATAGTATATCCTAGCAAAATCATTAAAGGTGATTTTATATTAACTTAATTATCTATCGGATTATCAGTAATTATTTTTATTTTGAATTTTTTTGCGGCTTATATTCTCAGATGATATCGGTCTTTAGATATTTATTTTGTTAAGATTTTAAATCCAAATTTAAACAAAAATAATATTCCTTATGGTAAATGAAATGAAATCACAATATCATAATCTCTTTCTTATTAGTAAAATCTTTAAGGTATATTCTTATTAGTAATGTAGTTAAATTTAAATACTAATAATCTTAATTTTTATCGGATGGGAATAATAAAAATAGAGGGTTTTACCTGTGAAAGATGCGCTCATATTTGGGCTTCTCGAAATCAAAAAAACGATGCACAACCACGGCTTGAAAGCCGTGGTTTGAAAAGTGCTCGTTTTTTGGATGCTCGAGAATCACCACGCTCTGAAGAGCGTGGTTTTCAAGATTCTCGACAGAGACAAATGCCTATTGTTTGCCCAAAATGCAAGTCTCCCTATTGGAATATTAAAAGGAAGAACAAACCGGAAAAGGGGGCAAGAGGATGAATCGGGCAGATAAAAAAGAAAATTTGAGTATGAACAAAAAAAGATTTGTTGAATCAGAGATTCTGGAATTAAAAAAGTCTACTGCTGAATTAGATAAGGCGATTATTGGAATTGTTGCTATGCTTAATAAGCATGAAAATGGCGAGTTATTTTTTGGAATAAATAATCAAGGAGAAGTAGTCGGACAGGATGTTTCTGATAAGACTCTGAGAGATATCTCAAAATCCATTTCCGACCATATTGAGCCAAAGGTTTATCCTCAGATTAAGCAAGTGAATATTGAGAATAAAGCGTGCATTCATATAACTTTCGAAGGAAAAGAAATTCCATATTTTGTAGACGGCAGGGCGTACATCAGAATAGGAACTGAGAATAAACAAATAAGCCCTTCTGAGCTTAAGAAAATCATTAGAGCAAACAGCGGAATTTATTGGGATGACCAATATTCTGAAAAAGAGATTAAAGATATAAATGCTAAAATTCTAAGACAATTTATTAATAAGGCAAATAAAGCAGGAAGAATCAACTTTAATTTTACCAATGTTGAAGATACTATCAAGAAACTTCAGCTTTACAAAGAAGGCAAATTGCTCAATGCTGCAGAAGTTTTATTTTGCAGCCAGAATAAATTGGAATTACAGGCAGCTGTTTTTGCAGGCAAAGATAAAATTACTTTCTTAGATATTCAATTATTTACGGGGAATATTTTTGACTTGCTTGCAAAGGGAGAGTCATATCTTAAAGAGCATATTAATTGGAGAGCTGATCTTTCAGGCAGTAAAAGAAAAGAAATACCTGAGGTTCCGATTCGCGCGATAGCCGAAGCATTGGTAAATTCTTTCTGCCATAGAGATTATTTTAGGCCTGAAGGAAATAAGATAGCTATATTTAAAGATAGAATAGAGATTTACAACCCAGGCGCATTTCCAAAAAATAAAACTCCGGAGGATTTTATAAATAAGGAAGAAGAATCTATTTTAAGAAATCCTACTCTTGCACATAATCTTTACTTAAGTGAAGATATAGAAAAATGGGGCTCAGGCATCAGAAGAATTTACAGCGAATGCAAAGAAAACGATGTTAAATTTGAGTTTTTGAGAATGTCTGATGGGTTCAAGGTGATTTTCTACAGGAAAGATGTTCCTGAAAAAGACACTGAAAAAGACACTGAAAAAGACACTGAAAAAATACTAACTGCAGACGAGATTAAGATCATAAACGAGATTAAGAAAAATCCGAAAACTACATCTGAGAACCTATCCGAAGCTTTAGGTATTAATCTTAGAAATACTAAGAAGAAGATAGCTCAGTTGAAGAAAAAAAGTTTGCTTAAAAGAATCGGTCCAGACAAAGGGGGTTCTTGGGAGGTTTTGGAAAAATAATAAATTTAAAATGCTAAAAAACAACATAAAAAATAGAGTAAAAGAGATGATAGAGAGAATGAATGTGGGGGAAAAAGAGGGTCTTAAAAAGAGAATGATTTATAGGAAGTTTTTAGACAAGCCCTCCATGCTTATTATTAAAATCTTAATTGTTTTTATTTTCTTTATCCAAAGCTTGAATTTCATTTCAGCAACAAGCAATCTTTATTGGGTTGGCGTTTCTGATGGTAATTGGAGCAATTCAAGCAATTGGGCTTCTTCATCTGGTGGGGCGGGGGAAGCGGGCATTCCTAATGCGACTACTGATGTAATCTTTGATTCTGCGAATTTGAATAATTCAATCATCGATGCTAACTTTATCGGAGTTGTTTATTCAATTAATGTTAGCAATAGTTATAATGGCACAATAACTTCTAATTTAGGATGGAATAATTCTTTGAATATCACAGAGAATTTTTTGATTTCAAATGGAACTCTTAAGCATGGGGCTAATTCCAATGCTGAAGTTTACAGGCTAAATATTATTGTTGGAGGTAATTTTACTTTAGAAAGTAGAAGCTTTATTAATCTTACTGGGCTGGGGGCTACATCCCAAATAAGACTTTTTGAATAATAGGCAGATTTTTATATAGTTTAT
>JBBSYR010000082.1:0-13137 GCA_038045165.1 Nanobdellota archaeon
TTTCAAATTTTATGCCTCTATAGCTCAGTCGGTTAGAGCACGAGTTTCGTAAACTTAAAATAAGCGTTTTGAAGTTTTTACGATTACGCGTATATCGAAATAACTCGGGGTCGGGGGTTCAATTCCCCCTAGAGGCTTTTTTCGAATATATTTTCATAATTCATTAAATAATCTGTGTAAAAAATTCACAATACAAATATTTATAAAAAGCAGTTTCTCAAAATTTTAAATACTCAAAATGTTTTTGACAATTTGAGTTTTAAAAAGGAGAAAAATGGGAAGCTGTTTAGATTTAAGAAAATATCAGGACAATGATGCAGTTCAGGATGCTTATTCTAAAGTTGTTTCCGGAGGAAAAGCAGGCTACAAATCAGTTATAGAAAGAAAAAAACCAATACCCAAGTGCATCAAGTGCGGCAGAGGCGGCGATGAGGGTCAGAAATTCTGCCCTCAGTGTGGTGGCAAAATGGTTGTTCCTTTGACAAATTGTCCAGAATGCAAAAGCTCAATAGATGAAACTGAAAAATTCTGCACAAACTGCGGAACGCAGTTAAAAGAGGTGCCATAAACTTATCGTGAGATATGCTCTTCTTACACAAAAAATATCTGCAGTATGTCTTATCATCTATAAATACTATCAACAAATTTTTAGGGAAATAAAATAAAATATTAATTATTAATTTGATAGCATCTCAAGATAAATAGCTTTATTAATTCTCTAATCTCTTCTAATTTATGAAAGAAAAAATCGCAGTCATTTTGGAAAAACCGACGGGCCTGAAAAAAGAAGAAATCCTTCAAGCTTTAGAAATTCCCAAAGATTCAGCTCTCGGAGATTGTGCTTTCCCCTGCTTCTCTCTTGCCAAAGTTCTCAAAAAATCCCCTATGGAAATAGCAAAATCTCTCGCTTCCAATATCAAATCCACCGATTTTGAAAAAATTGAAGCAGTCGGCCCGTATATTAATTTTTTTGTCAATAGAAATTTTTTAGCAGCAGAGGTCTTAAAAAAAATTCAGAAGGAAGGAGATAAATATGGCTCCAGTTCAATAGGAAAAGGCAAATCAATCGTAATAGACATGTCCTCTCCAAATGTAGCCAAGCCTTTTGGCATAGGCCATCTGCGCTCTACTATAATAGGAAACTCAATTGCAAAGATCTCTACATTTTTGGGATTTAAAGTTATAAAAATAAATTACCTTGGCGATTGGGGCACGCAGTTCGGAAAATTAATTATCGGATATAAAAAATTTGGCAGCCCGGAAAAGCTGAAAAAAGACCCTATAAAGAACTTGCAGGAATGGTATGTTCAAGTGAATAAAGACGAGAGTTTAGAGCCCGAAGCGCGCGAATGGTTCAAAAAGCTGGAAGAAGGCGACAAAGAAGCATTAAAGCTTTGGAAATTATTTAGGGAAGTCAGCCTAAAAAAATTCGATGAGATTTACAAGCTCTTAGGAATAAAGTTTGAAGTCATTTCAGGAGAATCTTTATACAATAAAATGGAGAAAACCCTGGATTTATTAAAAGAAAAAGGATTATTAAAAAAAGACCAGGGCGCAGAGATTGTAGACTTAACTGAATATGCTCTTGGCGCATGCCTGATAAGAAAAAGCGACGGCGCAACTCTATACGCGACAAGAGATTTAACTGCCGCAATTGAGAGATTTCAAGACTATCATTTTCATAAGATGATTTATGAAGTGGGTTCAGAGCAGAAATTGCATTTTAAGCAAGTCTTTAAGGTTCTAAGCCTGCTCGGCTTCAATTGGGCAGAAAATTGCATTCATGCAGACCATGGTTTGTATCTTGATTCAGACGGAAAGAAATTCGCAACAAGAAAAGGCAAGACCGTGTTCATGGAAGATGTTTTAGAAGAGACAATTGCTCTTGCAAAGCAGGAAATAGAAAAAAGAGAAAAGCTTGCAAAAAAAGAAATAGAAAGAAGGGCAAAAGCGATTGCACTTTCAGCTATTTTTTACGGCGATTTAAAGAATTATCGTTCGAATAGCATAATTTTTGATATAGACAAATTCCTTTCCTTTGAAGGCGACACTGGTCCTTATTTATTATACACATATGCGCGGGCGCGCAGCATTTTGAGAAAAGCAAAATACAAAAAAGGCAGATATTCAATAAATGAATTGACAGATTTAGAAAAACAGCTGATTAACCAGCTCAGCAGTTTTCCGGAAATTGCAAAACACGCTTATGAAAACCTTGCCCCAAATATAATTGCAAATTATTCCTTTCAGCTTGCCCAGCTATTCAACGAGTTTTATCACAAAAATCAGGTTATTGGCTCCGAAAATGAAAAATTCAAGCTCGCCCTAGTTGATTCATTCTCCCAAGTTTTAAAAAACAGCCTTGCTCTTCTAGGAATCTCCACTCTTGAAAGAATGTAATCCATCACGAAAAAAGTTAAATACGCCATTTATTAAAAATATCCATGAGTCCGCTGTTAATTTTAATGGGAACAAGTTTTTTGCTTTTCATAGTGTTAGTAATGCTGGTTATGGTTCTTGTTATCCAGTCTTTGAAAGAGTCAAATTTCAAGCGCCCCGTGCGCGAAGATTTGAGAAAAATAAAGGCTCAGATTGAAGATACGGCTTTTGTTTAAGAAGATTCAAACCCCCAGAAATATTTAATTAACAGGTGAAGGCAAGGTAAAGAATATAAACAGCAAGAATACTCTTTAATGATGATATTCGCTCACCTGATTTTAGAATAATTTTATTTTCATTAATCATTTATTTTTTCAGTAAGACCGGAGCATCATATTTTGCAATCGCATACTTCTCGCATCTTTTGATGGATTGGTTGGGATTATGTTCTTAAATAAGTTTTTAAATAGCCCTCTCCTTTTAAATAAATGATAAAAAAGAGAAGAGGTATTTCTCCAGTTGTTGCAACAGTTCTTCTAGTTCTTCTGGCAGTAATACTCGCGATTATAATTTTTCTCTGGGCGAGAAGCATACTTGCTGAAAAAGTGCAGAAAGATTTAGGCAAAGGTCCAATGCAAATAGCAGACGCCTGCAAAGAAGTTGGTTTTAAAGCAGATGTTACATTGAATGTTGCAAACAGCAAAGTAGTAGCAGACATAGAAAACATCGGCAATGTCCCTATATATGGTATTGAATTAATTAAAGTAAGCAGGGGTTCTAAAACAAGAGTTGGCAGCGCAAGCTTCGCACCAAATATTCAAGCAATTAAATCAGGGAAATCCTATTCTTTCAATAATGTTGCAGTCTCAGGTCTTGCAGTAAATGACGAGGTAATTGTTCTTCCTGTTTTATTGGGCACAAACAAAGATGCTAAGAAGCAATATACCTGCGAAGAAGATTACGGAATTCCAGTAGTAGTTGAATAATGGGAAAAATGTTAAAAAAGAAAAAAGCACTTTCAGATGTTGTTGCAACAGTTTTAATAATACTCTTAACAGTTATAGCAGGAGCAATTATTGCTCAATTCATAGTTCCATATGTCAAGGATTCTTTGGCTGAAAGTAGCGAGTGCCTTGATTATAACAACGGCTACTTTCAGTTCGAAGAAAAAATAGGCTTAAAAGACGCAAAGAAATATAATTGTCTTAAAAAGGGGGGAGGAACTACGAATTATTTTGGCGCTTCAATAAAGGCGCGCCCCTCTGAACAGGAAGTTATAGACAAAGTAGATGGATTTAATCTTGTTTTTATAGGAGAAACAGATTCAAAATCAATTGTGGTAAAATCAGGAAAAAAAGATTCTAATTTCAGAACAATATGTGGAATGGTTAATATGCCTTTACCAATTCCTTCAAATGGCGAAGTATTTACTTATGTCCACAGAAGTTTTAAAAATTATATCTCTATGGAAGTTTATCCTATTTTAAAATCAGGAAAAGAATGCACGTCATCCCGCGATAGAATTGCAATAGAGCCATGTTTTGGAGTGGACTTAACATGTTGAATATAACGCGAGGACAGGTCTGGGTCGAGACAGTTTTGTATACTCTTATCGGGCTTTCATTAATCGCAGTGGTCCTAGTTTTTGCAACTCCCAAAATAAATGAGGCTAAGGATAGAATTGCAATAGAGCAGAGCATAGAGTCAATGCAATTGCTGGGCGATAAAATAGACAGCGTTTTATCCAGCGGCTCAGGCACAAGAGCAATTGTTCCAGCGCTGACAATAAAAAGAGGCAAGCTTTTTATTTTGCCAAGTGATAAGACAATTCGCTTGGATATTGATAATCTAAATCTTCTTTTTTCAGAAAGCGGAGTAGAAATTCCATTTGGCAGAGTAAATGTAAAATCCCTCGAGGGGCAAAAGTATAATTCAGTATCAATTATTTTAAAGTTTAATGCCCATCTGGAATACGCAGGCGCAACCGATAATAAAACACTCTCTTCTTCAGCAACACCATATAAAATTTCTTTGGAAAAAAGAATAGATAATAACGAGGCTATTGTAAATATACAATCTTTTTCTTAATAGAGAGCTTTGAATAACCCTCCAATTTTGTAGTTACGAGGAGGTTTTCAAAGCGGTATAGAGGACTTTGTGGTTTTTCAAAGTCCTCAATAGATAATTTTAAATAAAGAGTTTGTATAATCCCCAATATGGCTATCGTCATAAATGTAAACCCGACAATACCTGCTTTGCCGAGGTTTGAAGATAAAAAAAAGGTTGATGTAAGGTATATGCTGCTGTCTCCTTATGCTTCAGCGCATATTTACTGGAACAGCAAAATCAATGAGCTAGTCTATGATATAGAAGAGCCAATTCTTCAGGAGTATGAAAAAAACATCTTACAAAAATTAGAGCGTGCAATGACTGAACTTATTAATATTAATGTAGCTATCGAAAATACACTTGAAGCAACAACAGAATATATAGACAAGACCGCCCGCTTGCTGATAGATGAATTAAATCTCAAAATCAGCCAGGAAACTTACAGCAGAATGTTCTATTATTTATTCAGAGATTTCATAGGCTTGAACGACGTAGACCCTCTTCTCAGAGATTATTATATAGAAGATATAGAATGCAATGGAGTGGGCACACCAGTATATATTGTTCATCGCTTATACAGAAATCTCAGGACAAATCTTGTATATGAGGATATTGAATCTCTTGCCAGCTTTGTAGAAAAATTGGCGCAAAGAACCGGAAGATATGTATCATACGCTCAGCCTCTTCTTGATGGCACTCTTCCAGACGGAAGCAGAGTAAATGCAACCTACACTAAAGATATTACTTCAAGAGGTCCAACATTTACCATCAGAAAGTTTACTAAAATACCTTGGACGCCTATCCAGTTAGTTAGTATGAACACCATAAGTCCGGAAATGTTAGCTTATTTTTGGATTCTATTGCAATACAAATGCAGTATTCTAATTGCAGGAGGAACTGCTTCAGGCAAAACAACTTTGCTAAATGCACTTGCTTTTTTTATTCCTCCAGAAGCAAGAGTTGTTTCAATAGAAGATACCAGAGAAATTAATCTCCCAAGAGAGAACTGGCTCCCCGCAGTTTCAAGAACAGCAATAGGAATTGGAAAAATCGGAGAAGTTGATCTTTTCGCTATTTTGAAGAGTTCTTTCAGGCAAAACCCAGATTACTTAATAGTCGGAGAAGTCAGAGGAAAGGAAGCTTTTGTCTTATTTCAGGCAATGGCGTCAGGCCATGCAGCGATTAGCACAATGCACGCAGACTCTGTTGATACACTGATTAGAAGACTGCAAACTCCCCCAATTGAACTTTCTCCAGCATTAGTTAATTCCCTAGATTGTGTAGCAATTGCAACGCACGCAATGGTTGACAAAAAAGAAACTAGAAAATTAAGAGAAGTTGTAGAAATAGTAAATGTAAATCGTGATGGCACAGCACTTATTAATACTCCTTTAATTTGGGATGCCGCCAAGGATATATTTTATTTCAAGAAACAGAGCAAGGTTTTTGAGAAAATATCTGCCAGGCATGGAATTCCTATTGACAAGCTGCAGCTTGAATTTTCTATCAGAACAAAGCTGATTTTTGAATTATACAAAAGAAAAATATTTGAATTTGAAGAGGTTCAGAAAGTAATAAATGACTATTATAAGAATTCTTTGGAAGTCCTGACTAAATATAATATTACGGGATAGCGTGTTGCTGCGTTTTAATGTTTTGAAAAGAATTAAAAAGTAAGTTTTCTTGACTTTCCTATGCCAAAAGAATGGGTTTTGAATAGTGCTAATATGCGTTGGGGTCTTAACAAGAAAACGCAAGTTGGAGCAGTTGCAGAAGAAATAAGAAAATGTTCTCCAAGAGAATTAAAGGACTGGGAAGAGTATTATTACAAACAAGTTTATCCTAAATTGCATTTAATTGAGTTAGGAAAAAAGCTTTATGTAAAAATTAGTGAAGTTATCAGAGCGGAAACAGATGATATAACAGAAGAGGATTGTATTAATTTTGTTGTTAATTTAGTTATAAATAGAACTTATGAGGGATATGTTTCTGAAAAAGAAACAATATATGGGCAATTACAAGATATTTTAGGTTTGAAAATTGAGCCAGCTCCAGATGAATGGGACAGAGGGTATAATGTTGATTTTTTTATAAAAATTAAAGATAAGTATATAGGATTACAAATTAAACCTACTGGATACGCATATATACCTCAAATAATAAATGAGAGAACACAACAAAAAGCAACTCATGACAAATTTATGAAAAAATATGGTGGAAAAGTATTCTATATCTTTTCTGTTAAGGATGAAGAGAAAAAGAAGAAAGTTATTGCTAATCCAGAAGTAATTGAAGAGATAAAGGAAGAAATTAAAAGACTTTCTTAAAACTGATGTTCCACTTCAAATAAATTTTCTTCTTTCTTTATTATTTCTCTAATTTTTGGAATATGAAGATTAGTTTCTTGTCCCGTAACAACAGGGAAGTGATAGTTTTTGTTAATATATTTAATCTCTTTATTTTCTTCTTGCCTTTTCTTAATAAATTCTATATGTCTTTCTAATCTTAACTTAACATATTCGTTTGTTATGTCTTTTATTTCTTTTATTCTTTCATCAATAAACTCTTTAAAGTTGGGGTCTATTTCAACACCAATACTATTTCTACCAGATGCCATAGCTCCGATAGTTGTTGTTCCAGTGCCTAAAAATGGGTCAAGAACCATGTCACCTTGAACGGAAAACATATTAATTAGTCTATAAGTTAATTCAGTAGGATACGCGCCACTTCTCTCTCTTAACTTTGTATTATTTAGCTTTTGGAAGACACCATTAATATCTCTCCATTTATCAGAAAACCATAAGTTTCTCTCTTCCCAAAAGAAAGCACTTCGCTGTCTATTATCTTTATGTTCTGGTTTTTTAAATTCTCTTTTATCTTCTTTTCTTAAAATTAATATATGCTCATGTTCTAAAGTTACATACGCTCCAACAGGCAACATCCCAGAACCCATAAATTTATCAGGTTTATTTGTTTCTTTTACCCATAATATTGAAGGTAATGCGTGAAAACCCAAACTTAAACAATAATTCAATATTCTTGCATGATTTGTGTATATCTGGAATTTTTCTTTTAAACTTCTCGTTGCATCTCCGATATTTATGCATGCAATTCCCCCCACTTTTAAAACACGATAAATTTCTTTCCATACCTTATCCATCTCTTTATGCATCAATTCAAAAGCGAGTTCTCCATTTTCACTTTTTATAGCATTTATTATTTCTGAGTTTTGAGAACTAAATATTTCATCCCACATTTGTATCATAGGATAAGGCGGAGAAGTTATCATTAAATCTACACTTTCAGATTTTACATCTTTCATCTCTCTTGCATCACCATAGATTATTTTATGTGTTGTTTTCATCTTATTAACTACTTTTTATTATTTAATGGTTTATCCCAATATGGAGATTTACACTTAGGGCAAACAACAGGACTTTCTTCCGTGCGAGTTATCCATATATGCCTGCATCTCTCACATTTACACTCATACATTTTTATTTCTTTTTTGCTCATACTATCTTTAATAAATCTTACTTTAAATACTTTATCATAGTAATATAGTATAACCAAGTGTGAACAGATGTTATCTTTGCATCAAAATTAAATTGAGCAGAGTTCAAGCTTTATCTCAGTCTTCTTAATTTTATAATAGCCTCTCTAATATCTCTTAACTCGTCAGTTTGTCGAATTCTAATAGGCCTAAATATTACTTTAGGAAAGTCTATTTTAATTGATTTAATTATTTTTTTACTTGCCATTTTTTTCCTTTTATTTTGTAATATAAATATTGGTTAGCAAATAACTGCTCCGTATATTTGTTTTCTAAGTCGTCTGACCTTCTACTAATTAAATCTAAATTTGAATTGTAATCTTCTTTTATACTTTCTTCTATCCATAGATTACCTATCATATAAATAGCAGGTAATAAAATGACTTATATGCTCAAGATTAATATCGCATAATTTGGAAAAAGGTTTATCAAAAATATTCCTAAAATTCCTATGATTGTAGCTAAAATATTTAAAAGTGTTCTTAGACGTATTAACTTCATATAAATTGCCTCTAATTTATCTATAGAGAACTTTGCAAAAACCAAAGTTCTCTAACAAGAAGTTTGAAAATTTTCTCGTAAAAATTGAATTATTCAAACTTCTCTATAAGATGTGGGTTTTTAATCATTTTCTATCCTTAAAACACCCAAAGACGTAGTAAAACCGCAGGATAATGAAAGGTATTTAAACGTCGCTAGTTTTTATTAATAATGGAAAAAGAGGATATCGTGATAGTAGCTCAACTATTAACAGGAATGAAAGATGCTGTTGAAATGCTTGAAGATGCCCAAAGAAAAAAAGACATTGAAGAACTAAATGCTGCGAAAAGAGAGCTTCTTAATTTTCAAAAGCAGCTTGACGAGTTACTATGATAGATGACATACGGCAGAATATAAATACTGAAATCGAAATCTTGAGAGAAATTTCTAATTATCTGAGAAGAATAGAATTTGCAGGCGCTTCTGAAAAAAAGCTTCTGATAAATGCAGTAAATTCTTTGAGGGCAAGTGCGAAGATGATTAACAATTCGCTTCCCAAGCTCTTAGAAGAAGTTACCATTGTCAAGAAGCTTCCTAGAAAAGAAGCAGCCACCCAATTGGAAAAAGTTGAATTCGAAAGATTAGACTCAAAAATCCGCGTGGTTCTTAAGGCAGAAGACCGCGAGAAATTCTTCAAAGAATTAAGCATAGAAGAGAGCATAATCAGCAGAATAAAAGGCCAGAAAGATTCAGAAAAGCAGGCTGTGAAGCCTCAGTCAACAAGAAATTATCTAAAAATTTCAAACAGATTTTTTTTAAGAACAGCTAATAATTTAATCGGCAAAGGCTACTTTAATTCCCTTGCATTAAATCTTAGAAAAGCCAACATAGACGTCCTTTTATCTTCTTATATTGCTTGCATATTTTTTTCAGCTTTGCTGGCTTTTGTTTTTTCCATTTTCTTGGTTATATTTTTATTTTTCTTCAGCATACACTTGACGTCTCCCTATTTTTCTCTTTATACTGGAGAAGATTATTTGATGCGATTCTTAAAACTTCTTTGGTTGCCTGTTGTGCTTCCTATTGCAACTTTTGCAATATTCTATTTTTACCCTTCATCAGAAAAAGGGTCTCTTTCAAAAAAAATAGACCAAGAGCTTCCTTTTGCAGTCATTCACATGAGTGCTATTTCTAGCTCCGGAATTGAACCATCTCAGATATTCAAAATAATCGGGACCAGCAAAGAATACCCTTATATTGGAAAAGAAATAAGAAAGATTCTCAATCAAATAAATCTCTATGGATATGACTTAGTCACTGCACTAAAGAATGTTTCAAGAAGCACTTCAAGTAAAAGATTAGCTGAACTTTTTTCAGGAATATGCACGACAATCACTTCTGGCGGAGACCTCTCGCAATTTTTTGAAAAACGAGCAGAATCTTTATTAGTTATCTATCGATTAGACAGGGAAAAATACACTCGCTCTTCAGAGACGTTTATGGATATCTATATTAGTGTAGTTATCGCTGCGCCAATGATTTTAATGATTTTAATGGTAATGCTGCAAGTTTTAAATGCAGCTTCAGGATTTTCATCAGGAGTCATGGTGCTTATTGTGGGGGCAATAAACCTGCTGTTTTTAGTGTTTTTAGACCTTAAACAGCCAGCATACTAAAATGAAGCTAAAAAAAATGCATATATTGGGAATAGTGCTGGGAGCAATTATCCTTTTAGCATCCATCTTTTTTTATTCAAATATAAATCTATTTATATTTCTTGTAGGAATTGCAGTTGGTCTCATTGCTCTTCCGTTTGTAATTGATGTTATTCTTGAAAGTGGAAAGAGCATAGAAATAAACGAGATGTTCTTGGAATTTTCAAGAAATCTTGCGGAGAGCGTTAAATCTGGAACACCTGTAAGCAAGAGCATTATAAACCTAAAGAATAGGAACTATGGTGCATTAAGCCCGTTCGTGGAAAAGCTGGCCAATCAGATAGCTATAGGAATTCCAGTAAGCAAATCACTGGATACTTTTGCCTATGAAATAAATAAGCCAGTTATAACTAGAGCAATAACGTTGATTAGAGAAGCTGAAAAAGCAGGTGGTGAAATAGAATATATCTTGGAATCTTCTGCTAAGTCAATTGCAGAAATTGAAAAGCTTAAAAACGAAAGAAAAGCAGTCATCTCAAATCTCGTCGTTCAAGGTTATCTAATCTTTTTTATCTTTATCGGAATAATGTTAGTCATGGAATTTAAAATACTTCCAATGACTTCAAGCTTGAGTGCAATTAATCTTGACATGGGAAATCTTGATATAGAAAAGCTTTCAAAGGTTAGTTACACTGGAGATACATCCTCTAATCCTGTTAATGATGAAGTATTCAGCTCTTTTCTAACGCTTCTTTTAGTTCAGGGCTTTTTTGCTGGATTGATTATCGGAAAAATAACTGAAGGAACTTTAAAATCAGGCATTAAGCACGCATTTATTTTGCTTATGGCAACCTTATTAATTTCAACAGGCGCCAGATTGTTTTTTTAAATTTCAATCAGTTCTTTTCAGCCAAATAAAAAATTTCATTCTTAAATTTTATCTGCTTAAATTTAAATCCCTTTCTTGTCAAAAGTCTCTCTATCCATCCTCTTTGGGGATGGTTCATTGGTTTTCCAGACAGGGTTTTAGTGGAAAAACTGATAAGAAAATATCGGCATTTTATATTCTCAATAATTTCTTCAGCTAATTTATGCCCTCGTTTTTCAAGAATATCAAATACCTTAAAAATAAGGCACACATCCACAACAGGCAGCTCAATTTCTTTTATTTTTCGCACATCAAAAAGAATCGTCTTTCCAGCAATGCCTCTTCTTGCAAAAAATTCTTTTATCAAGTCTAATTCATCTTTTTTTATATCCAGCGCATAGTAAATTCCTCTTTTAGCTATAGCAAGAGGATTAATGCCGCATCCCAAATCCAAAATAGATTTTGCTTCCAGTTTATCTAAAATCTTTATTATCTCTGGATAAAAATCAATTCTTTCTTTTGTCGAGGCATGGGTTTTAAGAATATTTTCTTCTCTTCCTTCTATCAGTTCTTCCCGTGCTTTAGAAATGTTTTGAAATCTTCCAGTATACTGCCTAAGCTCTGCCCTTATTTCAGCAGTAATAGTTTTTTTATCTTTTTCAGATAGTTTTTTTGATATTTTATTTTTTTTAAAATAGTTTTTTAGAGATTCTAAGATTACTTCATCAGCCAAGCCCCGCAGCTCTTTTTTCTGCTTTACTTTCTTCAGCAGCTCAAAATTTAAATTTTGCTCCATTTTAATTAGATAATCTAAAAAGGCAATTTATATAAATCTATTTTATCTTGGCGAAGTATGAAAAAGAGAGGAGTAAGCCACATAGAGATAATAATGGCTTTTATTTTATTCATAAGTGCAGTCGCATTTGTATTTATCTTCATTAATCCTTTTGCAACTAAGAATCCAACGTCAGCTATTGAAAAATACTCGCTCAATGAACTAACTAATCTGCTTAAAACAAATATAACTACATATACTTTGATAATATCGGATAATGTCAATGACAATGCAATTGCAATCGACCTTGGTTTTACAATCCCTTCAGCTGTAAATGCTCGCGCTAAGTATTATTCTGGAATCGAACTGCCTTCAGGAATTTCTTCAGACAGAAATAAGGTATATCTTACATGGAATAAAGATAATGGACATGTAGTTTTAATAAGTTTAAGCGAAGAGTTTGAAGCATATACTCCTGATCCAGATATCGCTTCCCTTTTACCCGAGAATAAATATCAAATTTCTTCCTCTGTTTTTTTTGAGTCAATATCTGAAAGTAAAACTTCTGCTCTCGAGGCAGAGTATTTTGCTCAATATTCTATTTTAAAGGCAGAGTTAAATATTCCTCCTCAAGCAGATTTCGGATTTAAGCTCTCATTGCCAGGCAAAACAATTGCAGCTAACAAAATAATTCCAGAAAATATAGAAGTAAAATCAAGAAACAAAATTGTTAGAGTGGTTAATCCATCTGGAAGCCAGCTTCTTGGAAATTTAGAGGTTTCAATATGGTAAATAAAAGAGGATGGCTGAGATTAATTGAAGTCACAATCGCGATATTTATTGTCTTGAGTTTCCTAATTATTAATCCAAACAAAAAAGAAAAAACAATAGAAGTGGAGCTCTCCGAAATAATAGCTCCCATCTTAGACCAAATTGCTGCAAACAGCATCACTCGAGAAGAAGTCTTGCAGAGGTATGGCGACTCTATCGTTTTTAACAAAGTCAACCAGCAGATAAGCCCCCATTTAAAAGCGCAGGGCATAAACTACGAGTTAAAATTATGTGCTCTTGATGAGCCTTGCGATGCCAGCCCGCCAACAAAAATAAAAGTCAAAGAAAAAAATATGGAAACATTCGAAAGAGTAATTAGCTCAACACCCGATTACTTTAGTCCAAAAAGAATAAAGATTTTCGCCTGGAGGCAGTAATCCTCAAATAATTAGGGTATAGGTAATTCCTAAAACCTCGACTAATCAAAGGAATTATAGATAAGTGCGTTACTTAGATGACATAATTTAAATAGCCTTATTTCTTATTA
>JBBSYR010000083.1:0-11983 GCA_038045165.1 Nanobdellota archaeon
TTTTTACCGAATATGAAAAAGGTAAAAAATAGATTGCATTAGTTCAATCTACTGAATTTCGGATATTTTTTGCATAAAGTTCAAAATTATTTGAATGCAAAAATCTATTAATGCCATTATACTGGAAAAGAAATGGTCAGCCTGGAGTATGTGCAAGAGAGAATGAGAAAATTGAAAGAATGGTCTCTTGAAGGAGATTCAATTGTTAAAGATATTGCTTTTGAAAACTTTGAAGCATCTGTTGAATTTACAAAAAAAGTAGCTGCACTTGCTGATGCAAAAAATCATCATCCCTTAATGCTCTTAGATAGAAATAATGTCAGACTTAGCCTGACAACGCACTCTGAAAATGGATTGACTGAAAAAGATTTTGACATGGCTGAAGAGATTGATAAGATGCTAACTTTTCCGAGCCGAAATATTTAAATACTACATTGTAATATGATGTATTATGGAACATCCCTTAACTACTAGACTACCTAAAGAAACAATTAGAAGCTTGAAGGAATTAGCAAAACTTGATAATACAGATACTTCTACGACTGTTAGAAAGCTATTAGTTCGAGCTATTAAAGACTGGAAAGAAGAATATGCACTTGAGATGTACAAAAAGGGAGTATTTTCACTTGGCAAAGCAGCTGATTTTGCAGAAACTAGCGTTTTTGAATTTGTCGAGATTTTGAAGGCAAAAAAAGTTCTTTTGAATTACGATAAAGAAGAACTATCTAAAGACATTAAGATAGCCTGCGAATGGTAAAAAAAGAAGCTGTTTCGAATGCGAGCACAATTATATTTGCAGCTAAGATAAATAGACTTGACTTATTAAAAAATATTTTTAAAAGAATATTTGTTCCATTTGAAGTTATCGATGAAATATTTAAAAAAGAATCGCCTGAAAATAATATCATAAAAAAAGAGAGGGGAGTGCTATTTAATGAGGTGAAAGTTAGAAAGATTATGAATATTCCTGCTGGAATAGGAGAAAGAGCAGCTATTTCTTACTGTATTGCAAACAAAGTTCTAATTTTTATGTCTGATGATAAAAAAGCCAGAATTTTTGCAGAGTCTTTTAATATTCAACCTATTGGGATACTTGGAATAATCTTAGTTAATTTAAAAGAAAATCTTATAAGTATTGACGAAGCAGAAAATGTATTTCAAGAGCTTATAGACAAAGGGTTTTATGTGTCTTCTGATATTTATGCTGAGATGATGAAGCAAATAAAAATTATTGGCAAAGGCAGGAGAACCAAATGATTCTTGAAATATGGATAACTGCATTACTTGTAGCTCTCTGCGTTGCAGTTCTCCAGACAGAAAACTGCGTACAAAATGTGCTACAAGCTACGCAGTTTTCTGTAATTATTTTATTGCTTGCAATTCCTGCGGGATTTTTGATTGCTTGGATGGCGCGAGACGAGCTTGTTTCTGGAAGAAAATGGTTTAAATTAATAATTATTTTATCTGCTGTTTTAGGAATTTTATTTTTTATTTTTGAAAGAAATGAAATTAGCTTTAGCTTGGCTTTTATTTTAATTACTGCTTTTATTTCTTATTGGAAGAGTTTTGATAAGAAATGGACGAAGAGAAGAATTTAATGAAATCCAAAAGAAAAGATAAAGTGAACAAGTTAATTAGAATTTGGAAGAATAAAATTAAGAGATTTGGCGCTAAAGAAAGAGAGGAGATGTGGCGCGATTCTTTTAGAGATTAAAAATACTTTGCTTTCAGAAGACTTTAAAAATCCCAGTTTCTATGAAAAGCGATGGCTAAAGAAAAAATGCAGAATGCGAGAAATGAAATTAATTCTATTATTATAGCCATTATAATTTAAAATAGCGAGCCCTATTTGGCTTGCGCACTAAAACTATGACCTTGGAGATATATGATTGCACACCTCGTGAAGGCAGCCAGGCAGATGGCGCACACCTTAGCTTGGCGAACAGAATTGCGCTTGCTGAACTTTTAGATGATTTTGGTGTAGATTACATTGAATTGGGTTGGCCAATATCAGATGATGTAATGAAAGCGTTTCATGAACTAAACGGAAAATTAAAGAAAGCAAAACTTACTGCTTTTGGCTCTACTTCTATGAGCTCAAATCCTTCTGAAGATGCAAATCTAAAGGCGCTTGTTGAAAGCAAAGCACCTTATGCCTGCATATTCGGCAAAACTTGGCTTGAGCATGTTGAAAGGCAGTTAAAACTAACACCTGATGAAAATCTAAAGAGAATAAAAGAAAGCATTTTATTTTTGAAAAGTAAAGGAATGAATGTTTTTTATGATGCAGAGCATTATTTTGATGGATTTAAATCAAATAAAGAGTATGCTGTCAAAACCCTAAATGAAGCTTTAAATGCAGGAGCTGAAAGAATAATTTTGTGCGATACTAATGGCGGAACTTTAACTAATGAAGTAAAAGAGATTGTTGAAAAAACAACTGAAATGCTTGTGAATTGTGGATTTGAAAGGGAGAAAATAAAATGCTCTCTAGGAGCACATTTTCATGATGATTGTGGTTTGGCGCTTGCAAATGCTATTGCAGTATTGCCTTTTGTCAAACAAATGCAAGGAACAATTAACGGCTTGGGCGAGAGAATTGGCAATTTGAATTTTAGTGTTTTCCTGCCTCTTTACACTTTAAAGATGAAGCAAAAACATAAGGTTGAGTTATTAAAAATTAAAAAAGTTAATGGGAAATCATTTGCACTTTTTGGACTTGAAATTCCTGAAAGAACTCCCTTTGTCGGCGATACTGCTTTTGCGCATAAAGGCGGCGTGCACGTGAATGCTTTGGAAAGAAAAGCGAGCTACGAGCATATAATGCCTGAAGAAGTTGGAAATAAAAGAAGAATAATTCTTAATACTCTTGGAGGAAGAAGTGCGATTATCAGTGTTGCAGAGAGCTTGGGATATTTGATTGACAAAAAAAATGAAGATGTAAAAGAAAAATGCCAAAAATTATACGGAGAGCTAAAGATTTTAGAAGAAAGGGGCTATAAAATAGGAACTTTAAAAGCAGAGCAATATTTATTGATTGAAAAATACTTTGGAAAATTAAATGAATTTTTTTCAATAAAAGAATGGCATGTCAAAAGTGGAAAAGAAGGAAGCTCTTTTGAAGTCATAGCTGAGATAAATGGAAAAATAATTGAGAAAAGTATTGCTATAGAAGGCGGACCTGTTGATGCAGAATTTAAAGCACTCAAAGGGATATTGCATGATTCATATCCTGAAATTGGAGAACTAGAACTTGTGGATTTTCATATGGTTATTGCAAATTTAAGCGGAGAGGCAAGCACTGTAAGAAATGAAGTAAAGTTTTCAGATGGAGAAGATTTTATAACTGTTGGCGTGAATAGCAATCTTTTGGGAGCCTCATTAGAAGCTTTAACAAAGGGTTTTAATTATTATTTGAACAAAAACAAAAAATCGCAAGATATAAAAGTCGAAAATGAGGAAAGAATAGTATGCTAGACTTTAAGAAAAATGAGGAAGAAGTCCTGAAGTTTTGGGAAAAGAATGAGATTTACGAAAAATCTAAGAAAAAGAATGCGAAAGGAAAGAAATTTTATATGATGGACGGTCCGCCTTACGCAAATGCATCAATTCATCTTGGGACTGCATTAAATAAAACATTAAAAGATATTTGTATGAGGGCTAAAAGAATGCAAGGACGTGATGTTTTTGACAGACCAGGTTATGACACTCATGGGGTGCCTATAGAACTTAAAATTGAAAAAGAAATCGGCTCAAAATCAAAACAAGACATTGAAAAATTTGGGATTGATAAATTCGTAAAGAGATGCAAAGAATTTGCCACACAGCATATCGATGTAATGAATGCTCAGTTTAAGAATCTGGGAGTCTGGATGGATTGGGATACCCCCTATATAACTTTATCTGACGAGTATATGGAAGCAATCTGGAGTGCTTTTAAAGAAGCAGATAAAAAAGGGCTATTATATCTTGGAAAATATCCTGTTCATGTCTGTTCAAGATGCGAAACTGCCGTTGCTTTTAATGAAATAGAATATGGAAAGCAAAAAGATACATCTATATTTGTTAAATTTCCTTTAAAGAAAAAGAAAAATACATTTTTAATAATCTGGACAACAACGCCTTGGACTCTTCCCGCAAACACTGGAGTAATGGTTCATCCTGAAGTTGAATACCAAGAGATTGAAACAGCAGAAGGAGAAAGATGGATAATTGCTAAAGAATTAGTGAGTAAATTAATGGTCATAATTGGAAGAGGATTTACGGCAAAGGACGAATATAAAGGCAAAGCAATGGAAAACTGGGAATACGAAAATCCATTAGCTAAGTATTTGAAATTAAAAGTTAAAAATGGATATAAAGTTATTTTGTCTGCTCGCTATGTCACTACTGGAGATGGCTCTGGATTAGTTCATTGCGCTCCTGGGCATGGCAAAGAAGATTATGAAGTCGGAAAGGAGTATGGGATAGACATGCCTTCTCCTGTTGCAAATAATGGCCTCCTGACTGATGAAACTGGAAAATATGCGGGCAAAAAAGCAAGAGAAGTTGATAGAGAAATTATTGAAGACTTAGAAAAAGAAAATGCCCTAATTTACAAGCTGGAATATGAGCACGATTATCCGTTGTGCTGGAGAGATAAAACTCCCCTGCTGATGATTTCACAACCGCAATGGTTCTTTAAAATTTCAAAAATAAAAGAACAGCTAATTCAAGAAAATGAAAAAAACAACTGGGTTCCAGATTGGATGAAGCTTAGAATGAAAGCATGGCTTGAAGGAATATCTGATTGGCCTGTCTCGAGACAAAGATATTGGGGAACTCCGCTCCCTATATGGCGTGATGAAAAAAGCGGAGAAAAAATTGTTGTTGGGAGCATAAAAGAACTAGAAAAATTGTCTGGGCGAAAAGTAAACGAAATGCATAAGCCTGGAATTGATAAAATAGAAATAACAAAATCTGGAAAAACTCTAAAAAGGGTTCCTGAAGTATTAGATGTCTGGTTTGATTCTGGTGTTTCAAGCTGGGCGGCTCTGGGATATCCTGGCGATGATAAAAAATTAAAGAGGTATTGGCCTGCTGACCTAAATATTGAAGGAAAAGACCAGATAAGGGGATGGTGGAATTCTCAGATGATACTATCACAGATATTATTTGGTAAAAAGCCGTTTGATAATATCGTTGTTCATGGGATGATTCTTGACCTGGGCAAGAAGAAGCTGTCAAAATCTGAAGGCAAGGCAGTAACTCCCGAGGAAGTTATAAACAAATACGGTAGGGATTACGTGAGATATTATTTTGCAAAATTGTCAAAAGGAGAGGATTTTTTATATAATGAGGAAGAATTTTCAGAAATAAAAAAATTTTTTACAATTTTATTAAATGTTAATAATTTTGTTGGGCAATTGCCTGATAAAAGAACAAAATTGCAAATAGAAGATAGATGGATTATTTCAAAATATAATCGATTATTAAAGGAAGTTTATGAAAAATATGATGCCTACAAGCTTCCTGAAGTTGTGCAAAAACTTGAAGAGTTTGCGATAAATGATTTGAGCAGAGGGTATATTCAAATAATAAGAGAAAGAGCTGAAGAAACTGGAAACGTTTTAAGAGAAATAAATCTTGGCTTGCTGAAACTCTGCGCGCCGATTGTACCTTTTATGACTGAAACAATCTGGCAGGAGCTGCGGCAAAAGAAGATTGTTGAAGAAAAAAGCGTGCACTTATCTGAATGGCTGAAGGCTGACGAGAAAAAGATTGATAAAAAGCTTGAAGAAAAGTTTGAGACTATTCTGAAAATTATAGAACAGGGAATGGCTGAGAGAGATAAAGTAAAAATTGGATTGAGATGGCCGCTCGCTTGTGCAATTATTCAAACGAATGAAAAATTCTCTGAAGAAGAAAAAGAAATAATTGCAAGACAATTAAATGTTAAAAAAATCTGTATAGTAAAAGCTGAAGAAATCAAAGTTGAGCTTGATATAAAAATGACCCCCGAATTAGAAGCGGAGGGATTCTCGAGGGAACTGGCTAGAAAGGTGCAAGCAGAAAGAAAAAATGCAGGCCTTAAGAAAGGGCAGTTAATTAATTTAAAAATAAACTGCGAAAAAGGCTTGCAAGAAAAATTCAATGCAAATATAGAATTTCTAAAAGAGAGAACAAATGCTAAAAAAATAGAATTTGCCGACGAAAAATTGCCCGAGAAGGGATATTTATTTAAGATTAAGGAAAAAATTATAAGCCTCTCTTTTTTGTAATTCTTCAGGGGCGCTTTTAAGAGTTGTTAAGTTAAAAGTGTTTTTTGGAAAGGTTTAAAGGTTTGTTTTCTTTAAACTTTTATGGTTGATTTAATCCGTATTGGCTCTGAAACAGCTAAGGGTGGTTTTGCTAATGAAAAAGCAATAGCTAAGAAATTTGAGAATTGGAAAAAAGATAAAGAAGCTCAAAAATGGCTTAAAATTATGGGCTACAGACTAAAGAAGATTAAAAAAGTTAAAGCTGAAGTATTACATGGACATAAAACTGATGTCCAGATTAAAGTAACTATTACCTTAAAAAACTTAATTTCTGTCCAAAATTTATCAATTAAAAAAACTAATTCCAATGCCGATTATAATCAGATTGACAAGCGATGGGTAAAAAACTATGTGGATATGTGGGATATCCCAGAAAATATCATAACTCTTTTAAAAATATTTTGTGGTGAAATATCTCCAAGTGAATTATTAAAAGAGGGGAAAATAACAAAACAGAAATATAATAATTTAAGAGATAAAAGAAGATTTTTTATGAGTGAATTTGAAAATAAACATAAAAAAGCAGTTATAGATTTTTTCAAGAAAAATAAAATACTTGTTTTAACAGATATAATAAAAGGCAGAGATAAATTTTCTGCCTCTTGGATGTTAGTCACAAGATATAATAAAGATGAAAATGAAACTACTTGGATTTTAGCAGATATAAATAAAGCCCTAAACATTTTCGGCGAGGGTGAAGTTGAAATAAGTCCGAGAGGTAGTTTATCTATTGGTAGAGTTACCTTACAACGAAAAGGCGGGGATGGTGGTAGACCAACGGGCAATATGTTACAATTTAAAATAAGACCTTGCGATTTATTTAGATATTAATCTACCTGTTTTTTCGTCTAAATACAATACTTCGAATATATGTTCGTTGGTTAAACTCTTCTGTTTAAGCCCTACTTTTTCTTCTATTATCTTAAAAAATTCTGGATTTATATCAACACCAATAGAATTTCTACCTAAATCTTTCGCCGCCTTTGTCGTAGTTCCAGAACCGACAAAAGGGTCTAAAACTAAATCATCAACAAAAGTAAACATCTTGATAAATCTCGCTGGTAAGTCAATAGGATAAGCAGCGGCATGTTTATCATTAACACCATTAATATCCCAAATTGCATCTCTAAATTGTCTAAATTCTTTTAATGTAACTTTTGATTTTTCTTTAACGTCCTTTAATACTTCTCTTTTTCCGAATTTTCTAAATATATGAATTGGCTCAACAGCAGAGGAAATCATAAAGTTAGAAGGATAAGGATAACTACCAAATAAAACTGCTCCACTTCTTGATGTAGTTTTTCTCCAATAAATAGTGCCCATAAATCTTAATTCTTTAAAATCATTAAGTTGCTTCCATAAAAGATAAGATAAATTAGCTGTTGTTCTTCTTTTCTCATCTGGCTCCGTATAATATATATTCCCAATATTAAGAGCTATCTTTCCGTCAGGCATTAGAGTTCGAACAACTTCTTTCCAGACTTCGTTTAATTTATTAAGATATTCTTGTAAACTATCTTTAAACCCTATTTGGTTTGAATGTCCATAATCTCTAACATTCCAATACGGTGGGGAAGTCACCATTAATTGAAAAATATTATCTGAAAAAGTCTTTAATACTTTTGCACTATCGCCAAATATTATTTTATGATTTGTTTTTTCCATCTTTCTTTTATGAATTAAGTTTATTTTCTTCATTTAAATAGATTTTGCTGCTAATGATTTTCGTAAAACTTGCATTTTATTTTTTCACCAACGCTTTGGTATCTACTTGGATTTCTAAAGTAAAATTCTGACTTGCCGACGATAAGCGAAAAATAACCTAAAATCTATCGCAGACTTTATCGTCAGTAAATTTAGAAAGCTATGCTCTTACGCGCTTTGAAAAGATTTAAATAGTCTAATGAGTTAAAAAATAGTAGAGGTTGATAATAAAGCAAAGTATGATAATTAAAGAAGAATTTTTGAGCAGACTAAGAAAGATTTTTGACCTCAATCTGTATGAGGCAAAGGTATGGACTGCTCTTCTTTCTCGAGGAGTATCTACTGCTGGGGAGTTAAGCAGCATTTCAGATGTCCCAAGAAGCAGAACATATGATATCTTAGAGTCTTTAGAGAAAAAAGGGTTCATTGTGATGAAAATCGGCAAACCGATAAAGTTTGTTGCTTTAAAACCTGAAGAGGTTGTGGAGAGAGTTAAGAAAAATTTGATTGTTAATGCACATGAAAAAAGCAAGAGACTTGAAAAATTAAGGGGAGACGAAGTTCTTATTGAGTTAAATGGGCTGTTTACCAGCGGAGTTAAATTTGTTGAGCCGTCTGATCTTTCTGGAAGTTTAAGAGGAAGGCAGAATATGTATAATCATCTTGATATGATGATAAGATCTTCTGAAAAAACAATTACTCTTGTCACCACTGCTGAAGGCTTGAACAGAAAAATTGAAGTTTTGACCCCTGCATTTGAAAAGGCGAAAAAAAGAGGAGTTGCAATAAGAATTGCCGCACCAATTAATGCAGATAATTTAAAAATCGCTAAGGAACTGGCAAAATCCGCAGAGGTGCGAGATTTAACAGGATTTGGGATGAATGGAAGATTTGTCATAGTGGATTCTGAAGAAATTATGTTTATGCTTTTAGATGATAAAACTGTGCATCCTAATTATGATGTAGCGGTTTGGCTTTCAACAGAATATTTTGCCAAGGCATTAGAGCAGATTTTTGAGGTTGCTTGGAAAGAATTTACGCCTTTGGCGAAAATTAGTGGAAAGGCAAAGTAAGCACAAGATTGATTATTTCTTGTATGTTGCTCGTGAATCTGTTCTGTAGTGTGATTGCTTTTTAACCTGCGAAGGTATTGTTTTTGTGGGGGTCGGAGAGAAAATTTTTATTGTTTATTTTTAAAATATCTCCACATTCCGATCAAACCAATTACAAACAAAACGCCTCCAATCCAACCAGATGCTAAATCTCTATGATTGTTTATCACATTGCCAGTAAAATAAGGAGATAAGACAAATATTGATCCTAATAAACCAATCATTGTGATTATCACAACAACTTTTTCTTCCAAGCTTGATTTTCTTCTACTTTCAACAAATTTGGTTCCTTGTAAATCGAGATAATGCTCTTTGGCGGGAATAAATTTATAATGTAAATGATAATCATGGGCAAAATCTTTTATTGCATTAACAAGCAATTCTGGTTTATCATATGCCATAGCAGTATGTGCCACAAAGCCGTATTTTTTAGCATCATGTTTAATCTTTAAAGCATACTTGAACTCAGGAGAAGATTTCAGCAATCCATTCGTCATTAAAAACAACTCCAATTTATCTTTAACTGATTGCCAGATATTCTTTTTCGGAGATTCATCTCCGGCATTATGGGTATGTGAATATCCCACAGGTTTAGTGTTCCTTGTTTTTCTAAGAACAAAGTATCCTCCAACATGCCCACTTTTGATATCTTGTTGGGCAATAAACATTGATTTGGCTTCATCATCAGTAAGAAAATGTTGCAAATCATTAGGGCTAGGTAAGGGTCCTGCGTCATTAACTTCACTAAAAATATCTGATGATTTGTCATATTGGTGAGTATGGATTTCTGAATATTTTTTTCTTTTACTCGCTTCCCAATGTTTTCTTATCTTTTCATAATCCCAAGTTACTCCCTTTTCACGCATATTGATGCCAACTAGAATAAGCTCTTTTCCTGGAAATTTTATATATGCATGTTCAACTTTTGGATTTTCACTCTCAATTTTTTTAGCTGGACTTTTTATTTCAATCATCTTATTATCACAGATATTGTACTTTTAATTATTTCTCTTTACGAAGCAAGACTATCTGCCGCTTTAGCGACCCCGAGCCGACCCTCGATGCTTAACTTTGAGCACATTCATTTTTTAGAAAAAGCAATTTCGTTTAAACACGATTAGACGCCGAATAGCGTAACGTTGGTGGTGATTGTTTAAGCGTAGCGGAGGAGTAGATTAGAATTATTTCTGCAAGAAATAACCCTCTATTATTTAGCTATAATTTGGGGCAAATTAACAACTGCGTTTAATCTTCCAGATTGAACAAAATTTCTAGCACAAAAATGCCCTAACGAAAACTATTCAGAAAAAGAGAATATTACTTACCTAACACAGTTTTATACGTATATTATAGTGTAATGAAAGCGAAAGATTTAAATAATAGTTGCGCATATTTATACGTATGAATATACGCAAGGAAGACCTAATAAGAATAAACAAAGGATTTGGGGGATGGCTAAAAGAAGATGCCAGTTTAGACTTTGCAATCGAAAAACAGGAAAACAAAAAACTAGGGGAATATAAAAAATTAGCTTATCTCTTCAGAGCGATACTTGTTGATCATCCATTCACTGACGGAAATAAAAGAACGGCGATGTTTGTTGCTTTTGCATTTGCGGGCGAGCATCACAAACAAGTAGATAAAGATTTACTGGCGCATCAAATTCAGTCCATCGCAGAGAAGAATATTATTGAAATTCGGGCAATAGAAGAGAGGCTAAAAAATGCAGTTAAATAAAAGAACAATAGAAAAAATAATGAAAGAGAACAAAGAAGCTTTTGGCATGCTGGAGCATTATGATAAAACCAGAGAAAAGCTTTGGGCAAGACAAAGAATATATCTTACACTAAATGCTAAGGTTTTAAAGAAGCTTAAAGAAATAAAAGAAAAAACAGGAAAACCCATCTCCAGAATTATCGAAGATGCTATTTCAAGCACCTGAAAAACTTGATGTTTGATAGTGATTAAGAGACTCTTTAGGGCATGAACGAGACACGAAATCTCCTCGTGTCAGAAGATTTGTTCTCAGCCGATTTCAAGCGTAATTGCCGATTACCAATACTTAATTAAAACAAAGATGCCTATAACAAAAAATATCAATCCAAATATGAATGCTAAAATCTTGCCTCTCTTTTCACCATATTTTTTAGTCATTGTTGGCGCAACAAAACCTTTGTTTGGAGCATGAAGGTATCTAGCGAAAAAAGAGAGAAATATCATAGTAATTATTCCTAAAACTAAAGCCAAAAAGCCAGGTATAAGATAAGCATTCATATTATTACCAAATATTTTCAATTAATAAATCTATCGGCAATTTCGTTTAAGCAAGCGATTGTGCGACACCGATAGGTTCGCACTCTGCGGTTAAGCGGAGCGAGAAACCTCAAAAACGAAATTTTTGACGGCACCCAAGAACCGCAGTTCTTGGTGTAACAAGGCTGAGAATTGCGACGGCTCAAGGACAGGGTGAGGGGAAAATAGAAACTCCATGTCGAAAACTGAGGGGATTGAGCAACTGCCTATTGTTTATTTAGTATTAAGCAGCGAACCTGAATTTCTTTTAATCTTACAAGTTGAACGAAGCTTCAGGCATTAGTAAAAGATAAGAAAAAAAATTTATAACGTAAAGCATCCTTATGGTATTGTGGATATTATCTTTACTAAACACGCGAAAGAACAAATGTTAGAAAGAGGCATCAGCGAGGATGATGTGATAAACACTCTTAAATATCCAGAAAGAACTCAAAAAATAGACGACCTTTATTATGCGCAAAAGATGACAAATCAAGGAATCATAGAAGTCGTCTATGAAAAGGGCTTTGCGTATAAATTAGCCCTTCTTAATCTTCTTGAAGTATGATAATCTTG
>JBBSYR010000084.1:0-6768 GCA_038045165.1 Nanobdellota archaeon
AACCTGTCTTGAATCTGCAGAAATAATTTCTCAGGCAGCGAACAAAGATTTTAAAAAAATTCCTTTAATTAGAGAGAAAAGTAGCGGAGACTTCTCTGATAAATTAGTTAGCGAAGTAGATTGGTCTTTAGTCAAAGGAAGCTTTTTAGAAAAGAAGATTCCTGGAGGAGAGAGTGTAAGAGAAGTTATGATTCGCGCCCTTGAATTTCTTCAAATCTTAAATGAGTTTAAGCAAGGTGAAACAATTTTAGTTGTTTCACATGGAACTTTTTTGAGAATATTATTTTGTTTAGTATTCAATAAAGATATACAAGAATATTTGTTAAACTATGAATTCCCGAATGCTTCCTATATAATAATCTCTCGTTTAGAATCAGGCAAGTGGATATTATCAGAATCTTCGTTAAGTAAAAAAGCAGAGGTATCTCATGGATAGATACACCTATAAACAGGCTTATGAATTAGCAGTGCGATTGCTTCCTCAAGGTTTTGCTCAGATTGAAAGAGGAAGAAATAACTGGGTGTTTGAGTATGCGGAGAGAGTACTAACGATTCCTAGACATGAAAGAGTAAGAGATTATTCTGTAAGGGTAAACGCAATGCGTTTTTTGCTTAATCGTGGAATTCCAGTATCAGAAGTATTAGATTATTCTCTCGAGAGAAATGGCACTCCTGAGTATTTGATAGTTAAAAAAATAGCTGGGGGGCATGTTCAGCTTTTAAGTTCTACTTTGTCTGAGAGAGAAATGATACATCAGTCTGCAGGGGAGATATTAAGAGAGATTCATAATTTAAATTCTTTAATGTATGGAAGACTCAATCGAGATCTAGTCGGAGAAGATAGATCTTGGTCAGATTTTATAGATAACTTTTTTGCAGAATCATTGAGAAGGGTCAAGTTATCTCATCAGTTATACCAGCGATTCGGTGCTTCTTTGGAAGAAGAATATCAAAAAGGCAGAGATAGTTTGCCTACTCTTTCGCCCCCATCATTTCTTCATGCAGATTTTCATTTAGGCAATCTCCTTTTTAAAAATGGACGAGTATCTGCAGTGTTAGATTTAGACATAGTCTCTTCTGGAGATCCTAGTTGGGATACAGGGCATTATTGCCGCACTTTTAACTTTGATAGAATTAGAGGCGTTGAAGATTTTAGAAAAGGATATGGAAAAACAGGAGACTTAATTAAGGAAAGGTTATACTGTTTGATAATCTGGGCAAGAAAAATAGGCACACAGGCAGTGCAAAGACCAGAGGCATTAAACGAAACAATTCCGGAATTAGAAAGGATTTTCAAAGGGGAAATATGAAGTCAAAATTAATTTTTATTAGACATCCAGAAACAGAAGAGAATTTGTTAAATATTCAGCAGTTACATCATACTGCAAATTTTACTGAAAAAGGAATGAAACAACTAAAAGCAATGAAAGAATATCTTACTAATTATAAAATGGACTTTTGTTTTTCTAGCGATTCACCAAGATGCATAAAGACTGCTGAAGAATTAATAAATAAATCAGTTCAATGCGCTTTTATAATCACACCATTACTAAGAGATAAATCTAATGGTATTTTTGAAGGACTGAAGAACTCTGAGATTGATTGGACTGAGATAAACAAGCAGCCTTTTGAGACTAGAAAAGCGCCCGAGGGAGAGAGTCTGAAAGAGGTGAAAGAGAGATTATTAATATTAATGAATAAAATAATTTGTCTGCCTGAAAATTCAACTGTTTTGATAATAAGCCATAACTTGCCTATTAGTGTTTTAATAGGATATTTACTTGGTTATGATCTGGAGAAAACAATTGCGAATATTAAGATTAATAACTGCACCTTTTCAACAGGAGAATTAGATGCGACAGAGTTTAAGATTAAAGCTATAAATCAGGAGATATTAAAATGAGATTATTAATGATTAGACACCCTGTTACGTTAGCAAATATCCAGAGCATGGTTCAGCATGAAATTGAAGGAGATCTTGCTCCACAAGGTTATGCACAAATTGAGAAGTTAGTCTATAGATTAAAACATGAAAGTTTTGATTATTGTTATTCTAGCGACGCGCATAGGTGTAGAATTCTGGCAGAAGCAATAGCAAGGTCTAAAGGAATTTCACCTATTTATAACTCATTATTTCGAGAGATAAATAATGGGGCTTGGAATGGAAGCAAGAAGGAAGATATAAAAAGATTAGGGTTATCAGATCAAATAAATCTCAGACCTGAGGGGGGAGAGAGCTTGCAGGATTTGGCTGATCGAACTTTACAAGCGTTAGATTTTATAAAATCTCGCGGAGGAGAAAGAAACATTTTAGTCTCGCATGGTTGGTTTTTAAAGATGTTTTTAGGTTTGCAATTAGGAATGAATCCTATTGATTCTATAAATAGACTAAAATTTAGCAATTGTGCTATTTCAGAGATTCAGTTAAAAGAAGGCGGTTGTTTGGTCGAATATTTAAATAATCGGGATTATCTAAGAAGATGAAAATTCATATTTGCGGTATTTATGGCTCTGGAAAGTCAACATTAGCTAAGGTTTTGTCTAAAAAGTTTGGAATTAAGAATTATTCTTTAGATGATTTGAAATATGAGATTAAATATAGCAAGGTTCGATCAGTAGAAGAGAGAATAAAAAAGCTTCAAGAGATATGTATCTTACCTGAATGGATAACTGAAGGAACATGGTCCAATTATGCTGAAGATGCATTTAAAAAAGCAGATGTCATTATAGTCATGGATACATCTAAATTTATTTGTATTTATAGAATATTGAGTAGGCACATCTCTAGAGAAAAGCACGAAAATGATACTTTTTCGGAAGCTATTAAATTGGCTAGAGAAGTTTTTAGGTATCATTTTACAAAAAATCCCGTTTCATTGTATGCGCATAAAGATTTAATAAGAAGATACAAAAAAAGAGGTTTAATAATTAGAAGGAAGTCAGAAATTCCAGGGATTATAAAAGAGATAAGTGGATTTTAAAGTTAACTTTGTTTTGTTTATCAATTCTTCAAATTTGCTAATTATTTTTATTTTGCCGTCGGCGAAATGGGGCTTTTGGGTTGAAGGGAGATGGGAGAAAGGAAGAGGCATCGTGAATTCTGGTGATTATGCTGGACTTTTGCTCAGAATCCTCAAGAATTTTCAATTCTTGATGGCCTCGAAAACCAAAGGTTTTCTCAGTCCCGTGATAGACATTTCCAAAACATCGAGCACAATTAACGGAAATGACTATATTTTAATTTTCTAACTTTATTATTTCTAAATCCTTATCTTCATAATCACAATCTAAGCACACAATTACTAACTTTTGTTCAAAATTAAAAGAGTTTATCTTTTTGGCTTTTTCAATTAAAGAAAACTTAATTTCATTTATATCTGATTTAGTTAAACTCTTGAACTTTACTTCTCCGACTAATATTTTTTTGTTTTGCTTATCTATTCCAACTATATCTGCTTCTGAATTTTTGTCCCACCATCTCCCAAAAAAATAGTCTCTGTATCTTTTGTTCCGAATTAGCTCAGAAATTGCTATATCCTCGAAAATTCTGCCTGCAAAAGTGTTTAATTCCGGCATGATCTTCTCATCTAAAAGTTTATCTTGCTTTTCCTGTTCAATGTATTCTTGATTTTCAAATACAAATCTAAACCAAAATTTGAAGAAATTATCTCTTAGTAGATATATTCCGTTTCTTGACTTCGAGAAGCTTTTTTCGGTAATAGGAATTCTTCTTTCCACCAATTGCAGGTCTATTAAAACACTTAAATACTTATTAACAAAGGATTTTTCCAATCCAGTGTCATTAACAATCTGTCTTGCTTTTGTATTTCCTTTTGAAATTGAATACAAAATTGAGAAATAATTTCTTGGTTCTTTTAATTCCTCTCTTAATGCAAATAAAACATCCTGATAGAGAAATTTGTTCTTTCTTATTATATTACTAAGTATATTCTCTCTTAAAGGCTTATTGAAATCAAATTCCAGCAAATATGCAGGCATTCCGCCTAAAACCACATAGTTTAATATTCTTTCCTTCAGGCTCATTTTTTCAGGAAAAAATAGGCAAGCGTCTCTAAATTTCAAGGGTTCTAAAAGTATTTGTTCAGTTCTTCTTCCATAAATCGGGCTTTTTTTACCTAATAATTTCTCCATCATATTTATAGAAGAGCCGCATAAAACAAAAAAAGCATCTTGCTTAGAAAATTTATTATCCCAATAATCTTGCAATATTGTTGTAATTTTTCTTGAAGACTGAACAATGTACGGAAATTCGTCAAATACTACTGGAATCCTAGGTTTTTTAGATAAATACAAAAACAAAGTATCCCAGTTAGAGAATGGATTTGCTTTTAAAACTTCATCATTATAATACTCTGCAATCTGAGAACTTATTTTTTTTAATTGCTCTATTTCTGATTCTTGCCTTGCTAAGATATAAAGTCCCTTATGTTTTTTCAAAAATTCTTTTAGCAATTCGGTCTTTCCAACTCTTCTTCTGCCATAAAGAACAACTAATTTTGCACTTCCCGTTTCATAAATCTCATTAAGAAAAGCTAATTCTTCGACTCTATTCTTGAATGTTTTTTCTGCCATCTTTATGTTTTATACTTGCTGATTTTAGTATACTCTGAAGTAATATACTCGAAAGTATACTATTTAAATGCTTTGCTTGGGCTGAATTTACATATATTTAAAGCTTTTGTTGAAGTGATTTTGCCAACGGAAGAGGAGGGATTGATTTTATACTATTTTTGTATATCATTCATCCACAAACTTTGCTTTCCCGCTGGAAACCAGGATGCCTGAAACTTCTTTGTCAAGATTCGCCAGCTGTCCTGCTGTAAATGGCCCGACTAAATTGCCGGACATATCAACGAATTGCTCAACCTCTTGGCTAAAAAGAATCATCTTATTCTCCTCTTTTTCCTTTTTTCCATTCATAGAGCTTGCCATTTCTTTATCCCCATCTTCAAATACTTTAACCAGTTTGTCAAACATCTCTTTTTCAAAACTAAGCATATTTTCATAGTCTCGTTTCATCATGCCTGTTTCAGTCGCTACAAAAATTAAATTCAAAAGCTTTTTCTTGCGCACTCTGATTAATTCCTTAAAAATTGAAATTGAATTTTCCAATTGTTTTTTTGATTTAAGCGCTGAATCAGCAAACAAATCTTCTTCTTTCAAGGATTGCTGCTTCTTATCACTTAGATATTCAGATATCTCGGCAATAAAACTTTTTGGAAGCGGCTGTAGAAGTTCGCTGTATTTCTCTTTTCTTAACAATTCATAGATATCATTGTAACTAATCATAAAATAACGTTTAATTGTGAGTTTATAAAAATAATTATACTCTGCTTAGTGATAAATTAGTAATCGACGTGGGGGCAGCATTAAATAAAAGTTTATAAGTATCATTTGTATTTTACTGGAATGAAAAACATAAAAAGTATTGTGTCGTCTGCAGTTCTGGCTATTGCTCTTTCAACAGGATGTTCTACTCCAATGTCAGTCTACAAAGGAGATGTAGCAGTGAAAGCACAACAAACACAGCCCAGATATCTTGAACTAATTATTAAAGAAAAAAGGCAAGATTCTGATGTTTGTCTTTCCCTTGAAGGGAATAGAATTCTTAGAGGAAATCATAATAGTGAAATAGCGGTGCAAAAATCATCTGCTGATAAACCATACACCTTGAGAATGTATGATGCACGAGGCAAGTGTTTATATCAATGCAAAGTCCCATCGCATCTGGAAATAAAATTTGAGGGGCACCTGCCTGTGGGTTGGTTGTCTGAAGCAAGAACAAAAGTTCTCGTCCCTTATGATGGGCGAATTAACAGAGTTATGATAAAAAACAGAGGAAAATACACAGCCCTTTTGACTCTTGAACAGCTCAATAAGTAATCATCGTAGAGTCATATTTTGAATTATCCATAATCTTAAAAACATTCTTCTCTTTCACTATAAATGGAAATTATTGCTGATTTGCATATACACTCAAGGCATTCTAGGGCAACAAGTAAAAATATTAATCTTGAAAATCTAGAAAAATATGCGCGCATTAAAGGCATAAATCTGCTCGGAACTGGTGATTTTCAGCATCCTTTATGGAATAAAGAAATTAAAGAGAATTTAAAAGAAGATGAAAACGGAATTTTATGGAGCAAAGCAGGATTTCCATTTATCTGGCAGACCGAAATTAGTTTTATGTATTCTCAGGGGGGGAAAGGGCGGGCGATTCATTTAGTTGTTCTTGCGCCGAATGGAAATACTGCTGATAAGATTATAGAGTATTTGAAAAGCAAAGGAAGAATTGATTATGACGGCCGGCCTATTTTTGGGATTTCCTGCAAACAGTTCATTAAAGAAGTTAAGGAAATAGATGATAGAATTGAAATTATTTGTGCGCATTGCATGACCTCATGGTTTGGAATTTATGGCTCTGAGAGGGGATTTGATTCTTTGGAAGAGGCTTTTGGAGAGCAAACAAAGCATATTTATGCTGTTGAATCTGGAATGTCTGCAAATCCTGCGATGCTCTGGCGTTTTAAAGAAAAGTTTAACGTTGTTTCATTTAGCGATGCACATAGCTTTTGGCCTTGGAGAATGGGGCGGGAAGCAACTATTCTTGAATTGGATAAACTAAGTTATGGTAATTTAATTAAAGCAATCAGAACTGGAAAAGGCTTGAAAGGAACAATAGAAACTCCTCCAGAATATGGAAAATATCACTGGGACGGGCATAGAAATTGTAATTTTTCTTGTTCG
>JBBSYR010000085.1:0-8188 GCA_038045165.1 Nanobdellota archaeon
AGATTTGGCTGAACTTTTAGGGCTCATACTGCCTAAAAGCTTGGGAATTTAGGAATGTAGATTGTGCATTTAATTGATATTAAACTGGATATTTTAAATATTTGTGTGATGGAAGCAAGCAATAGAACTAATACCTGGTTATCAAAAGGATAAAGAATATTAAGCATTTTTATTTCTTTCTCAGCCTCATCTCCCCCAAATGCCAAAACGCCCAAAATACTTCTATTTGTAGAGCACAGAAAAGATTAAAACCCCGCAAGGATATGCTTTAATATGAGTTGGTTAAGAAGATTTTTTAGGAAAAGAAACGTGGGAAAGGCTGAAAATACCATACTCTGGAAAGGAAATGAATCAGGAGGAATATATGAATAAAAATAAAGATAAAATGGAAGTCATTAGTTCAATTATAGGAGATAAAATAAAAGTATTAAACGCCGCCGATGAGGATATACTTTTGATAAATCAGCTTGTAACTTCATATTACCGAAAAAGAACAGGCATTTCTAATTCAGCTTCAGAAACCATAGCTGCTGCATTTTTATGGGTTTATTCAAAGTCTAATTTTTTATGGGAAGGAGATAAAAAATGGTCGTGCCAAGGACTGGCAGAATTATTCAATGCAAATCCAAAAACAGTAGGGGCTGTTGCTTCTAAGATTATAAATTCTTTAAAGATAAATTTATGGGATGAAAGATTTTGCAGGCAGAATGTAATGAAAAATAATCCATTTGATGAATTTGTAATGACAAAATCGGGGTTTATTGTTCCAAAAGAAATGCTCGAATTGCCTCCTCAATACTCTGAAAAAAGAAAGAACACAAAAGAGAATTATTTTGATGAAGCGATGAATTATTTAGAACAAAATGAAGAAGAAAAAGCAATAGAGCACTTGAATAAATCTTTAGCTCTTGATGAAAATTATATTGAAGCAATTAATGAATTGGGGTTTATTTATTTTGATACTAACATAAACAAATCAAAAGAATATTATAAAAAGGCAGCAGCATTAAGCAAAAAAGAACTTGGTGGAGAATGGCCGGGAAAACTTGAATGGGGCGTTTGGGAAAATAGGCCATATTTAAGAGCAATACAAGGACTTGCCTTAATTCATTGGAGAGAATACGAAATTGAAGAAGCAAAAGAATTATTCAGCTTTTTATTAAAATTAAATCCCTCAGACAATCAAGGAATAAGATATTGTATGGCCGCTATTTACAAAGGACTTACTTGGGAAGATTTTGGAAAAATTGAAGATAGATGCGCAGAAAATGGAGAATATGAAGAACTAGATAATTTATTGATAGAACAAAATAACGAATATAAATTCTGGAAAACTCCTTAAATTCTTCTCAAACCTCCAAACTTTTTACAAATCAGGCAGTTATTACTAAAGTCTCTTTTTTCAAATCTGCAGAATTCGCTATTCTTTACAATGTTATTAAAATCTTTAAATTTCATCTCTTTTACTTCTAAATTATCGATTATCTTTTGAATACTTTCTTCACATCTCCTCTTATACTCTTTCATGGAGAGTTCAAATTTCTTGCATTTCCAGCAATAAATATCAAAATACATTCTTTTCAATCTTGCAAGAGACCACCGCGGTTTCTCTTTAATCATCATCTTTCTTTTTTAAAACTTCTAACTTCCCCATAATCATTTTTAAGCCTAAACCTTAGTTCAACTACGCTTTCACTAATATCTTCTTTTAGCGATTTCATGGGATAGATTATCCACTTACCTGCTTCTATTGTTTCATCCATATTGCTCTTTCTGCCTCTTTTGAAAGCCGTTATTCATAATCATAGGTTATATTTAAACCTTTCCAATGTCATTATAAACAAAGTAACTCAACATTATACCTTATAATGCACAACATTTATAAACCTCTCTTTATTATATAGTATGAAAAAAGCGGAGGTGGTTTTTATATGGCAGATAAAATAAAAAAAACTTCAGAAGAGATTAAAAATGATATTTTGGCTCAGCTCAAGTACGGACCAAAAACAACTGCTGAACTTGGCGACGCAATTGGGTCTAATTGGCTGACTATCGAAAAATTCTTGAATGAATTAAAGGAACAAAATAAGATTTCAGAATTGATTTCAACTCCAAAAATGAGAGTTTATAGAAGAACTGACGACCCTATTTATTATAGTATTCCTTTCAATAAGGAGATAAGAGCAAAAACCCTTTTCATCCTGAGTGAAATAGAGAGAGAGTGGAAAAAAGAAAGGAAATCCGATTTATCAAAAACCGCATTACAAAAATTAGCCGTAGATGTAATAAAGCATTGTAATCTAAATTTGCCAATATTAAGCTTCCATTATGGCCTAACTACATGCGCAAGTTTAGACTCTAATAATCAAGACATTCTAAGTTTAATAGAAGAACCAAAAGACAAAGTAGTTATATTAAAATGTATCAAAGAAGTAATAAATGATAAAAATCATACGGGAATTGCATATCAAGAAAGAATATACCAGTATAAAAAATATGATCTACCATTTTATGTAGCTAAAGAAGAGCTAACTAAATTATTCTTATTTCATGAAAAAGATAAAGAAGCAAGTAAAGAACTTAATTTAAAAATTAAGAAGGCCTTATTGGACTTATCCTTAAATTACCCCCTTAGATTAGAAAAGTTTTATTCTGATTTTGAAAAGTTTGTTAACAATTCACAGATTATTCTATCTAATCAGAAAAATGAATTGCAGAATCTAGAGATTATTAAAAGCACTTTGACGCATTTGTGGGATAAATTAACTACATTTACCTCATTTAAAGACGCAGAATTTTTTATAGACAAGGAGAACAAACAATTATTTGAACAAATAAGAGAATTAAATCTCAACTCTAAGGAAATGGGTTATCAAAATCATATTGACGAGCTAGAGTCAGTAGCACAAGAATCTAACCCTTTTGAGATTGATATGCCTCAAGGAAATGCATCAGTAGATATTCAGAAATTGATATTTGAAAGTTTGGAGAATGAATAATGAGATATTTTTTAGACATGAATTTGCCAGTTTATTATTGTTTACAAATTGGACATCCACTTGAAAAAAAAGCAAAGAGTTTTATCGAGAATAAAAGAGACATCTTTTTATTATGTGATTATATTGTAGATAATAATCTTCCAAGATGGTTAAGAAGACAAAAAATAATCTTATTTGAATTTAATCAGAAAATACAGAATCCTGAATATGCTATGTTTACAAGCGAACAATCAAAAATTCTATTTTCCCAAGACAAAGTTCTGGCTAATCGGTTGCTTTTAAATTTTGAAAAATCCACTGACAAAAGTAAATTTATAGAAGATATAAATCAAGTATTTAATTTATTACACGCAAGAATCTCATTTTTTATAAAGAGATATATTGATGAAATTGTAATTCCTGAATCTGAAATAGATTTTGACCTAAAAAGCTGTTTATTTACCTGGCTTACTCCAAATGACTCAGATGCAAAGACAATTGCTTCGGCAATACAAGAACATAAAAATAAACTATTAGTTATATTTACTTCAGATAAGGAACACTGGACTAAAGAATTATTGGATGAAGTTCATAATAACCCATTATTAATAAAAAGATACCCTTCTTTACCAAAAATAGAATATCTGCAATCTTATCAGTAAACATGCAATCTTATCAGTAAACATGCAATCTTATCAGTAAACATGCAATCTTACCTGTTTTTTATCCCACTTTCCATTTTCAACTAGGACAGGAGTGATAAAGTGGAGCTTTATTTCTTCTTCAGACATTTGTTTCTTGTTCATAATAATCTCAAGAAGCTATATGTTAAAAAGTTATTCTTACTATTGCCTCGTCGCCTCTCCCAAAAACCAAAGCCCGCGCTTAACCCTACCAACTCCCAGATAATACAAAATTGTAATACGGCAGAAACATTTAAATACTAATTTTGTATTATTACAAGTATATGAAATTGACAAAACCTATGCTTAAGGCATTTAACCTAATAACATGTGGAGAAAATACTTTGAATAAATTAGCAGGTGCCCTTCATAAATCAGTATACTGGACCGATATGGTGCTGAACTCTTTGGAAGAGGAAGAATTTATTACAAAGAAGAGAAATTATACAATAAAAGGCAGTCGATTTTTAATAGAAATTGCAGGCACCATTCATGCCTCTAAATTGAAAGAATTAATATTTGAGTATCAAGGAATCTCTTTTGAGGATATACTTACAGAAGGGCGACTTTTGTTTTTAGCGGCAATAAGCGAAGATTGGATGACCAAAAAAATAGCTGCACAATTAAGCAGAATATCTGGATATAGTATTGATAGATATATGCATCCACTTAAGAATAGAGGAGTTATAATAAAGAAAAATACGTTTTATACAATTAATCAGAAAGGATGGTCTTTATTGAAAGAGTTTTTAATAGCTTATAAAAGTTATTCTGAAATTAATGGGCAGGTAAAATGGAAGTATCTTGAAGAAACAATATTTCAATTAAATAATGAAAATCTGGTTCAAGATATGGATAACTGCATTACTTGTAGCTCTCTGCGTTGCAGTTCTCCAGACAGAAAACTACGTACAAAATGTGCTACAAGCTACGCAGTTTTCTGTAATACGACTGGCTTTTATGAATATAAAAAATATAGTATATCTGCAGGAGTTATTTCTGCGCTATGCATTTTTCCCAAAAGGAAGCTTTCAAAAGAAGAAGTCTTCGTGCATTCGTTATTTGAGATAAATGATCCAAGAACTCTTCATCTGGCTTTGGTATTTTATCTTAAAAATAAGCTCAAGTATGAAAAAGTATTTCCTATTGCAATGAAATATGGAAAATATACTATGTTTGAGAATATTGTAAAAATAATTAAGAATAAAGAAGAAAAGATTAAACTTGAAGGAATGCCTGTTTTTGATAGAAAAGATTTTAGTAGAATAGCGGGCATGTACGAGGTAAAAAATGTTTAACAAAGAAGAATTGGATGAATTACTGGTAAAGGCAAGCTCAAATATAAAAAGACCAATTAAATTATATATGATTGGAGGTTGTGCTCTTTCTTTCAGAGGATTGAAGCCTGCAACAAAGGATATTGACATAATTGTCACATCCAAAGAAGATTTTGATGCCTTTGATCAGTCTATGAAAGAAAATGGATTCACCCCTCTTTCTGAGAGAGAAAGCGATTTCTATGCAGCTGCATTGGTTGTTTACAAGAAAGGCGAATCTAGAATAGATGTTTTTTTAAATCAAGTTGGAAAAATGCTGTTTTTATCAGAAAACATGATAAAACGAACTGAAAAGTACAAAGAATACGGCAGCTTAGCAGTTTATTTAGTATCCAATGAAGATATTTTTTTGTTTAAAGCTATGACCTCAAGAGAAGGAGATATTTATGATTGTGATAGAATAATGAAAGAAGGAATAGATTATGAGATTATATATAATGAGATAGTTGAACAGAGCAAAACAGGCAAAAAATGGTTCTTTTGGCTGTATGAAAATTTATGCAGGATTGAAAATCATAATGGAATAAAAACCCCTATTAAAAACAGAGTTTTTGCGCTAGTAAAAGATTATTGGGAAGAAAAGCCTGCTGATTTTATGGTTGAAGTTGATAATGCTAAAGAGCATATTAAAGATAAGCGATTGCTGAAAGATCTTCTCTATAGAGAGCTTTGAATAACCTTTAATTTTTGAATTATTCAGGGATTTTCAAAGCTCTTAGAGGATTTGAGGGGTTTTTCCAAATCCTCTATAGTATAAGAATCAATTAATTGAGCAAGAATGTTTTGGCTACTGAGAGAATTTCAATTCTCGAGGTGCTCAGAAACTTTGTTTCTCGACTTCAACTCTCGCGAGATTGAAGTGATTCGAAATACAGACACTTTTAGAAAAAGGTTCTCTATGCTGTTTCAAAACTACAAATGTCTGCAAGGCTTTGCAGACGTTCACAAATCCTCTTGGATTTGACATGGCTTTCAGCCATGAAATGCGGGGAACAGGATTCGAACCTGCGCAAGCACTAAGCTACGTCGGTTTTCATGAACGCACTCGTTATAAGTGAGCACGATCTCGTGCCTTCTCATTCAACCTTAACGACGCCCGTTTGACCACTCCGGCATCCCCGCATAAAACAATAAGATACGCATGACTTTTAAAACTATTCTCTTGCTACATCTGCTCATTCTATAGATACAGAAAACTGCGTAGCTTGTAGCACATTTTGTACGCTTCTGTCTGGAGAACTGCAACGCAGAGAGCTACAAGTAATGCAGTTATCCATAATTCTGATAATTATAGCGTGGAAAACAATTGAGCGCGACTATTCAGGTTCCCCGAATACGTCAAGAATGCTAGCTGTTGCATTCTTGAGCGCGCTCAAAAACCGGAGGTTTTTGACGTAGTAACAGACAATCCTGCTCAATTATTTGAGTCTGTTACTATAGAATAAAAATTGTTCAGAATCCTCAAGAATTTCCAATTCTTGATGGCCTCGAAAACCAAAGATTTTCTCAGTCTCATGATAGATAATTCCTAAAACCTCGACTAATCAAAGGAATTATCATATCTTAAATGACTTTTGAAAGCTAAACTCTTGCCTCTTGTTAGAAAATGGTGTTTTAATCATCAGTAAGCAGAATCTATTTTATCAAGAATATCCTCAGATTCCAGATTAACACGCTGCAAGATTTCCTCATCAGTCAGATTCGCCTCTTTTCTCTTGAAACTCAGAGCATGCGAAGCTCCTGAAATTATAGCTATTTTTAGCTTCTTTTTTTGATTCATGTTTTTTTCTCGTTTGCTCAGTTTAAAAAGATTATTGTGATTCTGTCTAATGAGATGGAAAAGGTTTTCTGTAGAAAAGCCTTTCTTTAGAACTCTGTGGATTGCTCTGCGTAAATGCTCCTCTTGCGATTTTTTCTAATTCAAAAATGCGTCTTTCTATGTATCCTTCTGGCAGAGGGATATATTTATCATAACCCTCAAGTTCATGAGATGCTGAATATAGTACATGCGCTCTTTGGTCAGCGCAATAAACAACTCGTGGGCATTTTACAAAAGCATTTAGGCGGAGATTTCGCCTATTATTATTTTTCTTAAAATGCTGAATTGCAATACACGGCATTGACGGAAAATTTGCGCTCATATCTTCGTAAAGTGCTTCTGCACAGAAATCATAATTTGCACCATCGAAATACACCCCAAATTGACTAATTCTTGCGCCAGTTAATTGCACTTCAGAGATACATTTGTCTAAAAGCAAGGGTGCAACAAGCACAAGATTAGCTTCTCTTTGTTTTGATTTATCTGCAGGAATTGTTGTAAAAAAATAATTATTCTGGGCCATGATTAAATGTGCTTGAGCATCTCGAGATTTTCTATTTCTTCTGAAAGGTAAAGGGCTTGCATCATTTGCATCTAAAGAATAAAAAGCCACTACAACTTCGCCTTTTAAAATATTATCTGACGCATGACCTGCTTCATCAAATCCAATATAAAGTGTTTCGCCTCTCATAAACTAAAAGTCAAAAGTCCGCTTTAAATTCTTTGTCTATCTGGAAAATACATAATGCTAATCGCATTTATAGTGAAAAACATACAATTTTGCTCAATTTATTAGGTCATGGGCTATATTTTTCTTTTAACCCTTGCTTAAAATTTGCCGCTGAAGTTTTAGAAGAAGCAGATTTAACGTCTTTGTACAGAGAATTCTGATACAGAAAACTGCGTAGCTTGTAGCACATTTTGTACGCAGTTTTCTGTCTGGAGAACTGCAACGCAGAGAGCTACAAGTAATGCAGTTATCCATAATTAGAATAAAAATTGTTCAGAATCCTCAAGAATTTCCAATTCTTGATGGCCTCGAAAACCAAAGATTTTCTCAGTCTCATGATAGATAATTCCTAAAACCTCGACTAATCAAAGGAATTATCTATAAAACTCGTCGTAGAAGATAGAAAAAGTTGGTTAGATGAATAACATTCGATAATATTTATCCCGTTTTTCTATAAATTTTAAATATCTATCAATCTATTATTTTTAACCTTGAAGACAAAAATAAGAAATGCAAATCTTGCCGATGCTATAGCTACATTCCTTTTAGAGAGCATGAAATGATAAAATTGCTTTCAGAAAGAAATCGGCTTTGCGTATAAATTAGCCCTTCTTAATCTTCTTGAAGTATGATAATCTTGC
>JBBSYR010000086.1:0-1379 GCA_038045165.1 Nanobdellota archaeon
AAGTTGCGCAGAGTTTTCTGGCAGTAAAACAGAATGTGAAGAGCAAGGAAGTAATGCTGTTACAAAGAAAATAGGAGGCATTATCTTAGAGCCTCTTGCGGCACCCTTGCTACACCCTTGCGGGGATTCTTATATTATTGCTAGCTGTAAATATCAAACTGAATGCAGTTGTTCTTGGAAAGCTGATGCTGAAAAAAAATGCCAATTTACAACAACGCGAAAATCTGCTAATCCCGCTTGTGTTTCTGGGTCGTGTAGTTATACTGCAGAAAATCTTGGCTTATGCGAAAGTGGTTATCAAAGAGCTAAAATAACAGCAACTCCCGCACCTTCAGACTTTCAGGATGTTGATTGTGTTAGCAAAGAAACTAATATTCCATGCGGAAGGTCTTTACTGGCTCTGCCTTTTTTTGGCTTGCTTCAGTTTTTCTTAGCTCTTTTGCTGATAGTTTTTATTTATTTTGCTTTTAGGAAAAAGTTTTTTGGAAGGAGAGAATTGAATGCAAAAAAAGAGATTTTGGGAAGAAAAAGAAATAGATAAGTGTAACTATCAAGAGGTTACAAATCGAAAGGTTTAAATATTGAAATATCTTCTTGCAATCATGATACAATCTTTAGAATCTCTTAGAATGTTCTTGCAATTAGATAAAAGTAGATTACAAGAGATTTCTCCAGGTTCTTTTGTTGATTATAATGACGAAAGAAAAAAAAGCTCCCGTATTGAATTAGCTAGTGCAGAAGGCATAATAAGCAAGACTAAGCATAGAACTTATGAAAAAGCACTTTATGAATTTTTAGCTTTGGAAGTTTGGCATGAATTATTAAAAGCATACTCGAAAGATAATAATCTGACATTTAGAGCACCGAGGCCAATTGGTTTTGCAGACTCAAATTCGGAAAATACTTCGTTATTGATGGAATTTATTAATGGATATGAATTAAAAAAATTGTGTCTAATGAGAAGAACTACTCCTGTCAAAATTAAGGGACAAAATTATCCGCTCCCACTTTATCCTGCTTGTGCATTGCACTTGGGCGCATTGAATAGGATAAAAGAAGAGGAATCTCTGTTCCACGATGACTATGATACGAGGCATATTCTTTTTAGTCCAGTTATAAATGTGGGAATTGGGTTGATAGATGTTGAAAACACTAGATTGGAACCTTTAGATAATCTAGTCTCTGCAGAATCAAATTCTATTTGGGAGCAATTTAAGGCAAAAACTTCTTCTCCTGCAGATTTATCTGTGTTAGAAACATGGTATTCACAAGGAAGAGAAGAAATTGTTCGGCCAGATTCATCAAATCGTTCAGATGCAATTATTGAAAGAGTATCTAAAAAATATAATGTTGAATTAGACATGGTTAATAAAATAATC
>JBBSYR010000087.1:0-2904 GCA_038045165.1 Nanobdellota archaeon
AACAAAAAAGCAATGGGTGCATTGGGATGGATTGTGATAATCATAATCTTGATCGCCATTGGAATTGGAGCATATTTCTGGTTTACTGGGGACTCTTCTCCAATTGCCAACGGTGGAAGCTCAATACCTCAACCACCTGCTTTGCCTTCTGGATAATTGAAATCAATGCCTTATTTTTTCTAAAAGCTAAATGAACTCCCCCCACGATACGAACGCGACAATCTCAAATCCAACCCGCCATCCCAAACCCTAAAATAGTTCGTTAATTCCGCGAAAATGCGATTTATGGAATAAATTTGAAAACTCGAGGTGCTTCGTGCACAGCTCGAGCTTCTGCGGAAGTCTCTTAATCACAAGTAAACGGCAAATGCCTCATTTCATCCTGAAATGTTTTGCTTCGTGCAAAAAACGATATTTGACCTAACTTTCAATTATTTCTAATTTAACAATAGCCTTGAAAGTTCGTTTACAGCGTAGGATTAAACGTAAGGATTAGCTTTTTTCGTGAATTTGATATTTCATTTCGGTTAAGCCTTTTCAAAAACAACTACGCCATTCGGCGTCTAATCTTGCTTAACCAAAATTGTCAGAATTTCAAAAATATCGAAGGTTGCCTGCCCGCCCAATTGTGGCGTGCACAAATGCGGGGGCTGACACGTAAGATAGCTTCAACTCTCGTTGAAGTCTTAAATATATTTAAATAGTCTTTTACAATAACTAAATTATGAATAAGAAAGTTATTGGCGTAATAATTATTGTTGTGGTTGCTTTAGCTTTACTAATTGTCCTAAAGATGAACAAGCCTTTAAAATACAATGAAGTTAAGATTCTAACTCCTGTAAATGGTGCGGAACTTGAAATAGGGAATAATTATACCATTACTTGGACGGGCTCTTATAATAAAGAATTAGTTCATTTAGCTTTTATGGAAAAAGGAAAGAGCGAACCAATTTATATTATTGGTAGAAATCTTCCATTTGCATCAAAGTCATACACTTTCTCAGTAAGATATTTAGATGATTATAAAGGGAAAGAATATCAAATTGTAATGTGGGATGAGAATATCTCTCCATCTGCAAAAGTTATTGGAGAATCTAATGGGTTTTTCACATTAAAGGATGATGATTATAATATCTCGGGCTCTGAAACGATACGTATTAATTCGAGCAATATTTTCAATTTTGGAATTCCATTTACTATAAAAGGGATTGCCGGGCATGAGGTAAGTAATCAAACATCATACGCTATTTATTCTTCAAGTCAAAATATAAAACCTGGACTTGTTACTGCAAGAATTGTGAGTTTCCATAATGATGCATGTGAAGTTCTAACCTATCCCGATTCTGGAGGAATCTGTGATGTTCAAGGAGAACAAGCAGTAAGAATATTTGTAAGGGCAATTATTAATGATGGAAACTTGTTTTATGTTATAGGCAGAAATATTTATTTAACATCAAATACTATAAAAGAGCAAAAATTTGGTGATGCTGATTTTCAATATGAAGTTGATTTGATTTCATTCGATATTCAGAAAGAAGAAGCCACTATAACTATTCGTAAAACATAACACGTCAGCCCCCCGCAGAAGAAAAATTGCACGCCAAATTCTAACTTCCCACCCACAACCTTCTCAAATAGCCGACAATTACATTCAATATCAAATTTTTTGTGAAAACTATCCCTCTCGGGAGCCTTCGTGGCTAACCCGAGCACATTCGTGACGCTTAATCACAAGTAAACGATAACTGCTTTAATTACTCCATAATTATTTTATTTCATATAAAACCAGCAGTTAATCTAACTTTTGCTCTATTTCACAATAAACAATTGTGCCAAAAGTTCGTTTACAATGTAGGATTAACCAAACTTCTGCTTTGCCCTCCGCTTCACTTCGTTTCGCTTCGGGTTGCAATACCCCTAATATGCTTTGAGTTACCCCACTCCCTCCTCGTTTTTTACTTGTTGATAAGAATTATTTTGGTAAAAATCTCGTCCCTTTAGGCTACAATTCTCAGCCTTAGTATTTCTCGCTCCGTTTAACCGAGGGGTGCGAACAAAGTATCGCACAATCGCTTGCTTAAACGAAATTGCCAATTATTCAGAAGAAGATTGATTTCTAGATTTTATTTTTCCATAAATCCCACCAAGTATTATTCCAATTATAAATCCTTCAATAACCACTAGGAGATATTGAATGCTTAAGGAAGGATCAGGACCAGAATATCCATATAAAGCAACTAATGTTATATAAGCAGGAAGAAAAAGTGTTAAGTTAAAACCATCTTGGATAAATGCAGATAAATTCAATGTAATAGTAAAAATTATCACGAAAATCACTAGACATATTATTCCACCCTTAAGCCAGTAACTCCAAGCTTTCCAACCCATAATCTAAATAAAATCTATTACTTTATAAATATTGGCAATTCCGCTCGAAATCGGCTGGAGAATGAATTTAAAACACAAGAGGGGCTTTCGTATCCCACTCGTGCACATTCGCGTCACTTAATCACTGCTAAACGGCCGCTCATTCATTTTATCCTAAAATGTTTGCTTCGTGCAAAACGATATTTGATCTAACTTTTCACCTTATTTCGATAAGAAAAATTCTAATTTGCTGCAACAAGCGACTTAACTGCAGAGGATGGCAGATGTTCGCTCGCATCGAGTATCTCAATGCCCAAAACTTTTCCATCTCTGTCTAAATCTACATTAACAGAGTCATTTAGAGTTATTGTTTCTGCTACTTCTCCATTTCCTATTTCCTTGAAATAGACATATGCTGCATCGGCTTCTTTGTCAAATTCTATTTTCATGGCTACATAACACTAATTACCTTTATATATTTATCTTTGGTAGCGTAAACAACTTTGACTCTTTTTTCAGGAAAATTTCTAATTGCCT
>JBBSYR010000088.1:0-6016 GCA_038045165.1 Nanobdellota archaeon
GTTATATGGCACAATTTATTCTATCTTAATTAGTGGCTAATTCTGTCCCATTCATTTGCACAGTCGAATTAAAATCGGAAGATTTATACATAAGAATAATTTTGATATATAGTGCGAAATCAAGACCAAATAATATTAAAAAAGGCTGATAAGTTTGACAAACAACTTGAAGAAGATATTATTGTCGCAAAAAGAGTTGAAGTTGCTTGGAAAGAAATCGAAGAAGGAAAATATAAGAGAATGTCTACTGAGGATTTTCTTAAAGAAATAAAAAGTTTTAAGAAAAAGAGATTTTGATTTTCTTGGATATTTATCACAAGGATGAGCAATAGTTATTATTCGATTCGGCGAGGCGGAACGCCGACGCCAGAACTAAGACTTTACATTTTGTTTAAATTTGTTCCGAAAGAATCAGGTTCTTGTTTAAGCTTTTTTCTTTTCTTTTTTATGTCTTGCCTTAGAGCTTCCTCAGGTGTCTTAGGTAAATATGCCTTTGGGTCTACCTTTTTCTGTTCTTCTTCGTTCATCAATTATAAAGTAACCCCATTTATTTAAATCTGTCTTTTAATTAATTAATTATTTGATGCTCTCTAAAAAAAGAAAAAGATTGTTTTAGGCGATGGAGATATTTTATATTCGATTCAGCGAGGCGGAACGCCGACGCCCGGAATCGAACCGGGAGATCCCGAAGGAAAGCGGTTCTCAAGACCGCCGGAGTACCATTGTCCCACGTCGGCACTTCTGACAACATTTTACAATGTTGCACCTTTAAAAGCTTATGCCAGACAGAAATAATCTACTTTCCTTTTATAGTTTATTGTTTTGGAATTTTGCTATAATCTTTTTCTTAGATATCATAATCTTTATAATCTTGCGAGAGATTTACTTTTAATGGATAATGATGCATGGGCGCACATTGATCTGGGAAATCAAATTAATAATTCTTGGAATAAAGATAGTGCATTAGCATTAAAATTAAACGACTTCTCGAGAGCTGTGAAAATAAGGGCAAATGATAAAAAAGATCTAAGAGATAAACACATTAAACCTATTAGTTCTAGAAAAGATGAAAGGCATAACATGAAGATCATTGTTATAATTTATAGTTTTCTTTTATTCAAGCTATTAGATAATTTAAGAACAACGATTACAAAAGTAAAATTATGCAATGATATATCGCCACACGATGACGTATATAGATTTCTTAATAAAATATGCCAATATTATTGTGTTAAGAATCTCAGCGAAGATATAAAGATAAGATTCAAGGAAAAAGCAGAGGGCAAATCAAAAGCACATAATATTGCTAATTCTGTCTATAAGGGCAGAAGAAAAGAAGACTATTTAATTAAAACCAAAGATATAGAAGAATTAAATGAGATAATTAATAGATTAGGTAAAGATGGGTCATAAAGACCCCATGCTCAGTTAAGGCTTTCTCGCCCGAAGCTATTAAAGCCGCGTCATGAGTTCTTTACCTAATATAAAATAGAAATACTGGTATATATAACTTCCTATGATTAGATTATACTTCCAATTCTAAGAAAAATCTAAATCGCCAAGCTAGTTGAGCTAGCTGAACTAGCAGACTTGCAGTATTGCTGGGCAGGACAAGATAATGGCGCCTTATCCGAACAATGAAGCAAGACCTGCGGCAGATTCAGAAGGTTTCTCTTCTTCCTTCTTCTTTTCTTCTTTTGCTGCTGGTGCCGCGGCTGGAGCAGCTGCAATAGCACTTGCATTAGCCAGTTCAGATGTTAAATCCACGCCTTGAATCGCTGCGAGCAAGGTTTTAACTTTTGCTTCATCTACTTGAACTCCAGTAGCTGAGATAACCTTTGTGAGGCTTCCCTCATTTACTGGCTGACCGAGTTTATGCAACAGCAAAGCGCCGTATATATATTCCATTATATGCCCTCCTTTGCAATTGTATCATTAGATGTTAATTTAGTGGGAAGTTGATAATTGTATGCAGAAAGTACCTGACCATACTCTGCTTGGCTAAGAGTTGCACAAAAGTCTCTACGTGTGCTACCTTCATTAATCTCATATCCTGATAATATAGTGATTAATCCCTGCATCATTCTATTTTCAGTTATCACTATCGCTGGGCTTTTATTACGCAACGCATTTACAAGATAGGCGCCATTAGGTGTAATCATTGTGTTGCCTCCGCGGATGTTTTATCAAGTGATTGCGCAGGGGCAGATTTATTCACGAGGGCGAGAACTGCTTTTTCTTCTGCTGAAGCTTTGGCTAAGAAAGATAAAAGAGTTTCTTTGCAGAGATATTTGATGTTTGCGGCAAAGCTGAGTGCTTTTCCGATTGAGACTCTTAGGTCTTCTAAAACTTTCTTTTTATCTATTTTTATTCCGACATAAACTTTATCAGATGAAGATTCATAAGCTGCGACTGGCTCAAAGCCGACTTTCATTGGAAAGACATTTAACTTTACTAAAACGCCTGCAACTTTTTCATTTATTGTTTCTCCCTGCTTAACTACTGTAGCTGGAAGTTTTATTGCCAGTTTTCCGCCTTCAACTGCTACTTTCAATCCAACACCTGCGAGTTCTGATATTGCTGGACCTGGAACAAGATCTGTTGGACCTGACTCAATCTTAATGTCTTCAGGAGCAATGTCGCCTGCTTTTGCTTTTGAAGGGCTTTGACTGTCGCTTAAAAGAGCAGAAAGCTCAAATGGGTCTAAATTTGAGAAAAAGAGGGCAACATCTGAAGTTATGCTTTCTTTTAATTTTTGCAATCCTTTTTTGTTTGTTGCATCTAAAGCCCTCATAATTGCTGATTTTCTTGCAACTTTTATCTCTGCTTTTCCACGCAGATTTTTCTTTATTTCGTGGAAATGAGAGCTCGGCAGATTTTTTGTAGAAGCAATAAGAAGGGTGTTGCTGGAATTTATCTTATCAGCAATTTCTTGCACGAGCTTAATTTTGTATTCTGGAACTTTTCTTTCTCTTTTTACTTTTTCTGATTTTTTTGAACTTTTCATTATTTAATCTCCACTTTGATGGGCTTGCCCATTGTTAATTTAAGCAGTATTGACTTTACATTTTCTTTTTTAGTTGGAAGAACATTAATTAAACTATTATAAACTGCAAGGGCATTTTCAATTATCTGCTCGTCTGGCATGCTTTCTTTGCCTACGCTAATCTTGAAGCTTGGCTCTTTTAACCTTATTTTTACTGAATGGTCTATTTTATCTAAAAGCTGTTTGATTGCTGCATCATCTTCTTTTGTTAGAACTCCCAGCTGAGGAGAGGGCATTTTTCCTGTCGGACCGAGAGATTTACCAAAGGTTGTAGCTACTGCCGGCATGAGAGCCATGTTTGCAATGAAAAAATCAAATTCTTTGACAAGATTTTTCAAAGCATCTTTGTCCCTATATTTCGGAAAATCTAGATTTGTAACTGTCTTGACTAGTTCGCTTTTTTTAGTTAAAAATCCGCAGACTTTCTTTTGCTTGAAAGGATGAGATATTGTCGCAATTGCGTTGATATTATCTTTGCGCAAATCTAAGCCTTTAAGATTTATGATTAAGTCTATGCTTTGGCTGAACTTTCTTTTCTCTGCACTTCTAAGTTGTTTTAATGCTTCTTTTATGTCCATTTTATCTCCTACATAACGACTTTAGCTTCTAGAAATTTAGAGCCAAAATATGTAGTATGCGATGAAATTGGATAGAAAACCTGCTTTTAAATCTTTCGGGCGGGCGGTGAGCAAGTTCGCGAAAGTAGCGAATAATAACGATGAGTGGGCTTGTGAGAGAGGTTTATCTTCGGAATTACTTTAAAAAACTAAGTAGATATGTTTATTAATATCGAAGGATTAAGCAAATTACAAAAAATAAAGTTTATGGATTACATCCTAAAAGTGATTGATAAAACTGAAAGAGAAATTAGACTGACGAAAGAACATTTCAAACATATCATATATCATAAGGGAATGGAAAATTATATAGAAGAGATTAAAGAAACCTTGAGAAACCCATTAAAAATTGTCCCTCACGAAACAGGCGATTTGCATGATTATTACAATTATTACAAGGATAGAAAAGAGAAAGCAAAATACTTGCAAGTGGTAGTTAAATATTTAAACAATCATGGATTTATATTGACTGCTTACTTTGTGAAGCATATATAATAACATGACAAAAAAAATGGAAATGCACTATGATGAAGAAGCAGATTATTTAGAGATTTTCGTAGGCGAGCCTCGCGAAGATTACGGAGAACATGTATCAAAAGATATTGTTATCTTTAAGTATGAGGATAATGACCAATTATATGGCATAGGCATTTTTAACTTTAAGAAGAGAGCAGCAGGTTTAAATGACGTGCTTAGTAAGCTGCCAGTTTTTATAAAAATAGAATCAGCTTAATATTTAATTTATTAGCTGAAACTCAAATCTTCAGCTTTATATTGATTTCATTTACTGCCAAGATTGGCCGCAGCCTGTTTCTTTTGCCTGTTTTTTCTGCAATCATCTCTATGAACCCAAATCTCTCCAAAAGCTTGATATCATTGCTGACTGATTTGAAGTCTCTGCCGAGCATTTTTGCGAGAGAATAAAGAGAAGAGGGTTTTTTTAACTTTAATACGTGAAGCATTCTTGCCCGCTCGTTGCTTAGCAATTTTCTTAAAGTTGAAATGCCCTCAAAATCAAATTCAGATTTCTCACCAGTAAATCTTTTAAAGAAAGTTGTGAAAGCGCCTGATTCCTCGACGATATTTATCTCCCTCGTTTTTATTTTTGCAGCCATTTTTAAAGGGGTATATTTTATTATCTACAAACTTAGTATATTAAGTATTTATATGTTTCTATTTAACATATATTGTTAAGAATACCATATATCTATAAATAGGTATATCTTTTATGGCTATTTTGCAAAAATACGAGTGTCTTAAAATAGAGTAGCACCGAAAGCTTTATAAAGCAAGCGAAGGCATATCAGGGCATCTACCACGGAGAAACAAAAAGCAGGAGAAAGCTTTTTAAAGGGTGGCGTTTTAGAGTAATTACTCTAAAAAGCTTAGAGTACTGGCCAAGTAATTATTGCCTTTCGAGACAATAAACTTTGTCAGAGGGTAGCGATTACCTAAAGCTACATGCTCGACACGGCCGTGACGAATTGCTAATTAAAATGCAATTTCCTCTAAGAGGAATCCTGCGGGATTGTCAAGTACATAAAGTTGAAAGGAGGTTTAAAAAAAATGAAATTTAATTTCAAAACGATTGCATCTGTGTTAACAAGCGCAGTTATGCTTAGTTCTACTGTTGCTTTGGCTGCTGCTGCAGCTGGACAATATCCAGAGCCATTTGTTAAAAGTGGAGTCGCGGATGTTGCAGTAGTTTATGGTAGTGCTCCTGGTGTTGCCTCAACAGATATTCTGAAGGCGCAGGAGGTCTCAACAAAATTGGGACAAGCTCAAATAAAGGCAGCTACTAGTGTTACTACGACAACTGCAGCAACAACAAGCGGAGAGGGAGATAAAGTACAAATCCATACAGGTTCAAGTGAATTAACAATTGGAAGTTCTTTAGGAAATATCTGGGGAACATCTGTAACAAGATCACATTTACCAACTGTTTTAGGAGATGGAAAATTCTTTAATAAACAAAATAGTGAATATGTATATACACAAAAGTTTGAAATTGGGAATTTAACTTTCGGTGAATTTAGTGATTCAAGTTATCAAAACAGAATACCTGATTTAGGGTTTAATATAGCCACAAATACATTTGTTGGTAACTATACATTGCAGTTTTCAACACCTGCTGAAGCAACACATGGTACAGATTTGACTGATTTTGAAAATAAGAATATTAATATTCTTGGAAAGAATTATTATATCTTAGATTTCAAAAACTCAACTGCAAAAGTAACTCTTCTTGACAGCGCACAGTCTACTAGCCTTAATGAGGGTGACGCAAAAACTATAACTGTTGGCAGTAAATCATATGACGTTTCAATAAACTTTATCTCAACTGATGAGGTTG
>JBBSYR010000089.1:0-8303 GCA_038045165.1 Nanobdellota archaeon
CACTTGAAGTGTTTGAAGAGCCATACCCACTTGAAGTGTTTGAAGAGCCATACCCGCTTTGTATGACGCGCCCGCCAATTATTTTTTTAAACCAATTAAAAGGCCAAAATGCAGAAGCAAAACTAATTGCAATTAAAATTATTAGTGCAAATGCAAAAAGAATAATCAGCCCCTTTTTCATTTCTCTTTTAATTATTAAAAGTATATAAATGTTTTTGACTTCGCGTGAGTGTGATAAAACTAATTTTTGTTTGCAGAAAGAGCAAATTACTTCTTCAGAACACTAATAATCTTTCCGCAATCTTTTTTTATTGCTACAACAGCATCACCAACAGCTTTTCTAATGGTTTTATTAGAGCTCTTTATTTTGAATATAATTGGTTTTGAAGGGTGCTCTCTCTTCCAAGCTGCAAAATCAACGCCTTGCTCGTATAGATAAACACGCAGAACTTCAGCCAATGTAGGGTTGTCTAAATGCAGTTCAATTTCATCTTTTTCAGATTTTATAATCTCGATGTTCATATCATTAACCCTAAAGGGTTATTTATAAAGCTTTCGTGAAAGCTTTATAACTGGAAGTTTTAGCGTTAATCAAAAGTCTTTTTCGTCTGTTGAAGTGAGTTCAATATCTATGCCTGAAATCTCTTCAACTTTAGAGACTTCACTCTTTGAAACCTCTATTTTATCACTTTTCTCTTTCTTCCCAGATTTAACATCCTGTTTTTTCAGGCTAAGCTGAGCAATAGCAGAACTGCTGAAGTCCTTACCATCTTTCCTTAAATTAATCCCAAAAAATTGCTGTGCTTTATTTATTAAAACATAATCATCTGAAGGAAGGATGCCGTTTTCAAACATTTTTATATCTAATTCCCTTACTCCGAGCTTATCAGCAAGCTGTTTTCTAGTTATGTTCATTGCTCTTCTTCGCTGCGCAATTTCCCAATGAAAATTATCGATTAATGAGGATGCAACATCATTTGGTTTTGGTCTCAGAGGCTTTCGAAAAGCATCAAAACCTCTTGAAGTGCGCATTTCTTTTTTTTCTGCTTCACGAGCGGCTTTTCTATTGGATTTTCCTAAAAAAGAGATTTCCATTCTTCTTAAGATTGGCAGGCCTTCCCTTAAAGCATATTCTTCCGGAACTCTTACAATTTTACCTTCATCGATGGCTTCGACAATAGCGTGCTTAGATGCAGAGTATTCATTCATAGAAATAATGAGTAATCTGGCTTTTTATTCTTTATTGCTTTGGAGAATAATATTCCTATATATCTTTCCAAGTCCTGGAGAGTTGTAAGCTCAGTTATTTTATACTCTCCTCTATCTGTTTTATGTTTTTTATCTTTGGCAAAGTCATATTATTCAAAATAACTGCAGGAAAAGTCTTCAATTTATATTTTAATATTTCATTCTGTATTTCTGATTGATCCAAATTTACATCAAAAGAATAAATCATTAGCTTATTAGGATATTTGCTTTTTAAAGTATCAAGAATGTATCCTACTTTTTCACTTTCTTTGACTATTTCATCATCGGTTGAATAAAAGAAAAGAATTATTTGCAAGTTCTTATTGCATTTTTCATTGAACTCCTTTACAAGAAATAGATGTTTAAACTGCAAGGCAGTATATGATTTTTTTAATTCGAGCACAGCAGGATCATTTTTTCCAAGCCTTTCTTCCAATAGCCCTATTTGCACACCTGAGTTGTAAATTAAAGCTGAGATATTATAAAAATATTCAAATGTACAGTTTATGTTTCCAACGTATAATGAAATATTTATAATTTCATTGTTCGCCTTAGCGCTTTGGTAATTTAGGTATGATACTGAATTAACGAATAAAAATATAATAATAAATAAAACTGTTGCAATGACGAAAGATAATATCAACCTAGCTATTGGGAATTCTCTTCCTGAACTTATTTCCATTTTACCCTCCTGCCACTTATAATGTAAAATATTGAAATCAACCAGAAAAGAGTATACACTAAGGAGTATCCAATTATAAAGCGAACATAATTAGATGCAATGCTTTCTTTATATCCCATAGTTTTTCTTGAATAAGATAAATAAACCAATAAAAGAAGGATGAAGATTACCGCAAATATAAATATGGGCTGACTGAATGTCCTGTATAAAAATTGTTCAATAATAAATTTATTTATTTCAAACATATTGTTAAAATTAAATCCTGCTGCTTGCAGTATAACTAAATGATCTTTTATATCTAAAAAGCCACGGATTAATGAATATACTGTTATTACGATTGCTAATGCAAGAGTGATAATTGCAGCGGGAAGAACAACCATTCCAAGAGCGCCATATTTTGGGCTAAAAAGCCCTTTGTATCTCCAAAGATTGGTGAGATATCCGACATACCATCTTTTTCTCTGTGCGAGAAACTGCTTAAATGTTCTTGGGCATAAAGTATAAACGACGGCATAAGGGGTGTTTTCAATGATATAATGATGACTTTGAATTCTTAACGAAAGTTCAATATCTTCAGTTATGTTATTTTCATCAAAGCCCTCATGTTTTAAAAAGAATTCTCTCCTATACGCCGCAAATGCTCCTGGAGTAATATGTATTGCATTTACCGCTCCAAAACTTTTTCTAAGAAACACACTCATGTAATATTCAATATGCTGTATTTTTTGCCAAAATCCCTTAGGATTATAGATCCCAATAGATGGAGTTACTGACATTACTTTTTCGCTATAGAAATATCCAATCATCTTTTTAAGAGAGTCTGGTTTAACAAAAGTATCTGCATCCATAGTCACAATTACATCGGATTTAGATTTTGATATTCCATAATTAAGGGCGGTTCCCTTTCCCCCATTCTTTTTTGTAAGTACTATTAAATCTGGGTGATTATCCTTAGCCTTCTCAAGTTCTGCAATACATTTCTGAGCAATTTTAAAAGTCTTATCTTTGCTGCCATCATCAACAACTATAATTCTTAATTTTTCCGAAGGATAATCCAGAGACAATGCTGATTTTATTGTTCTTTCTATGCTTTTTTCTTCATTATAAGCAGGAATTATTATGGAAACACTCTTGTCTGTTTTTGACGGATAATTGCCTTTTTTAAAATGTTTAGCCATTCCAAGCATATAAAAAGAAACTAAAATAAAACCAATGTAAGCAAGAATGTAAACAAGCAGGTTATATGAATCCATTATATTCACCTTTTTTGCTTTCCATTTTTACAAAGCTCCTGCAGAATTGGCTTCTCGAGTAATATCATCCTCGCGATTTAAGCTGAAATAATCATAAAAACTCTCGCTTAAGGAGAGTTCATAGGTGTGCCCTGTTTTTTTCTTGTTTATCAGAGCCATTTCAACAAATTTCTTTACATGGTCATAACCTTTGTTCCCCCTTATTTTAATAATTACTGACTGTTTTATCGGCTGTTTATAAGCGAGAATTGCCAGAGTTTCCTGCTCGGCTTTGGAGAATTCTGAATTTCCAGTTGCTAGTTTGTTTACCATATCTATATACTCTTGAGCGACATCCATTTTCCAGAGTTCATTTTTATTTACTATTTCAATTCCAGAATCTTTATATTTATCAGCTAGATTTTCGAGAATCCTCCTCAGAAGTATTGGATTTACATTCGTCAGCGCAACAAGCTCCGGCAAGCTCATAAATTTTCCAGCAATAAAAAGCGCAGCTTCAACCTTTCGCTGATTTTCAGCTTCAATGGCATTATCAATTTCTTCAATACTCTCTTTGCTTACTTCCATAAAGATACATAATTAGTGCAGTTTTAAAACTTATTTATGCCGGCAATAAAGGGGGTGATTTAATTGAAAAAAATCTCTTCATCTTATAACAGATGAATAAAAAAGCAGGAGAGTAATTAGTTTATTGTGAAGAATACTGGTGGCTGTTTAATGCATTGGCTATAACAAATTAATCAGCAGGCTTTCAATGACTGAAGCAACTATAAGCAGGGGCACAATAACAAAAAGAAAAACCAACAATGAATTATACGCCCTCTTGACGAGATTTTCTCTTCCTTTGGAAAATGCGAACATTCCCAGCTTTATTCCCAAACCAAGAGAAATGAAAATGGCGGGCAACTCAAAAATTCCGTGAGGTAAAATTCTCCAAAATTCTCTTAATCCGGAGGCTGTCCATACTCCATGAAAAACATATCCTAAAACAAGACCATTCGCGAACGCATTAAAAAAGGAGAATATTCCGAAAAGAAGACCTAAAAATAATCCTAAAAAAGATACTTGAATATTATTAAGCAAAATAAAATCAAATAATTCGAGAGTGCCCAAGTCCTGAGTTTTTTTAATTAATTCTTTCAGAATTTCATCAAGAAATCCAAGCTTTTCAGAGAATATAAATCCTAAAATAGCGCTGAATATAAATAAAAATACAACAAAATAAAAATAATTCTTGCTTTCTTTAAGATATCTCCAGCTGTTTATGTAGGGTTTATCCACGACCAAAAATAAGCCTGCATAAAACACGCCTGCGCTAATTAAAAGCAAGATAAAATAAATTTCATTTTTCATTCCATTATAAATACCAGAGCTATACAAGCGGCTAAAAATTAATAAGATTAAACCAACAGCTAAAAGCCAAATGTTTCTTTTTGCGCTCTTATTTTCCTTTTTCTTTGCAATTAGTTTTTTTTTTCATCTAAGGTATTTTTCTATCAGTGAAACTCTCTTTGGATATTTAAGCCTTAAGTAAATGCCATAGATAAGCCCTGCTATGAGTCCGCCAAAATGCGCAGAGTTTCCTATCGGCAAAGAAACATAAAAGCTGATTGCAACCAGAGGAATAATTGCCACAATTGGCGCAATCCAAAGAGGCATTTCAATTGGCAGAGCAAGTTTTCTCAAGCGAGGATTAGGCAAAAAAAGCGAGAAAATCATTGCGAATAATAGAATGTTTAAAGCAACATCGAGCACAGCTAAAAAAGCTCCGGAAATCCAGTTAGGCAGCAGCACTTGCAGAATTATTAGGATAATAGGTCCGACTATAAGATAAACTTTTTTTCGAGGGATTAAGATTGCTAAAATTCCAATTAAGCCGAATAAAGCACCTGAAGCTCCAACGCCTGCTATATTTAAATCTCCTAAAACTTGAAGCCATTTGCCTCCAAATGCACTGCCGAGTTTAGCAAGAAGAACAAAGAAAACTCCAGCACTTAGACCTGCGAAAATGTAAAAACTAAAAAATCTTTTTCTTCCTATCAATGTTTCAGTGATACTGCCTATGAAAAACAATGAAAACATGTTGACAAATAGATGAAAAATATTTGCGTGAAAGAAGATATGGGTTATTAAAGTCCATAAGTTTTCTCCATTTATCACTTTTAGAGGGACAAGTGCGAAATAGTCGGCTAAAGCAGGCGCAAAACTGAATAAAATAAATCCTGCTAAAGAGATTAAAGATGTTAAAATAATAATCCAAATGAAAATCGGCCAGCTAAACAAAAATGATGCAAAAAAACTGCGGTATAATTTCCTTTTAGGCAGACGGATATTGTAATTCATCTTTTTGAAGATTTTTTATGCTTTTTGAAACCTTTCGCATGTTTCTTCTTTCCAGCAGATTTTTTAATTGAAGTTTTTTTTGCAAGGTTTTTAGCATTTTTTTTAATTTGCTTTTCCTTGGCTTTTTTAATCTCTTCAATACGCATTTTCTTTTCACGTGTTTTTGCATTTTTTTGAACAATCAGGGATAATTCGCCTTCAACTTCCTGCAACTCTTTTTCAAGCCGGGCTATTTCCTTTTCCATTGCAATAACTTCTTTAGAATTATCTTTTAAACTTAAAATCTGACCGCATTCTTTGCAGGTGTATTCTTGAAACAGCGCATACTCTTCATTTAATTCTGCTTCACAGCTCTCGCAATAGTAAAAGCGCTGGTGTTTTTTAATCTGAACTTCTTGCTTGAGAGAATTGATTTTTTTTAGCATGTTTTCTCGAAATTTTATTAAACTTTTTTCCATATCCAAAGTCCAGAAGTGGTCATACCACCCGCCTTTTTTCTTGTTTTTTTTCCTGATCACGCTTACAAGCCCCTCATCTACTAATTTATAGAGAAGATTTCTCGTTTGGTTTATAGTCAGATTGAGTTTTTTTGCAATAATAAATTCATTTACATTTCTCTTTACTGACAGCAAATCAACAATTCCTTTAGATTTTTCTCCAATTATAGAATATACTACATCTTTTAGAAGTTCTATGTGCATATGCATCTTTAAAGAGGGGCTGTTAAAAACCTTTCGATTTTTTGTTACTATTTTATAATTAATATAAAGCTATATAAATAAATTTTTGAATAAGATTGTATGTTTTGGAATAAAAAAGAGGGGGATTCTGCTTTACCTGACCTTCCACCTCTGAAATCTCCGCTTAATCAGGGTTCAAATGCTCATCCGCAGACAGAAGAAGATGAAGAAGATGAGTCTACTGAAAAGCACGTTTTACCCTCTTTTCCAGATTCACCAATCGCAAAGGGATTTTCTCAGGCAGCAATAAAAGACGCAGTTTCAGATGATTTAGATAAAGAAAATGAAGGTTTTAAAATAGTTGAAATGAGCGATTCTGCAATTCCCAGCCCGCCTGAAGAGCGCATACCTTCTATAACTGAGTCCCAGCCAATTAAAAAACAACGAGCAATAACTCAACAAATATCGGAACCGCCTGAATCAAAATCTATGCCTTTGCTTTCTGAAATGGAGAAGGTTTCCAGCCAATCTTTTAAAACTTCAGAGCCAAAAAAGGAGAATATTTTTGTCAAAATAGACAAATTTTACTCAGCAAAAAAAGCACTCGAGACTGCAAAAAATCAACTGGATCAAATTGAAGAATTATTAAAGAAAATAAGGGAAACAAAACTAAAAGAAGAACGAGAGCTTGAAAACTGGGAAAGGGATTTGATGACTGCGAAAGCTAGAATACGAGAGGTCAATGAAAATATTTTTGAAAAAGTAGAGTGATTAAAATATGATAGAATATGTCAAGTTAACAAAGCCTGAAGTAATTTACAGTCAAAAAAATTTATTTAAATCGCAATTAGAATTGCTAAATACTTTAAAGTCTTATCATGAATATAAAAAACTAAGAAAAGAGGAATTTGTGCTTAAAGTAGCTTTAAAAAGCAAAATAGATGAAACAAAAAATTCTCTCAAGCTTTTGGATTCTCTTCTGCCTAAAATAAAACTTCGAAATTTTGACTTTTCAAATGAAATGGAAAGCAAGAGCACAAGAAAAAAACGCCTCTCGCTTGAGCAGGAAATAGACTTGATTCGCAAGAAACTTAAGTCTTTGCACTAAGCTAAAAGATATTCATCAACAAGCCTCTGTGCACTTCCGCATGAAGCAGTCCATTTTTGAATTTGTTCATCTGATGGAAGTTTACTCCAAAACCCATATCTTCCTCCTTTCTACTTCTTTTACAATCCATTTTATTTTTCGTTTATTCAGTTTTCTCATAAGAATCTGCTCTTCAGCAGACTTTATCTTATTTGTTGAGAGGAACTTATTTCTGGATAAAACATAAATTTTTTAAAAGCAAAAGGTTTAAATATCTGTTTAACATGTTAAACATATGCCAAAAACATTCATAGGTGTGCGAGATGTAGATGAAGAAACATTCAGGAAGTTCAGAGCGCGAGCAATAGCAAGGCGTATGGCATTAGGCACTGCCTTAACACAAGCTATGAGAAATGCACTAAGGGAAACAAGAGAAAAGAATTTAAAAGAAAATCTTGAAAAAGTTAAGAAAGCATTCACAATAAAACCATTAAACTTTGGGCCAGGCAATGAAAGGCTCAGTGAGCAAGCGGATGAAATTCTGTACGGTTGGAAAAAATGATACTGTTAGACACAAGCTTTCTCATTGCATATCATAACGAGAGAGACCAAAACCATACAAGAGCATGCGCCCTTCTTGCTGAAATAAAAAAAGGCAACTACGGAGAAATTTATATAACAGACTATATTTTTAGTGAATGTGCCACTGTTCTAGCTGTTCGCATAAAAAATAAGGAAGAGTCTATTAAACACTCTGAAAGCATAAAAATGATACCAATGTTAAATACAGATGAAATAACATTTGAAGAATCATGGGAATACTTCAAATCCCAAAACAGACTACTTCTAAGCTTTACAGACTGTACAATGCTCACACTAATGAAAAAGAATAAAATATCACATTTGGCTACTTTTGATACTGATTTTGATAAGATTGAAGGAATAATGCTTATCAATTAATCCTCGGAATCTTTATTAACTACTTGGCCATAAAAAGAGTATGAAAAGAG
>JBBSYR010000090.1:0-6284 GCA_038045165.1 Nanobdellota archaeon
CAGTATATCTCCTGAGCCAAGCACCATTTTGTCATAAAATCCAATTTTTTTAAATACACTTTTTCTGGCAGCCCAAGCAAATCCTGAGTAGGGCTTAAGATTCAGATTAGTTTTTTCATTGTAAACTTCACCTATCCCTTTTTCTCCGTTTTCTATTCTTCCATGAGCATCGAATTTGTTTTCATTCAGCAGAAAAACATATTGAAATAATTGAACTATTTTATAATCTTCAAGCAGGTCAGATGTTTTCTTTATCCAAAAAGGATTTTTAAAAATTAAATCAGCATCTAGCCAAGCAAATTTATTGCATTTTTTTGGCAAGTGGCTTAAAGCTATGTTCAATAGCCTTTCTCTTTGCCACATTATAGAATCAGATCTAACTCTTATAATCTTCTCAGCATCGCCTTTCTTTAATTCAAAATCTGCGCCTTTAAAAGCAAGCTCCACAGCAATAAGCTTGAGGCCTTGTTTTTTGCTTTGCTCCCTGAAAATTTTATAATTTTGATATTTGTTTTTGTAATGCGCCGGATTAAAAAAGGCTGTTATTCCCCAAAATTCATTATTCTTATTTTTCATTGATTAAATGGTTTTTAATTAACCAGTATTTTAATTTAATATATGTACGAGGAGAATATCTTTTTAATAAAATACCTGCGAGGCCTATTTTGCTGTCAGCAGATATTTTAAAATTAGAGTAACTTTCTCTAATTCTTACTGGAAGAGCATTATTTTTTAGCTTGCGCAGAAAAAGATTTAGGCTTTTATTGTCTGGACTTTTAGCTTTTGGGATTGCTCGCAAGTTTATTTTTTCTGCTTTTTTTAAATTGTTTTTCCATTCTTCATAAAATGGACTTGACTTATTCCAGGGTTTTTCAAGCGAGAAATGGAGAATTATCGCTTTGATTTCCTCTTTTTTGATTTTATAGTTATTTAAGGAATAATCTGGGCAGAGATTATAATATTTTTTTAGTTTTTTCCATTTATTGCCTATAAATAAATTAAATATGAGCTCTTCCCCAGATGCGCTAATTTCGCCATACTCTTTTATCATGCTCTTAAACTTGGCAAAATCGCTTTTTATTAATTGAGTATCAAATAGCATTACTCCTGTATTAAAAGCGGGAGAATTTAGGTGCAATTGCTTTCTTAATTTTTTGTATTTTTCATAATTGCAATTATTTATTCTTGCATGAAATTTTCCAATTAGGAGTTTCTCTCTTGTGTTGTGCCCCTTTGCTGCCCAAAACCCTTTTTTTAGAAGAGAATTTAGGCTAAATCTAACTATAATGTCCGCATCTAAAAACAGAACTAATTTCCACTTCTTAAAATATCGGGTAAATAAGTAAGCTTTACTAAAGACTAATTTTTTCCATTTGCCTTGTTTTAATTCTTTATTTACGAGCGGCCTGCACTTTTTTATAAGAATTCCTTTTTTTCTGAACCATTTCAGCTCTTTCTCCGGAATTTCGTGGGCAAGAAGCATGTAGTCTCCTTTCCAGCCAGCATTCCAATAAACGCTTGAAAAAAGCTGTTTTGCCTGTTTAACATAATTTTTGTCTGCTAGCGTCACTAAAAGATTTTTTTGTTTTTTCATTTGTCAATTAATTTTCTTATTTTTTTTATGAAAACTTTAGTGTCGAAATTTTTTGCCTGCTTTAGGCAGGCGTTTTTGTATTTTTCGGGATTTTTTCCGAGTATTTTTATTGCTTCTGCTAGTTTGTCTTCATTGATATTGTCTATCAAAATGCCGGTTTTTCCAGCTATTATTGTTTCTTTATACCCTCCTTCATTTGGGGCTATAACTGGCTTTCCTGATGCCATTGCTTCAACAGGAGCCATGCCAAAGTCTTCATCCATAGAAGTGGCTATGAATCCTCTGCAGTTTGAATATAATTCCCGCAGTTTTTTAGAATCAACCCAGCTAAGAATCTTTACATTTTTAGGCTTTATTCTTTTTAGATATCTTAGATATTGCCTAAAATGCTTTGAGCGCTCATAGCTTCCAACAATAACTAATTTTTCATTTGGAAGTTTTTCAAATGCTTTCATCTGAATATCTATTCTTTTTGCTGCAAATAAACGATTTACAGAAAGCCAAAAATCTCCATTTTTTTTATAATCGAAATTTGATGTTTCTATTGGGGGATTTATTACTACTGCTTCTCTATTAAGAAATTTTCTTATTCTATTTTGAGTGTTAATTGAATTGCAGGCTATTTTCTCCACACTCTTTATGTATTTTTTGTTGAGATAACGATTGAAGTAAACCCAAATGTCAAATGGCCAGCGAGCAAACCATGGCACTACTTTATTTCTCACATAGTCATAAGCATCCCAGATTTCGCGTATAGGCGAATGAACGAACCAAAGATTTGGGCGATTATTTACTGCTCCAGACATTGCCCAGTCGCCATCAATAATATAAAAATCATATTTCTTTTTTAAATCAAACATTCTGAATCTTAAAAGAGCGAGCTGCTGCCTAAGCGGTGCGTTTATTGGGATTTTTCCTATGGAAATTAAATTTATATTCGAAAAACCCATTTTCTTTATTTTTTCTCTGTCAATATTTGTTGAATAAAAATCTGCTTTGAGCTCTTTTGCCAGCGTAAGACCGACTATTTCTGCTCCGCCTATATTGTCCATATAATTATGAAATATGGCTATCCTTTTCTGATTCTTATTCTTTTTTTTCATTTTATTTTTCTTTGATGCTTAAAATGCTGAGCATAAATGCGGAGAATATAGTTTGCATTCCTATGACTATTAAAGTTAAGGCGATAATTGAGTTTTTTATTTCCTGCAATTCTCCGAAACCGCTATTTATCCATTTAATGAATATTGAAAGATAAATTATAACTCCTGCTGAACTAAGGATTGCCCCAATAAGACTTGCTTTTTCAAGGGTAAGATATCTGCAGAGTGATTCAATTGTTTTGTCTTTTTCTTCTAGATGATTTAGGGCGTAGCTTTTTGAAAATAGAGCAAATATCATTAGCTGATATCCTGTGATGAGAAGCATTGCAGAGAGAAACATAGGGTGATAAAACAATTGTATTGCTCCGAAGTTCATTAGATTGAAGTAAAGCAAAATCATTGAAAAAATGCCCAAGAGGAATAAAATTATTCCTGGAAAGAAAAATAAGTACATAGGACTGTAAAGAAGCATGAATCTTAAGTGACGCCATCCATCTGAAAAAGAGTTTAATTTTGATTCTCCCTTTCTTTTATAGTATTCTATTGGATGCTCTTTAATTTTCTTTCTTTTTGCAGCTATTATCATTTCAGACGCAAATTCCATTCCTGTTGTTCTTAGATTTAGTTTCTTTAGAGCTTCTTTTCTTATTGCACGCATTCCAGAATGAGAGTCTTTAACTTTTGCTTTGAAGAACAACCTTAGGATAAAGGATAATAGCGGATTTCCTAGATATCTATGGTGCCAGGGCATAGCTTTTTTTTGCATTTTTCCTGAGAATCTGTCGCCGATTACCAAGTCCGCGCCTTTTTTTAGTTCATTTAGGAATCTTGGAATTTCTTTAAAATCATAGCTTCCATCTGCATCTGCCATAAAGAGATATTCTCCATTAGCTGATTTTATAGCCTCTAAATAAGCATTGCCGTATCCTTCTTTATCATGTTTTATCAGAATTGCTCCATGCTGTTTTGCTATTTTTGGAGAGGAATCTGTTGAAGAGTCAGAGACAATAATTTCTCCTTCGATATTATTATCTTTAAGAACTTGCTTTATCGTTTTTAGACATTCGGGAAGCGCTTTTTCCTCATTTCTGCAGGGGAGTATAACGCTCAATTCTATTCTTTTTCCCATCTATATTCATAGGAATGCAGGTTTTAAATGCTTTTTTAGGGGTGGGGGAAGAAGAGAGACTAAGAAATCTTCTGAAATATTGCCCGCAGTTACAGAAAACTGCGTAGCTTGTAGCACATTTTGTACGCAGTTTTCTGTCTGGAGAACTGCAACGCAGAGAGCTACAAGTAATGCAGTTATCCATAATTCAAAGAAAATAAAGGGCTTATTCAATTTTGTAAACAAAATCGCCCTCTTCGTATATTAACTTCCAGTCGCAATTTATTCTTTCTTTTGAAAGAACATAGGAAACATGATATTTTATTAATTCATTTTTAGTTTTGCAATCGGCTGTTGAAAAAAACGTCTCTACATCTGCTCTGTTTCCATAAAATGAAATAGTGGCTACGGGATTGTGGCCTGATAGGGGATAAAGTGTTGTGGATACATCTACAGGAGCCATCAGTGTTGAACTAGGGAAAGAAGCGAGGAAATTTATTGCTTTAAGGTCATTTTTATCAATTAAAGAGTATAAAGCTATTTGTTCAGGCACATAAAAATATGATTTAAATGCGAAGAATGCAACTATTATAATTATTAGAATAGTTATCGAGGGTGTAAGACGGCAATTTATTGCTTTTTTTAGATTTATTTTATCTATTAATTTTCTGACTAATTTTAATATAAAGTACAAGCCGAAAGCGCTTAAAATCGGAAGGCAGATTGCGAGATAATAAAGATTTCTTTGATAAGGTGAAAGATACGAAATTCCGGTTTTTCTGTAAATAAGTATATCTATTAGCAGAACTATTGGCCAGAGCAGATAAATTAGATATTTTTTCTGCGCTTTTTTGATGACTAAAAATAACATAAAGAAAAATCCGATTATTGCCAATATATATCCGATTAAGCTATAGATTTCAAAGAAGGAATTATTTAACTCCAATACGCCCCAGCCGTATTTGAATTGAATTGCGCTGAATAAATTTGAGAAAAGAGCTGAAAAAGGAATATCAGTCATGACTTTGTAAAATAATGCTCCAATAATTGGAATAAGCAGAAACATGGAAAAGAATTTGTAATTTTTCTTGAGATAATCTTTGTAAAAAAATGAATAAATTAACAGAATCGGTATTGCGAAAAGGACAGATATGGAATGCACGAAAAGAAGGAAGAGCATTAATGCTAAGCTCAGGGTTATATAATTTTTTTTGCGCTTTTCAAGTCCTTCACTAAAAAAGTAAAAATAAAGGAATACAAAAGGGATTGAAAAGCTCAAAGGAGTGAAAAACCAGATGCCTGTTAAGTTTACATTTGATTTTATTGAAGCAAAAAAGAGCATTGATAGAACTGCAATATTGAAGTTTCTCGTTTTTTTATAAGTTACATAAAATAAAGTTAGTGCTGATAAAACTGCCCATAATGCGGGGAGATATTGGTAAATTGAAACTAAATTAAAGGGAATTGACAACGCTAAAAGAAATATATGAAATCCGATTCTATAACCTATTGAGCTGCCAGTGTATTCCCCGTTTTTTAACTTTATGGCTTCGGTTATATGATGCCATTCATCTATGTGATAAGGAAGAGAATAATTAAAATGAGGGGAATAGACTAACAAGAAAGTTATTATTGAAATTAATACTAATAGTGCAACCTGCCCTCTTTTCATATATTTATTAATTTAGTTTTAGTATATAAAACTTGTTGGCTTAGCGGGAATTGAGAAGTTGGCGAGATTGATTGTAGAGGATTATGGAAGTTTAGATTTAAAATTAAAAAGATGATAACCTTAGCCTAATCTAATTTGTGTTTATGGCCCTGGGCAGAATCGAACTGCCGCATGCTCGGTGTAAACGAGCCAGTCTAACCACTAGCTTACAGGGCCTCAAAGAAACCAAATTAATGGCGTTTTTAAAACTTTAGAATAATTTAAGAAGCCTGAAAAATTTATTGATTATGGAAATTTTACCTTTAGATACAATTTATGAAAGAAAAGAAACCGCATGGAAAAGAAGTATAGCCATATTAATTTCCAAAGAGATTCTTGAAGGAAAAAATAATATGCTCTTCTCAAATTTCAAGGAGTTTAAAGCAATATGAAGATAAAAAGCTTTCCTGTTTTAATATGAATGGGACAGAATTAAACGCTTTTTTTGAGTTTGATTAATTTCTGATAAAGAGAGTCTGCTGTGCCGATATAGAAAAGGACTCTTTGTTTAACATGCCCTTTCTCTTTGTAGCTCTTTACAATATAATAATAAGTTTTGCCTTTCACTTTCTTTCTTCGAATAAATGCCATATTAATATTATGTTGATTAAGGTTTTAAATATTAGTTAGGCATTACTATATTTATACTTATCGGTGTTCTATTAAATATAATCTAACACATAAAAATCTAAAAAGGTTGAGCATTACCTTATTATAGAGGTGTAAAATGGGACAAATATGGGAAGAACACATTCATAATAAGCTGAT
>JBBSYR010000091.1:0-9359 GCA_038045165.1 Nanobdellota archaeon
TTTCTAACAATGTATTATTTATGCGAGGTTATTAGTGGAAAGGAAAAGGCAGGAGAAAAATTTGTTGAAATAAAATGGGCCAAACCAGAAGAAATCGAGAAATACTTTACAACTTCATTTCATCCTAAATTAAAAGAATATCTCATGAACCTAAAATGAAACTAAAAAAACGGCGAAAGTCATCAAGGTTTGCAGGCAGTCAGACAGCAAGGCGTGGAAAAAAGGCCAGAACAAGAGGTTCAGGCAATCAGGGAGGCAAAGGCTGGGCAGGAACAGGAAAGCGCGCAGACCAGAAAAAAACTCTTGTCATAAAAATGACAGGCGGAAATAATTATTTCGGCAAATCAAAAACTCTAAGAAGAGGCAATGTTGCCCCAAAATTAGAAGCTATAAATTTAGGAGATATAGAAATGATTCAAAATTCTTTTCCAAAAAAAGACAGCATTCTGCAATTAGAAGGTTATAAAATACTCGGAGAAGGCGAAATAAAATCAAAGCTAAAAATCAAAGCTTCAGCAGCAAGCAAGTCAGCAATAGAAAAAGTAAGAAAAGCAGGCGGAGAAATTATTCTCAAATACCCTCAAGAAGCAAATTCAAAAGACGAAAAAGAATCAAACAAAGAATCAAAAGCTGAAGAAAAGCCAAAAAAGGAAAAAGCAGTTAAAAAATAAAGTTGTCAATATCATAACTTAAAATTTTTGTAAAAAAAGTCAGTCAAAAAAGCGACTTAATTTTCAAATCCCCATATCCTAACCTTTTTAAACTTCTTTTTTTTGTATCTTTCATGGATATTAAAAGTATTTTATATAATCTCCCAGAGGTAAAGTCTCCTATTGAAAAAAAGCTTAGCTTCAATGTTAAATTAAAATGGACAATTATTATTTTGCTCGCTTTCTTCATCCTCGCAAATATCTCTCTTTATGGCTTAGGCCAGAATTCTTTAACTCGTTTCGAATATCTCGCCACAATTCTCGGCACTGATTTTGGAAGCATAATCAGCTTGGGTATCGGTCCAATTGTCATGGCTTCAATTATTTTGCAGTTGCTGGTCGGTTCTGGTCTTTTAAGTATAGATACTACAACTTCTGATGGCAAAAAAATGTTTCAAGGCATACAAAAAATCGGCGTTTTTATTTTCATAATCTTTGAAGCAATTGTTTATGTGGTCATGGGGGGATTGCAGCCAATTAGTCCAGCGTACACAGGAATTCTTATTTTCCAGCTTATGCTGGGCGGCTTAGCAATTCAGTTTATGGACGAACTTTCTACAAAATGGGCGCTCGGCTCAGGAACTTCTTTATTTATAGTTGCAGGAGTAGCTTGGAGGCTTTTTGCAGGTTTATTCCAGTTTATAACTCCTTCAGCAGGCGCAGCAGCTTCTCAGATAAACTGCCTTGCAGACTTTTCAGGAACACCCTGCGCGGGAAAAATCCTGGTTATTCTTCAATCAATAGTGAATGGCGACCCTCGAGGCGCTCTAAGCGCTTTTGCAGTTATTGCAGTTACAGCTTTAATTTTCCTGGTAGTTGTTTGGGCTCAGAATTTGAAAATTGAAATTCCTCTAAGCTACGAGAAAATAAGAGGATATAGTATGAAATGGCCTCTTGCTTTTTTTTATGCTTCAGTTATTCCAGTAATCTTAGTTGCAGCTCTTACAGCAAATCTTCAGCTTTTCGGAGGTCTGCTGCAAAACTGGCTTGGGCATCCAACATTATTAGGCGACTTTCAAAACGGCAGGGCAGTTTCCGGCTTTGGCTATTGGATAAGCAATTCAAATATTCTTGGCAGCGCAATTAGTGGCAGTTTGCAGACTTCTCAGATACTGCAGGCATTTACTCATCTTATATTCTTCATGACTTTTTCAGCAATATTTGCAGTTCTTTGGGTAAAAACTTCAGGCATGGACGAATCAAGCCAAGCAAAAAAAATTCTTGCTTCTGGTCTGCAAATTCCAGGATTTAGAAAAGACCAGAGAGTTTTGGAGTCAATCTTAAAAAGATATATTCTTCCATTAACAGTAATGGGCGGCTTAGCAATTGGAGCACTCTCATCTTTTGCAGATTTTCTCGGAGCACTCACATCGGGAACAGCAATTCTTCTCGCAGTCATGATTACTTATCAGCTGTATCAAAACATTGCCCAGCAGCACGCAGTTGATATGCATCCCGCCTTGAGAAAGATGATGGGATAAAATAAACTTTGAGTAGCTGTTAAAACCGCCTCTAACTAAACAGTCTTCTTCACTACAAATAGTTCAATTTAAAAACATCTTTCTCCTTATACCCATAGAACAAAAATGAAAGGAATGAAAATATTGATTTTAGTAATGCTTCTCACAACAGGAGTTGCAATTTTATGGAATAATCTTCCTATAATTAAAAACACAGTTCATGCAGCTTTAGACCCGACTATTGGAATATTTTTAGATTGGAACGTCGCAATTGGAATGCTGGTAGTAACTGCTATTATTGTTCTTATCACAACTCTTCTGCAAAAATATACCACAGACCAGCAGACTTTAAAGGAGCTTAAAGAAGAGCAAAAACTCCTAAGCGAAGAAATGAAAAAATTTAAAGAGCATCCAGAAAAAATTATGGAATTGCAAAAAAAGCAGTTTGAATTAATGGGCAAAACAATGCCCCTTACAATGCGCCCTTTAATCTACACAGCAATTCCATTTGTTTTGTTTTTCAGGTGGTTTAGCGATTATTTTATAGCCAATCCTGTAAAAGTCTTGGGAATGAACTGGTTCTGGGCATATTTCCTCGCAAGCATAATTTTTTCAACAATTTTCAGAAAGGTTTTGAAGGTGCATTAAAATCAAAATGTTTATATAGTATATAGCTATATACTAATTATGGTAACCACAATACAAGTAGATGAAAAGACAATCCTGCTTTTAAAGAAACTGAAGGCTTTTCTAGACGCCTCTTCCTATGACGAAGCAATAACAAAAATAGCAATAAGGCATATGAAACCTCGAGAATCAATGGCCGGCTCCCTGAGAAAATATACCCGAAGGTTAGAAAGATCGGAAATATTAAAAGATCTTAGAGACAAAAATGACAGACTATAATTTAATTGATTCATCAATATGGATTGATTACTTAGTGAATGGTAATCATAAGGAATTTATAGAAACTAAAGGGAAGCTTCTTTTGGCGACAATTTCTTTAATAGAAATTAAGAAAAAACTTTGCAAATTAAAGATTCCACTGGAAGAAATTAATCGAAAAATAGAATTTATAAAAAAGCAGAGCATATTGATTGTTTTAGACGAGCATATAGCTCATAAAGCTTCAGAATTTGTAGTCGAGAATGATATGCCCGTTGCAGATTCTGTTGTTTATGCATCCTCAATTGAAAATAATGCTCTATTGCTCACCCTAGACAATGATTTCAGAGGATTGAGCAATGTGAAGATATTGTAAATCTTTTTTAATTCGGTTTAACCTGCTTAAAATCAAACTTCTATTTCCAACGCAATAGGACAATGGTCGCTGCCAAAAACATCTTTTAGAATACTGCTATTTTTCAAAGTATCCCTTAAGCACTCGCTCATAACAAAATAATCTATTCTCCAGCCAATATTTCTCGCTCTGCAATTATTTCTGTAAGCCCACCAAGTATAATTTCCTTTATTTGAATTAAATTCTCTAAAGGTATCTACAAATCCTTCTTTTAAGAAGCCATCAAACCATCTTCTTTCTTCATCTGTAAAGCCTGCATTCTCTTCATTCTGTTTTGGATTTTCAAGGTCAATCTCTTTATGTGCAACATTAAAGTCTGCAGCAATTACAACTGACTTAATTTTTTCTAATTTTTTGCATAAGTTCAAAAACGCTTCATCGAATTTCATTTTAAAATCTAAGCGTGTTAATTCTCTATGAGCATGAGGAAAGTAAGCATTTATTAAAAAGAAACCCTTAAACTCTAAGAAAATAACTCTTCCCTCTTCAGACAGAATTTTCTCTTCAAATTCATTAATAATCTTAATCGGCTTTATTTTACTATACACAGAAACTCCAGAATAACCTTTTTTATTGCTAAAGCAATGAAACGCAAAGTAATTTTTTAATTCCTTCAACTCATTAGGAATTTTTTCTTCAGAAGCTTTAACCTCCTGAAAGCAATAAATCTCTGCTTTTTCATTTTCTATAAAATCCATAAGCCCTTTTTTAACGCACGCACTAATACCTGCAACATTCCATGAGACAATCTTCATTATTCTATTAAGAATTAAGGATTTAAATTACTATCTAAGATATATTTTTCGGAACATTAAATAAAGTGCATTAAATTTTATTTTTGAAAAGAGTTTTCTAAGTTTGTTCAAGAATCTGTCTTTTTCTTAAAAATTTAAGTTTCAATAAGAATATAAAGCATAAATTTAATGAAATATTGAGGCGATGGCGCTTCAGATGCCTAATTCTGAGAAAATAAATGATATACACAGAAACATACAGAGCAGTTGAAAAAGCGAGAAAGAAACCAACTTATTTGAGAACAAATGAGTTTATTCACACCAGACTATTTGATTATGATTTACATACCATGCTTTTAGAAATGGGTCCAAATTGCAATTTGCATTGCTTTCATTGTTTAGATGAATGCGGACCAAATAGAAATGGTTTGCCTGACCCAGAGATTGTTCGCAACGCAATAACTGGAGCTATTAGGGCAGGAGTTTTGAAAGTTTGTTTAACAAGCGGGGAACCACTAAGAGAAGAAAACAAAGAGGCAGTTGCCGCAGCTGTCAGATATTCAAAATTTATTTTAACTAATCTGGTCACCAATGGCACATTTGCAAGCACATACGATAATGCAATCAGTTGGCTGTATTTTTTAAAGAAAGAAGGCTTTGATTTATCTTGCAAATCAAACAACTTAAGCATTAGTTTTGGCAGTATGTATCCGACAACTCAAAGTAATTTCAGATTTATAAATGATGCTTTAAGAGTAATTTATCCATTCACTGATTTAGGACAGAGAGTATTTTATAAGTTCATTGGAATGGGTGACATAAAGGACACAAAAAGAGTAAATGAACTAATTGTTACAATAAATGAATCTTTTGGAAAAAGGAGAAGTGAAAGAATGGGAAAAGTCGGAATTGAAGATGCAGTATTAGTTTATCCTGCTGAAGGATTTAGACTTAATCATGATGAAATTGAAAAATATACTCCTGGTCCAATAAGAATCGTAATTGGGCAAGTTGAACCTTATGGAAGAGCTGCCAATCTGCCTCTATTTCAAAGAATAATGCCTGTAAGGAGATTAGAAATTGAAGATATACTAATGGAACACGCGCCTGTTACAGATTTTCATGTATTTTACAATGGAGATGTTCATTTTAGCAATAATGGAATATTAGGAAGAGATAGGCCATACGGAAATGTTAGCTGCGAACATCTTGGAATAATATTGCATAGAATGAGAATGGACCCATTATTTCAAGGATTTAAAATTGGAGGCACGCCTTTATTATATCATGTTGCTCAAGAAATAGATACTAATTTTCAAGTTGAAGGCAGGACAAATTATGATGTGAGCAGGACCATATTTGGTAAACCTAAATTAGTTAAGGAAATTAGAGAGTTTTTTACAGCAAATGGCGTTGTTGATTCATATAAGAAATTTATTGAATCTCAAGACCTTCGCAAATCAGGTTTTCATCCCCGAGAATTTATATCTCCTCAAAAAGTATAAACTTCACTTCAAAAACTTTTTCAGCTCTTCGCCATGCAATCGAACAAGCCTTTCATCAGCAGTTTTGACATATCCAACATCAAATCTTTGAAAATCAAAATTTTTCTCCAAAAGCTCTTTGAATATTTTTAATGCAAACTTTATTCCTTCTTCAATAGTCATATCTTCTCTGTAATCTTTTCTCAATATCTCCTTTATTTTTTCGTCATTCTCCCCTATAGCATTTGCTTTATAAGCAAAATAATTTCCAGTTACATCAGATGTGTATAAATGCGCCTGCCCTTTGTTCGCTCCTCCCAGTAAGAAAGCAGCTGCAAAGGGCCTTACTCCCCCATACTGCGTAAACATCTGTTTTTTGTCTGCAATCATTCTCATTATTGATATTGGCTCTATAGGAGAACCATAAGTAACTTTATTTTGCTGAGCTAATACCTGCGCAGCATCAATTAATACTCGTGCATCAGACAAAATTCCTGCAGCAGTTGCTACAATGTGCTCATCTATTTCAAATATCTTGTTTGCAGATTCAGGCGCAATTAATTTATCTCTTATTCTTCTATCTGCAATTATAACAATTCCATCTTTGCAGACAAGCCCTATGCTTGCGCTTCCCAATCTAACTGTTTTTTCTGCGTATTCAACCTGCAGCAAATGTCCGTCAGGAGAGAACATAGTCGCAGCTCGGTCATAGCCCATTGCCTGATGCTGCATTTCTGTTGGCATATCCATTTTTAGAATTTCCTCTTATAACTTTCTAGAATAATGCGTATTTAAGCTTTACTCATTTTTTCTTCTGGCGATTTAAGCACAAAAAACCGCAAATAGAAATCTTTTTAAACCCTGCAAAATACTTCTCTTTATAAACAAGATAAAAGACAACAGAAAATTATCATTATTCTGTTATCTGCTAATATTAAATGAAAAACGAAATTAATGAGGCACACGAAGCCCACGAAGAATCTTCTGAAGAAATAACCAAGAAGCGGAGAATAGTAATTCCTGGAGAAGTAATTGTCTCTGGAGAAGACTATCTTCCAGGAGAAGGCGTGCGAAGAGAAGGAAACGACGTTCTTGCCAGCAGATTTGGCTTGGCTGAAGAAGCGGGTAGAGTTATCAAAGTAATAGCTCTGACCGGTGCTTACATTCCTAGGCGAAACAATGTTATTATAGGCAGAGTATTCGATATCACATTCAATGGATGGCTTATAGACATAGATTCTGCTTCATCTGGATTTTTACCAATCGACGAATCTCCAAGATTTATCAATAAAAATGAAATGAACCAGTTTTTAGCAATTGGCGACGCAATCGTGGCTAAAATATGGTCTGTAAATGCCAAGGGAACAGATTTGACACTAAAAAGCAAAGGGCTCGGCAAGCTTGAAAAAGGATTTATTTTCAGAGTAATTCCGAACAGAGTGCCGAGAATAATAGGCAGAGAGGGCAGTATGATTTCACTAATAAAAGAAAAAACAAGCTGCAATATTACTGTAGGTCAAAACGGTTGGATTTGGATATACGGCTCTTCAGTCGAAGCAGAAATAAAAGCAAGAAGGGCAATAGAGTTCATAGCAGAAAAAGTTCATGTCTCAGGTTTAACAGAAATAATGGAGGAATGGTTTGAGAAAAATAAATAAAATGGCAAAAGAAAAAGGAACATTTAAACGTCCAAGCGGCAGAGGCTTGGCAGAAATAAGAAAGATGACTGCTAAGGTAGGCGTAGTGCCAAATGCAGATGGCTCAGCAATGTTTTCATTTGGAGATACAATTGCAATAGCCGCAGTCTATGGCCCCAGGCAGCTGCATCCGCAGCATATGCAAGACCCTTCAAGAGGAATTTTAAGAGTTAATTATGACCTATTAAGTTTTTCAGTCTATGAAAGAAAGAAACCAGGACCTTCGAGGCGCTCTCAAGAAATTTCAAAAGTTACAGAATGGGCGCTTCTTCCTGTTCTTGATTTAAAAGAATTTCCCAATACAGTTATTGACGTCCAAATCTATATTATTCAAGCAGATGCTGGAACACGAACAGCAGGCATCAATGCAGCTTCTCTTGCTCTGGCTCATGCAGGCATTCCCATGAAAAATCTCATTTGTTCAATTTCAGTGGGAAAACAAGACAAGAATCTGATTGTTGACTTAGACAAAGATGAAGAAGATTTTGAAGAAGGCGAAGGTGCAACAGATTTTCCAATAGCAAAAATTGCAAATTCTGACAAATATACTCTTCTTCAGTTAGATGGAAAAATTCAGCCAGATATGGCAAAAAAAGTTTTAGCTCTTGCAGATAAAGCCTGCGAAGAAGTTTATGAAGTTCAGAAAAAAGCACTGAAGGAGGTAATTGAAAAATGAGTTCAATGGAAGGCTCAAATTTAACAATTGAAACCTTGAAAAAGATGTTCGCAGAAGGCAAGCGCTTCGACGGCAGAGGGCTGGCAGATTATCGAGATATTGAAGTCATTTCTGATATCTCAAATAAAGCAGAAGGCAGTGCGCGCGTCAAACTTGGAAAAACAGAGGTTTTAGTAGGGGTCAAATTAGAAATCGGTGAGCCTTATCCAGACTCTCCTGACAAAGGAAATTTAATGGTTTCTGGCGATTTATTGCCGATAGCATCCCCAAGATTTGAAGCAGGTCCTCCAAAATTCAAAGCCATCGAACTTCCAAGATTAGTTGACCGCGCAATCAGAGAATCGGGGATGATTGATTTCAGCAAGCTTGTTATAACTCCAGGCGAAAAAGTTTGGACAGTAATAATTGATATTTATCCTATTAATGACGACGGCAATATAATTGACGCAGCGACAATCGGAGCTGTTGCAGCATTGAAAAGAGCAAAACTTCCAGCCTTGAATGAAAAAGGAAAAATAGATTATGATAAACCTGCAACAACCTCTCTGCCTCTTTCAAAAGAAACAGCCCCGCTAACATTCACTTTTTTCAAGCTTGGCGATTCAATAATTTTAGATCCGACAAGAGAAGAAGATGAAGCGTGCGAGGGGCGTATTGCTCTGGCAATCTCAAAATGGTCAGATCAGTACATGATTAATTCCTGTCAAAAAGGGGAAGAAATGCCTTTCTCACGCGAAGAATTAGAGAGAATATTTGACCTTCTCCCTAAAAAATATGAAGAGATTAACGAAAAGCTTAAAAAGTTTCTTTAAAACATTAAATAATGGAACAACATCAATTCACTAAATATGAGATTGCAAGAGTTATTGGAGCAAGAGCTCTGCAGATTGCGATGGATGCTCCTCTTCTTTTAAAGATTTCAGATGAAGAATTAAAGCAGATGAAATATAATCCAATTAGCATTGCTGAAAAAGAATTTGAATCAGGAGTCCTGCCCATTGCAATTAGCAGGCCAGTTCCAAAAAAAAGAAAAGAAAAACTTGAGGTTATAAAGGAAGAAAAAGTCTCTGACAGCGAAATAGTTGCAAAAGAGCAGGAAGTTGAGAAAGAAGTTATTGAAGACGCCGAAGAAATCGGCCTTGTTGAGCCCGAAGAAGAAGTTACGGAATTAGACACCGGCGCAGAAGAGCAGTAATTTTTTATAAATCTGCAGTATGCAAAACTTTAAATTCTGAATTTCATTAATACAGAAAACTGCGTAGCTTGTAGCACATTTTGTACGCAGTTTTCTGTCTGGA
>JBBSYR010000092.1:0-13602 GCA_038045165.1 Nanobdellota archaeon
GAAAACTGCGTAGCTTGTAGCACATTTTGTACGCTTCTGTCTGGAGAACTGCAACGCAGAGAGCTACAAGTAATGCAGTTATCCATAACTCAAAAATTGGAGGGTTATTCAAAGCTCTCTATAGAAAGCCAAGAAACTAAAAATAGGGAAATTAGAGCATTACTGAAAGCAAGCAAAGAGCTGAAATGCAAGGACTTGATTGTTATAACATCGCATAAAGAAGCCGAAGAAGAAATTGAATGGTTCGGAATAAAAAGAAAGATTAAGTTTATTCCTCTTTGGAAATGGCTTTTTAAGGAGAAATAATTTAACGGCGGTAAAATAATAGAAAGAAGCTATTTATGCGCCTTGGCTTTTTGCAAATCTTCCTTTGCAGTTCCGCCGAATCGCCTCACGCGCTTGCCGAAGCTATTTACTGCTTTTCTCAGGTCTTTTGGTCCGAAATCGGGAAAATATCTATCGCAAAAATAAAGCTCGGCATAAACTCCTTGGTATGGCATGAACCCAGAAGTTCTTTTTTCTCCAGCAGTTCTTATTATCAAATCAACATCTGGAATTCCATCTGTGTCAAGATAGCTGGAAAATTCTTTTTCATTTATTTTTTTAACGCCAGATTTAATCATTTTATTTATTGTTCTGATAATTTCATCTCTTCCGCCGTAATCCAGACAAATCTGAACATTGAAATTATCGTAATTTTTAGTTTCTTCTTCAAGAGTTTCTAAAGCATCAGAAAGTTTAGCTGGCAGCCTGTCTTTTCTTCCAAGATGCCTGAATCTTATTTTGTATTTTTGCGCATCTTTTCTGAAGTTATCAACATTTGCAAGTATCATATCAAAAATCGCTTTTATTTCTATATCGCTTCTGCTCCAATTTTCAGTGGAAAAACCCCAAATAGAAAGATATTTGATCTTCATTTTTCGAGCTTCTTCAAAAATAGACATTAAATGCTCATAGCTTCCGGCGGTATAATGCCCAAAACTCGGTTCTTTGCCTTGCTCACGAGCCCATCTTCTGTTTCCATCAGGAATAATCGCAATATGCACCGGAATTTCTCCAGAGCCTGCCTTAATTCCAGCTAAGTGTTTTCCAAGATTTACAAAGCTTTTTAGTTTATCAGAAAAAAAATGGCTTTCTATTTTTACTTCAAAATTAGCGTATTTTTCTTTTGCCTCGCGGAAATTGTAGGACATCCCGTCAATTCTTGAAAGTCCGGGACTGATTCTTAAATTGCTAATAAAATTATCCAATTCTTCTTTTTTTCCCTGCGCGATAATTGTTGCAGAGCCATCTTCATTGTTTTCAGCATATCCTTTTAAGCCAAGCTCATCTGCGATTTCTTTTGCGTTCTGCCTGAATCTGACTCCCTGCACTCTTCCAAAGACATTTATTTCAATTTCCATTATTTATTTCCTTTTCTAAAGCATTCCTAAACTGGACAAGATGCTCGTTTCTTATTCTAGCGCCAACAGCGTCTTCATGCCCTCCACCAGAGGCACCTTCGCAGACTTTTAAAGCTTTCTGCAGAATTGCATTGATATTTTTTCCTCTAATTGAAAAATTAATTATATTTCCCCTATGATATGCAACAGCGATGTATTTATCTGGATAGTTAAAAGAGAGTTCATTAGCTAGTTCAGAACTAATGCTTAAATCTCCGCCATATTCAAAAAAAAGCAGTTTTTTGCCGAGATTTCTTTTTGCTTCATCAATTAGGACTTTGTATTTTGTTTTTATTTCCTGATATTTTTCTCTGAAAGCTCTGTTTTCTTTACCTTCTGAAAGAACTTCGCTGGGAGCATTGCATGAAATTAAAAAATTTTGCATTGTGACAACATTAGTAATAGAATCTTTTAATCCAAAACTTAGTGCCTGCGCTATTTTTCCAATTTCTGTTTTATAAAGAGCATCAAACGGCGCTTCAATACCTTTTTTCCAAAACTCAGGGTACCTTTCAACAAACTCTTCTTTAAAATCAGGCATAAAATGATCTGAAATGCAGCCCATCATTGCAATCCAGAGATCTTCTCTTCTTTTAGTTATTTGATAAGCTAAATAAGTGACTGGCTCAAAACTTTTTTCTTTGCCAGCTCTAGCAGGATTATAAACATGAAAATTAGGGGCTTTATCAAATTCTTCATTGCCGAAGACAGCATGATGGTCAATCCAAACAATCGGCAGCTGTAATTTATCTATTTCTTCAACAAATTCTTTAGAAATTAAAGGTTTATCTAAAACGAAAACATAATCTGCTTTAAGTTCATGCGCTTTTCGGGCATATTGGGAATTCAAATCAGGATAACTTTTAATTGCAACTCCTTTTCCTCTTCCTAGAAATCTTCTAAAAAGCAAAAAACTACATAGGCCATCACAATCATTATCATAATAGAAAATAGGATTTTGCGCTTTTTCCAGATGTTCTCGTATTTCATCAATTTGTTTTGCGGTTAACATTAAATAAAGAAAAATAACAGGTATTTAAAGATGTGTCAAGAACTCCGGAATAAATTCCGAAGCGTGTTCGGAGTTCTTGATCACCTCGAAAATTAAGTTTGCTTTCTTTCGAACTAAAGTAGGGAGTTTACGAAAAAAGCAATTCTTGACATATTAAAATGCTCTTAGCTTATATTGTGCGCTGACTGATGCGCTGACTTCGAGTTCTCTTGGGGAGATGTCCATTGCAGCTTGTCTTACGCTTGCAACAGATCCTTTCTCAGCTGAACCTGCATAATATAATAAAGGTCCAGGATAATTAAATTCCTGAGAGCTGACAGAGACAAGCCTGCCGACTTTTTTTCCGAGCCCTGCAGCAATAGAATCTGCTTTTATTCTGGAATCTTGACTTGCTTCTTTTAACACCTGAGATTTGTATTCATTCTGCTTTTTTGTGGAAAGCTCGAAGTTTATTGTTGAAATAAGGGCGCCCGCATCAATAGTTTTGTCAATGATTTCTGCAACTTTGTCAAAATTATCGATTTTAATAATTATCATCGAGATTGCAGTATAGCCAGTTATTTTTTGAGCGCCATTGCTCCAATCATAATTAGGGTAGATATTATAGTTGGAAAGCTCAAGTTTGCTTTTGTTATATCCAAGACTATTTAGCGTGCCAATAACTTTGTCGCTTATTGAATTATATTGGTTTTTTGCATCTTCAGCAGTTTTATTTATTGCTTGTATGCTCAAATAAATAGAAACTTCATCTGCAGGCATTTTTAATGAAGAATAGCCCTGGCTAGAAACAACTGGACCTGCATTATACCAGAGGTATCCTCCAATCAGCACAATACTGATTATTAGGATAACTGCTATGATTTTATTATTCATTTTTGTCTCCTTTTGTTTTATTCATGTTATTTAATAAATAATCAGATATTTAAATAAATCGATGAGTTCAAATGCAATTGAAGCATTCTCATTTTTTCTTCCAATTCCAAATCAAAAAGACAAGCAGAGCTATAAAAGCGCCGAGCAAAAACCATGCCCAAATATAATTTGTGCTATTAGAGATGTTTTGCAGGGCATTTACAGCGGTTTCGGGAGCAACAGGGGCAATTCTCTCTGCACCTGAATAAAAAGCAGGAGCTTTATCACTTGCTCCTTTCATTAATTCTGCACCTGCTTTTATGGAAGTCACATGCATATTTTCAAAAATTCCAATACCTGTGGCAATCAATGCTGAAATAATTATTGAGGGAACAACGCCTTTAATCATGTTTTTGGGAGAAATAATTATTTTTTTATTAACAATTGCGTAGCTGTCAATTTTTTTGCCTTTTACGCTCCAAAAGAATTTCTTTGATTTTTCAATCAAGCCAGCAGAAACAAGTTTTTCGAGATTATATCCGATAGTATTTAAAGGCAGATTTAGAGCTTGTGCAATCTCGCTTGCGTTCATATCTTTCTCAACCAATAAACTAAGAATCTTCTTGCAGGTCTTGTTTGATAAAGCCTCTGCTAATTTATCCGCACGGGGGTCATCTAAATTAAAATTGATATACTTCTCACCCATTCATTAATTATGATTTTAATATATATAAATCAATGGATAACTTCAAATTGCTTTGAATCTAAATCTAGAAAGCGCATTGAATAATCGCAGAGCCTCTTGCTTTCGCTAAATAGGAAACACATTTAATTTCTGTAAGCGTTTCCTATAGCAACGTTTAAATTCTAGAATTAGTTATAATAAAAATGAAGAAAGGGGCTCTTTATTACATTTTACTCATTGCTTTATTTTTAATATTTTGGATTTGGGCTGCAATCAATCCTTTATATCAAAAGGACTGGCTTATGGAGAATTATCTTGTTTTTATATTTATTCCGCTTATATTGATTGCAGGATATTACTTCAGGCTTTCAAAGTTATCCTACACGCTTATTACATTCTTTATGATTTTGCATGTAATTGGATCTCATTACACTTATGCAGAAGTGCCATTTGGTTTTACATTGCAGAATTGGCTTAATTCGAATAGAAATATGTACGATCGTCTGGTTCACTTCTCTTTTGGACTTTTACTAGCCTATCCCATAAGAGAGATATTTGTTAGATTGACAAAAGCAAAGGGATTTTGGGGATATTATCTGCCTCTCGATTTGACTCTTGCCTTCTCTGCAATTTATGAAATAATTGAATGGATTACTGCTGTAAATGTAGATGCATCAGCAGGATTAGCTTTTCTGGGAGCTCAGGGAGACATTTGGGATGCGCAAAAAGATATGTTAATCGCAGGAATAGGTGCGGCAGTAACAATGTCAATAACATTCTTTATAAACTTAGTCTATAACAAAAATTGCTGGAAAGAGATAAAAGAAAGTTTCCATATACAAAAGAATGACGCTCCTTTAGGAGAAGTCAAATTAGAAAAGCTAATACGACTATCGAAGTAAAGAAATATTTAAATACCCATCAATATTCTTTCTGGCATGAATAAATGGATAGAACTTTTAGCGGGATTAATTTTGGTAATTGTTGCAGCAGTTCTCTGGGTGCAGAATATCTGGGGATTTGGCGCATCTGCCTTAGAGTTTCTCAAGGGCGGTGTAATCTGGGGCATTATCGGAATTGGGCTTTTACTTCTCCTGCTTGGAATCACAGATTTGAAGGAATAAATTTTATTTAAGAATATTATTTGAGTATTTGTTTAGTTTTAGAATTTTTACTCTATGGAGAGTGCACTATGTTTGCAGGCTTCTATGCAAATGCTGCATCCAATGCATTTTCCTTCATTTATTAGAACGAATTTTTCTCTTTTTAATGCCTGCATGGGGCAAACTTCAATACAGCCAACGCATTTTTTGCTGTTTCCACTGCCGCATGAGCATTTTATGCATTTTCCTTCTTTCCAGCAGCATTTTTTATTACCATTCAATTATGCTTTAGAATGGATTAATAAATATTTGTTTGAAAAAACAATAATTTCTATAAACTCTCTTTTCTTTATAATTAAATGGCATACTGCAAGATTTGCGACTCCGATGACTGCAAAATTCACCAATTTCCCATTGGCAAAACTAAAAAGATAACTGAATTTTCAGGCTCGAGTCCGCCGGAAATCTTTGTCGGCCAGTGGAGTTATCCAAATGTCTATGCTGGGATTCTCAGCCCAGAAGAATACGGAGATACAAGAATTCTGTCATCGCCAGAAGAATGGCATTCTAAAAAGTTATCAATTCCTGAAATTCTTTCCAATAGGCAAAAGCTAATTTATGGCAGAACGCAAAGCAACATAAAAAATCTTCAGCAGAAGTTTTTATCAGTAATGCAGGAAATAGCGATGACTGAAAAATCCATTGCTGCAGAGTTCAAACTAAAAAAACCAATAACAAAAAATAAAGAACAAGCGCCTAATTCCCCATTGATAGCCAAGGCAGGCGACGTTTCTGATGTAAGGCTGCAAGAAAATCCCACGGTAAAGCCCAAAGTTGATTATTTAGTAAATGATTCTGATGTAAAATCTCTAGTAGCTATTACTGAATTGGAGAAGGCAGGAATAGAGACGTCTTCTATTGTTAAGCTTTTATCTGCAGGGCTTCTCGGCTTAAAAGCGAATCGCAAATTAGTGCCGACAAAATGGGCAATAACTGCAACAGATGATGCTTTATCAAAAGAAAAATTAAAAAAAATTAGATATTATTCTGAAATTCCAGAAATACAAGTTTTTAGCGCTGAATATCTGGGAAATCATTATGAATTTCTTCTTCTTCCTGAAAAATGGAGCTTTGAAGTTATTGAAATTTCAATGAAAAATACAGGCATTTGGCACGATTATGAAACTTTCTTTAGAAGAAAATCTTATGCAAGCAGCGTTACTGGAGCGTATTATGCAAACCGCCTTGCTCTAACAGAATATCTGGAAAGAATAAAAAAACAAGCGCAGTGCATTGTTTTCCGTGAAGTGCGTTTGGAATATGACGCTCCTTTAGGGGTGGGCATTTTGCGCCAGACAAGCAGAGAAGCATTTTCAAAACAGCCAGAAAAATTTTTTTCTCTATCTGATGCTTTGGCTGCAATTCAGAGCAGAATTAAGCTTTCTGTGGAAAAATTTACTTCAAAATCTTTTTTTCTCAAAAACTACGGCAAGCAGAAAAAACTCAGCCAGTTTTTTTAAGAAAAACTGGATTTGAAAAGAAATAAAAAATAAGAAAAAAAATTTTACTTTTTGCTCCAGGCAGCAATACCTACAAATACTGCATATAATATTGCGCCGATAACCAACAAAATTATTGATAGTGCTGTAAGTGCATTTGCTATAAATGGCAATATGAAGCTAAGAACAGCTAATGCAGCAGGAATAAGCACCCATGATTTCGGCTTACCTATTGCTTCAAAGGTTTTGCAGTGCCAGATTACTATCATTACTAAGAATGCCAGCAAGATCAGAGAATAAATGATTGCTGTAACTATTGGATTAACTAGAGCAAACATATAAACAACCAATATGCCTGATATAAGCATTGCCCACGGCCACCAATGCATTTTAGAAATTTCGAAGATAGAAACAATTGGATTTATCCAAGCGACACCAGGATTTTGCAATTTAGCTTTTTTTCCGATAGCCATGAATGCTAAGGAAAAGTATACGTAAATCAATAAGCATATGAGCAAAAATCCTGCAAAGATGCCTTTAGCCCATGCAGGTATCGCAGAAATTATATCCTGTCCGCTAAATGCGCTGTCAAGCGAAGCAGATGCTAAAAACAATCCCATTATTCACCCCCTTCCATTTTTGTTTTATTCATGTTAAAAATTATTTATTTTTTTTAATTGCTTCTTTGATGCTTTTATTCAATTGTATCATGGAGTCCTCGAGCTGCTGTTTGTTCTTTGTTCCAGTGCACACTAGTTTTCCATTCGAAAAAAGCAAGAAAGTTGCTGTTGGATCAACTAATTTATATACAAGACCTGGAAATTGTTCAGGTTCATATTCTGTGTTTTCCAATTGAAGAGCAAGAAGGTTAAGGTTTAGGTTTAAATCAATACTGCCTGAAGCCACAATGTTCTCAACTGTTATTTTTGGCTTTTCAGTTACCTTAACCCCTATCTTAGCAATCTGTTTTATGACTGCTGCAATCACCTCTTTCACCTGCGCGACACTTTTTGTTCCAGTGCACACAAGATTCCCAGAAGAAAAAACCAGAACAGCAGATTTCGGTTTCTCGACACGCAACACCAAACCAGGGAACTGCTCTGGATTATATTCTGTGTTGCTCTGCATTCGTGCGAGTTTTGTTAATGGAATTTCTTTTCCTAAAGAAGTAGTTGCAACGATATTTTCAACTTTTAAATTAGATTTTTTAGCCATTATAACCCCAATATCCTTTATAAAGGATTTTCGTTTATAAAGCTTTCTCTTTTTGCCCTCGACTTTTAGCTTCCTTTTCAATTTCACCAAGAGTTGCAATTTCATTTAGGGTTTTGTCCGGTCTGTAATGAGTAATGCGCGGAAAGCGCAATGCATATCCTGAACTATAAGAAGGACTTTTTTGTATGTTTTGATAGGTTACTGAAATAATTACCTTCGGTTTGACTTTTATTTCATTTCCAGTTTCTTCAGTAATCAGAGGCTTCAGTAGATTAGTCATTTCATCATAACTCCCTTCTTCCTCTTTTTCTTTTAAACCAGAAGAGACTTTTCCTATTTCTAAGAATTTATCGTCGTCTCTGCAGGCAACAATATAACTTGTCAGCCAGCCCCCTCTCTTTCCAGTTCCATATTCAGCTCCAACAATCACTAAGTCCAAGTCATTTACAATTGGCTTCATCTTTACAATATACCCTACTTTTCTGCCAGGTTTGTAGGATGCACTAAGTTTTTTTATCATTATTCCTTCTTCTCCTGCATTCAGAGCATTTTCATAAAACTTTTGAGCTTCTTTTTCATCAGAAGTAATTAGCTGAAAAGAGGGCCTTATTTTCCATTTTTCTGTTTTTACAACTTTTTCAACTAATTTTCTTCTTTCAATAAATGGCTTTGCAAGAAAACTTTTTCCATTATAATACAAAATATCGAAGACATTTATTTCAACAGGAAGCATTTTTATAAGTTTTTCTATCTCGTATTTTCTTTTTATTCTTTGGCTGATTGCTTCAAACGGCATGTACTTTCCAATCTTCGGTTCGTAACCAACAACTTCTGAATCTATGATAAAGTTTTTTCCCTTAACGTTTTTTTTCACAGCTTCAACAACATCTGGAAATTGGTTTGTTAGATTTTCTAATTTGCGCGTGAAGAGCATGATTTCATTTTCTTTTTTGTGAATTAACATTCTAAACCCATCATACTTAAATTCTATAGCTGCCGGCTTTCCGCAAATTCGGAAGGCCTCATCAAAACTTTCCACTTTAACAGCAAGCATCGCTTTTAGAGGCCTTCCTGGTGCAAGACTGATTTTCTGCAGACTTTCAGCACCTCCTTGGCTAGCTTCAAAAACAAGAGCAAAATCGTTTGCTAAATCGTAAGCTTCTTCGATTCTATCGCGCATTTCATCTTTGCCTTCAAAAAATGCCATTGCGAGAGCATCAACTAATAAAGCATCAGCAACTCCCACCCTTAAGTCATTCATTAGAGTTCTGATTAGATATTTAGTTTCTTTTTCAGAAGCGAAATTCAAAATTTCCGAAATCAAACTTATTTTTTTGTCAACAGCTCCATTTCCTTCTATGTAAACAATTTTTTTTAAATTATCAAAAACTTTTTTTACGCTTAGCTTTCCGGAAAATAAAACAGACTGATTTTTTTTAACAGCAAAATATTCAGCAATCTCCCCCAAATCCCCAACCGAATTAAATTTTTTTATTACCTCCTCAATTTTTATGCCAAAAGAAGAGCTTATTGCTTTGACTACAAGATGGGTTGAAATTCCAAATTCTCCTGAGTCGTAATCTGGCAGAACTCTTCCTCTTAACAAATAAATCCATTTGCTTTCCCCTTTTTTCTGAAGTTCTTTCAAAAACTGAGCTAAAATTGCAGTTTTTTCAAACTTCTTAGTTGTTGCAGACAGCTCCTCATAGAGTTCAGCAAATTCAGAGTAATCCATTCGTATATAGAATAAATGCTCTATTTAAAAATTCCTAAAATGAAGGTTTTCTAAATGAATCGTATTTTGGAAAACTAATTCCGATAGCGCTGTCGCTGCTGCTTTTTCCTTTGGTAACTTCGAGATATATCCAAATTATTAAAATAATAATTAACACAACAAAACTCGCAATAACTAAAATCAAAAGATAAGAGGGCAGGGTCTTTTTATCATTGCTGCCTGTTGCATTGTTAATATTACTTAAATTTGCAGCAGTTCCTCCACTTCCACCTGTTCCGCCACTTCCTCCACTTCCACCTGTTCCGCCACTTCCACCTGTTCCGCCTGAGATGCGCTCTGAAATAGTTTTCAAGAAAAAGTTAGCTCTGGTATCAGACGAAAGATTATTAAATTTTACAGAGAGGTCATAAATATCATCGCTATCAAAATCGAATTTTGCTGTTTTATTAAGCTGAACTGTGAAATTAATTTCTTCATCATGATCGACAAAAAATCTTGCTCTTGAATTATTCAGCGCTCCCAAAGTTAAGTAAAATTCTTCGCCTGCAACAGTCAGCTGAATTTCATCATCAACCTTGAGGGATACAGCACGTCCAATTCGCAGTTCATTAACTGTTAGTTCTATAGTCTGGGGCTCTTCATCTGCAGTCAAATCAGAATTATCTTCAGAATCAGTGTAAAATCTTTCATCGCTGAATTTATTTATTTGAGAATCGTATATCTGCTGGATTTCTTCACCTTCGACAATGCGGTCATAAATCATAAAATCATCGAGTGCGCCTTTGTAGCAATAAGCACTTGTTTCACTTCCGACTTTGTAATTAGGAATGCATCCTATTATTAATCTGCCAAACTTATTATCTGGACCGCTGGAATTTGCTTCAGAACGAGCAAGCGCCCCATTTATATAAATTGCTTTGAAATTTCCATTAATTCCTCCAGAAACTAAGGCGACATGAGTCATACTGCTGAAATCATCTGTATAATCATATTTAATTCTTCCTTTGGAGCTTATATTGCCATAATCCCAATAAAGCATATTATTCTCCCAAGGAAGATAAGATGCAAACTGCCGTGGATTGCTTGGACTGTCTATATCAACGCTGAATGCTGCTGCCCGCACGCCCATACTGCTGATATTTGCCTGAGCCCAAAACATAATTGTTATGGGGCTATTTGAGGGAATTAAATCTCTGAATCTTGAAACATTAATATAATTTTTGCCATTAAATAAAGCATAATAATCTCCTGATGCGCTTGGGTTGCTAATTTTCTTTGGGCCTTGGCCTTTATTTGGAATAGGAACGCCGTCTAAATTATTGGGGGCAGAATCTATGAAATAATCCTGTGCATCATTATACTCATCAAATTTGAAATAGACTTTAGGTCCGAGTCCAAAATTATTGCCGGCAAGAATGTTATCTGATGCACCACTTTCCATTAGGATATTGCGGGCATTATTAGAAAAAGTATTATCAAGAATCTTATTCTTGTCTGAATTTAAGTAAACGCCACGATAACTGTTTCTAATAGTATTATTTATTATAAATCCCCGTCCAGATTGTGCAGTAAATTTTATGCCTATGCCTGAGCTAATATTTGCGCTGATAACGCAGTTGCGAATTGTTGTGTTTAGGCTATTAGAATTAATTACTACTGCATTTGTATTATTATTAATTATAGAATATCCCCTGCAGTTAAGTTCTACATCGGAATTTGTGATGTTTATGCAAGCAAGGTGGGAATTAGTTGCAATAATATTTGAATTAAGCTGATAAGTTCCCTTATTTGAGATATCTTTGCATTCTTTAATTTCTTGAACTATGGGTATGGGCACATTGTTATCATAAATCGCATTAGGGGGCGTGCTTATGTTCATATCCATCTTAGAATTATTTCTAAAAGTATTTTGAGTTATATTATTTCCACTCGACTTAATAACAACACCATATGCATTTTTTTCAATAGTATTGTTTATAATCGTACCATTGTGAGCATTTTCAGTGAATTTTATGCCTGTGCCTGAGCTGATATTTGTGCGAATTACACAATTGCGGATAGTTGTATTTCGGGCAGTTGAATAAATGCCTATAGAATCTTTACCTTCGCTGATAATTGTTTTGCCCCTGCAGTTAATTTCTACATTAGGCACATTAATGTAAAGACAGCGCGTGTTTTTAGAGATATCAGAAGAGAGGTAATAACCGTAGCCAGTATTAGATAAATCTTCGCATTGGGATAATGCATATACATTAAAACCAGTAACACCATTTTTGGATGGATAATCTGAAGAAGAGAGCAGGTAGAATAAGCAGAAAATTAATAATGCTACTATTAAAGAATAAACAATCCAAACCCTCGATTTTCTCTTTTGCATGCTCGATTTAGTTAAAAATACTATATAAATATTTCTTAGTTTCTCAGTAAAACTTCAGGCTTCAAATCCAGCCCTTTTTCCTTATTCCAGACTCAACAATTTGAAAATCGAGATATTTTTCAGGCAAGCTTCTGTGCTTTCTCAGATAAGCTGTTCTTTTGCCTTTATTATTAACCAGTTCAATAAGGCATTTTCCCCAGTAATGCAGGATATCTCCCCCGACCATTTTTTGAGAATCTTCCCAGTTATAAACTTGATTTGTAACGATTATTGGAATTTCTCTTTTTCGGGCAATTTCTGCAAGAGTTTGTATTTGGCTTGCAAGCTCAGAAGAAGTTTTGTGCATCTCATCGCTGTTTTTCTCGCGCGCCGAAGCAAAATCTGACCTATAAAGAATAGTTACGCCATCAACAATAATTAAACTTATTTCATCTTTCAGATATTCTGCGATTTTTTTGAAAATTTCTTTTTGTTCTGAAAAATTAGTCGGCTTCAAAAGCAGGATATTTTTCAGCGCTTCTTTATGATTTTCAGGCGCAAGTTGTTTTGTCCTTTCAACGCTAAATCCTCCTTCAGTATCTATAAACAGGACTTTGTTTCCTTTTTTTGCCTGGGAAATTGCAGTTAACATGCAAAAATTAGTTTTTCCTGTTCCAGGACCGCCATAAATAACATTAATTACATCGCAGTCATAACCGCCGTGCAGCCAGGTATTTAAATCATAGCTTCCTGCTGATATTTTAGCCATCTTAATTCAAGGGAAAAAGAGTATATAATAATACTTGTATTTGATTATCTGCTAAACAAATTTTTAAACCAATTAGCAATTTTGTTTATGGCGTTTACGTCAGCACATTTTCCAGATATGCAAGAATTGCTCCTGCACTCAAATTGATTTTCGCAGTCTATTTCTCTTTCTTTTTGATTCATAAATGCCATTTCATCGGCAGAGCAGTATTTTTCAGAATCTCTGTAGCCAAAGGAATAACATTTTCCTTCCGAAATGCATCCAGATTCACATTCAGTCAAAGAAGCAGAAGAAATTGTGAAATAATCCTGCTCATTTCCAGCAACACCGAAAGATGCCCCATCTCCCCAAGTTATTTGCAGGGTTGAAACATACCTGCTTTTATTGTTCACCTTAAAATAAAAGGCGTTTCCATTGATATTTGCTGCAGCTTCGCCATTTATTCCAACAATTAAACCAGATTCAAATATCTGCTCGCCTGTTAAAACATCTTTAAGATAAATCTTCGAATTTTCTAAAGAGCCAAAGGGCAGAGTTATTGCTTTAATGATTATGGCTTTATCAGGATGATTGGATGCATAAATTATTGCTTCATCTTTAAACCCAATTTCTTCGCCTTCTCGCAGAAAGATTTCATGTCTCGTTTTTTCTATTCTTTTCTTAGTTAAGCTAATATTTGTTTTAAATCCTGAACTTAATTCATTAGTTTTATCTGCATAATAGGGTGCTGCAGGTGTTGTTGGGTTTATTGGAGTTTGAATTGTTTGAGCTGTCTGATTTACAGAAGTGTTTGCTTGGGCAAGTGAAATGGTCTGATTTACAGAAGTGTTTGCTTGGGCAAGTGAAATGGTCTGATTTGCAGGAGTATTATTTTTTAAGGAGCCATACCCACTTGAAGTGTTTGAAGAGCCATACCCACTTGAAGTGTTTGAAG
>JBBSYR010000093.1:0-12724 GCA_038045165.1 Nanobdellota archaeon
AGTAATGCAGTTATCCATAACTCAAAAATTGGAGGGTTATTCAAAGCTCTCTATACTAATTTTCAAGTCTAACCACATCAATCTCAGCATTTTTAAAATATGGAATCTGATATTCTTCTAACGCTTTTCTTTGTATCACTTCTCCATCTCCGTCATCTAAAGACTCATATTCAACACCGCAATATCCTTCTGATGAATCAGGAGTTAGTGTAAATATTCTTTTTATTCTATTTGCTTTTAACATCTTTATTGCACCTTCTTCCCTAGGAACCCCATCAGAATCAACTCCCAATCTTCTTATTAGTTCGGCATCTATTTTTTGATAGAGTTCAATACCTTCAGAATTTTCATAATGTTCTTCTGCCCAAGAATCATAGACGTAAAACGCAAACCATTTTCCTCTGGTGGCAAGATTCTGTGCATTTCTAAGAAGTTTTATGTCTATCTCTAACTTGCCCTCTAAATCAGGACTCAAGATATTTCTGCCTTTTACAAACTTAAGAAAACTAACTCCTACATTATACATCTCCGAATTGCCTGCTAAAAGTTTGGCTAATTTTTCAGGAGTGCACTTAAAGATTCCCATAAAAATAGGTTATAACTCGCATATTAAAATATTATTGTGGTGCAGAGAATTCATTCAAAACTTTATGTATCGAGCAATACTTTAAATTAATCAGCATCTTATAGCATACACTCTATCTCAACAATCTTTTTAATACAAGAGATATAGATAACTGCGTAGGTTAGATTACATTTTATACGCAGTTCTCTAATGGATAACTGCCAAAATCTAGTCACTTAAACAATGCAGTTATCCATATTATAATTCTTATGAATGGGTATCAACTTCAAATTCAAAGAACAAGCGCTGGAAGATATCTAGTTGTTACCAGAGGGGGGAGAGCAGCGAAAAGTTTTCCAGATAGAACAGAAGTTGTTGAATATCTTGAAAAATTAGATCCTAAACTCCTGGAAAATCTAAGTTATAGCTTTGTGTCTTTTCAGGGCTTTCAAGAACATGAAGAAGCAAGAAGAGATATTCACGATTCATTTAGAAGGCTGTGCAAAACACCGCAAGATAGAAATAAAATTGAGATTAAATCATCACAGCAAGCGAAATAGCTGCAATAATTGCCAATATTAATCCTATCTTCTGATGAATTCTTAATTTTTCTTTTGCAACAAACATGCCCAAGAGAACGCAAATAATAATATAACTTTCAGAAATTGCTACTGCGATAGAAATTGGTGCTAATACCATTGAAAAACCAAAAGCAACCCAAGCAGCATTATCTAAAACGCACATGCTTCCAAGAAGTTTTTTGTTTTTAGAGATATCCAATTCCATTCGGTGAATTCTTTTTGTCGCAAAAATATAAATGAAAGATACTAAAGCTATGAATGTGTCTACAAACCATTTTGTTGCCAACGCCCCTGTTTCACGAGAGCCCCAGCCTACGAAAAAATTAGCCGCACCCATCATAAGTGCAGCCGCAAGAGCCAGAAATGCTGCCTTTTCCAGCCAAATGTGCTTTGAAAGATGATAAGACCTTAAAGAAACTAAAATAAGCCCAAAAATAAGTGCGACTATTAATATAATTTGTGTAAGCGAAACATTTTCTTTTATAATAAGAAAAGCAAGAAGCGCAGAAGCAGGAATTTCCATTGACCAAATCGGCTCAACAACAGAAATTTTGCCCTTTTTAAGAGATTCAAACTCAAATAAGGCTGCAAAAAGCAAAATAACTGATGCTGTTATAAGAAGCAGAAACTTCGAGTTGTGAAATGAGAAAATTGAAGGAATCTCTTTGTATACAAAAGGAAATAAAACAATTGAGCCAAAAATAGTAATAATAAACAGCGTCTCCCAATCTCCAAATTTTCTTGTAGATTTTTGTATTAAGAAATCTCCAAATCCCCAGCAAAGCATTGCCGCAAATGCTAAAATAATTCCCAGTTCTATGCTCATTTTTTAATTTCTTGACCTTTAAATGATTAATAATCTAAGGAATTTAAAGGTTACTTATTCTGCAAGATGACTTATGAGGTCAATTGCTATATCAAATGCAGCTATTCATATATGCTCTCTGCAATCTTTTGCGAGTTTAGTTACACTTTTGGCAAAGAAGTCCTAAGAGAAAGTATACAGGAATTTTAAAGTAAGTCGGGCTTTTGGAGACTTATTTTTTAGGTATGCTGACACCAAAAGATTTTATCATACTCCAAAACATCTTTTAGATTGTTTAAAAGAATTTAAGGGTACTGAAAAATTAGCAAAATCTCCTTTAGTAATCGCTTCAGCATTATGGTTTCATGATGTAGTTTATGATACGAAAGCAAAGGATAATGAACTGAGAAGTGCAGATTATATGAAAAGAGTTCTTTCAAATCTAGGAGTTTCATCTCAATTAATAAATTTGACTAATAGAATAATTTTAGTAACAGACCATAAAACTCCTATTGAGAGCGCGGATGAAGCCTTAGCAGTAGATGTTGATTTATCAATATTTGGAAAACCAGATGAAGTTTTTAATGATTATGATCAAAACATTAGAAAGGAATATCTTTGGGTTCCAGAAGATCAATATAAAACGGGAAGAAAACAAGTTTTAAGAAGTTTTTTGGATAGGTCACAGATTTATCAAACGGAACAATTTAGGCAAAAATATGAAGAAAGAGCAAGAACTAATTTAGAAAGAGCAATTAGGAATCTTTGATGGATGGTTTAAGCATTATTGAAAGGTAGTCTTAAAATTTCTATTAAGGGGCACCTAATTTTCTAAAAAGAGGATAATAATGAAGCTCTTTTTTAATTATATTCAAGGACTTAATCAATTGAGCAGTTTGGTCCTTGAATATCAAGGGAAAAACATACAATTTTGCTCAATTATTTATGTTTTTCACTATAGACAGAATTTTAATTCTTTCTTTATTCTAAAAATAGATTTCTATACCCATAGTTAAAAAGAAGAAAGAAACTATAAAAAATTATGCTGGAACATTAACTATGGTCGTCTTGTATGAAATTCAAAATCCAAATAATCTGTTGTAATCTTTATGATTCATCCAATCTAAAATTGCAGCAATAATTTCGATTTCACCGCCCGAAGTTACTGAATACAAAAGTCTCCAACCGCTCGGCAAATCATAAATCCAAAGATTTGTGAGCTCATATTTATCAATCAGTTTTCTAGGAATCAGCTCTTTCTTGACGTTTCTTCCGCAGGAAAAGTTTTCTTGAATTGCGCTGATTGCCTGAATAATGCCGCGCTTGATAGGATCGTTATCTGAAAGTTCGTTGAAACTTATTTCAAGTTCTTTATCAACAAAGACAATTTTGTTCGGTTTCATATTTTAATTGCAGGTCTGTTCTTTACCTTTTCAAAAAACGCAGGATTCCAGATATAAACAACATAACTCTCTGTGTCGTATGCAACTTTATGAATACTTTCAAGGTATTCCATAATGACCTGAAATGTCTGCCACATAACTTTTCGCGGCAGGCTGTTGAATAACTCTGTTTTCTTGTATGCACCGCTATGTTGTTTAATATAATTCTCAACCATAAGCACGGTTTGTAAAGTTGGAGAGCGCGCAAAGGGAGATTGTTGTTCAGTTGTGGATTCCATACTTATCATATCAGTTGATATTATTTAAACCTTTCTATCGATAGGACTAAGAGTTCTTTGAAAGTTTATGGAAAACGGCAGTCACTTAGGTTTAAAACCAGAAATTTGTTGCAACTGACAATATTTTATTTAACCTTTCCAAAATTATACCTAAATACTAATGTGCCGCTTATTCCTTCAGGCATATTGCAAGAAGCAATATCATTATCTGCCCATCCTTCTATATGCCATCTTTTAGTATTGACTGGAGTAAAACGCACGCCTGTTCTTAGAGAGACTCGATAATTTCCGTCGTTGTTCCCTCCTAACTGATAATTTACGATTGGACCTGCAAATGCCCTTAAAGATGAAGAGCTGGTTGGTTTTGCTCCAAGAACAGCTCCAGTAAACACATTGTCTGAGCGGTGATTTCTGTCTTTCCCTGCAAATGTAAAAACACCTGCAGCATCAACATTAAATTGTTTATCAGGCGTTAAATAAGTAAAGCCCGCATTAAGCATATAATCTATGCTCCCTGATCCAAGGGAAGGTTTTGCGTCTGCATCTCCGGTTGGCAGGCGAACCCCTCCCGCAATACTATAATGAAGGCTGCCAAAAGAATATCTATGAACAAATCTCGGACCAAGTAATAAACTGATATCTCCTATTCCTTCACTTTGTGCTGCTCCGCTCTCTGCATACTTATAGGGAATAGACGCTCCTGCAAAAATCCATGAAGGATTTTTTGGCCACCATTTGAGAATAGAATTGTTTTCTAAAGAATAATTGTTTAATTTTCCTGATTCGCGCTCTGATAGGGTTAATCTGTTATCCAACTGAAAATCTGTTGGACCTTCTGCACCGCGGAAAGGATGCTCTGCACGAAGAGAAGTTAGATTGCTTGCTATCCCAAGCAATCCAATTAATGCACAATTTCGCAAACGGCGTTTTAATTTCATGTTACTCCTACTTAGTTTAATCAGATTAAATGCTATTTAATTCTATGTGGTATTGATAAAACACCACATTTATATAGTGATAATTATTTAGAGAATAATGCAGCTTGATGTATTACGGAAGGTCGGGCTTTCTGAAGGAGAAATAAAAGTCTACTTAGTATTGCTTACTTTTGGAAGCGCGCATCTCAACAAAATTCATGAAAAAACAGGCATTGAAAGAAGAAATATCTATGACATTTTAAATAAGCTTATTGAAAGAGGTTTAGTAAGTTATATGGATGAAAACAAACGGCGCTCATTTACAGCTGTCCATCCAAAAAAGTTAATTAGTTATCTTGAAGAAAAACAGGAAAATCTTCTGTCTATTAAGCAGGAAGTGAATAAGATGCTGCCCGCTATTATAAAAGTATTTGAATCAAAAAAATCGCTGATTGGCGCAGAAATATATAGAGGAGAAGAAGGCATTAAAGCAGTATGGGAAGACAGCCTGAATTATAAAGAAACTTATTGGATAGGCTCCGGCAGATATGTCCCTAAAAAATTTCCATTATTCTTTTCACATTGGAATAAAAGAAGAGTTCAGAAAAAACATCATTGGTGGAATCTTATAAGGGGCGAAATCAGGAAAGAATTATATAAACCTTTATTATTTGAGAATCATAAATTTTTACCTCGAGAATTTAGCGGCAACCCTACGGTTATTTGCATCTATGGAAACAAAGTGGTTAATTTCTTGTATGGAGAATCATTGTTTGCCTTTGTAATAGAAAGTAAGGAGCTGGCGGATAACTATCGCACTTATCATAAATATCTCTGGGATAATGTTGCAAAACCTAAATGATTAAAATCCCTTTTAAGCTAATAGAAAAGATGGGTGATTCAAAAAGTTGTTTTATTGCGGGTTGTTCTCTAAATATTCCTCTGCCACTATTTTACCTTCCAGTTCAGGAAATTGGTCAACAATATAAATATCAGTAAGAATTGTCTTAGGAGAAGGAAGCGAACATAAAAGTTCATCAAGAGTTTGCCTTCTTTCTGTTTCTCCAAACCTATCTACTCTATGCTTCATTACTTCTTGCAATACATCAGCAGGAATCTCTGCCAAACCCTGTGCTCTTGAGCCTGCTTCAAGCATTTCTCGCATTCTTTCAACCCAATGAGGAGTTTCAATCTCATCTTGTAGACTAACCTCATATAAATAAGGCGGAAAAGTTTTAGGTGCGTGATAGATTAATGGAAATCCAGCAGATACTCTATTCGCCTCAAATCTCTTTTGGTATATTCCTTGAAGTTTTTCAATATCTTTCCATGTGGGAAAGTGGGTCATTGTTTCTTGAAAATCTTCTCTCCATTCTCTCGTTTCTGGCAATTTGCCTTCTGAGGCCTTAAAAACCCTTAACATAAAATCAGCAATTTGCTGCATGTCAGGAATAATTGGTGCTAAGATAATCTTAGCCTTTTCATCATTACTAAGTCTTTCATCTAATCCTAATGCAGGATTTCCGGCAAGAGCCATTAACATTCTATTTCCATATTCTTTCATTAAAGGGTCTTGAGTTAAATCTTCGTCTCGCAAACTTAACATTTTATTTATAACTTCTAAGGGCAAATATCTAGTTTTTGGATTAATTCCATACACCTCTGGCAATTCTTCCCATTCTTTCTTGAATTTTCTTTTAAAAATATAATCAAACGTAATAACTCCAACCTTTTTTGGTAAGACAACCTTTTCAGAAAGACCTTTGTATTTAAGACGAATATCTTTAACAGACTTATCATCAGAATTATGTTCGCATCCTATTTGATAATCTTGCAATCTGAAACCTTCAGTTTCAGGCACGTAAATTATTCTTACTTGTTCCATATTATCTTCCCAGAATTAGGCATCCGAGGTTGCCATCGCCTCAAAGAAATCAGCGAGAATCTCGGTTTTAAACATTTCGATTGAAATAAGCAGGATATAGAGTGATGGATAGCCACAACCATATTTTGATTATGAATAGCGGGGGTGGGATTTGAACCGCACGACCTCCAGGTTATGGGCCTGGCGAGCACTCCAGGCTGCTCTACCCCGCTAAGCCTTAGGGCTTAACCCTGCTTTAATTGAAAGAGGCGGAAGACTTTTAAACCTAACGGATACCTGCTTATAAGTCTGCGTTTTCATCGAATATGATTCTCACTTTTTAGTAAGCGAACAAGAAATGCTTCTATTCTCAAGCTCTTTCTTAATAAATCTGCAAGTAAGTTAGTATTTACGGCGAGCCAACGCAAAAACCCTGACTTTGTCGTTAAAAAAAGTATTGAGGCATACAACAAGTATTACTTACTACTATAAAGATATATATGCTCCCTTTAATCGTTAACATCATGAAAGAAAATAAAATGAATAAATCCAAATACAATTGGATTATTTTTGCATTGTTGTCTGCAGTGATTATTTTAGCTGCAGAGTTTGCTTATGCACAATCTACTATAAATCTCGGAACAGCAGGTAATTTTGCTATATTAGCAAAGTCAGGAATTTCAATTACTGGAACAACTTCGATTATTGGTAATATGGGAATTAGTCCTGCTGCTTTTAGTTATATATAGTGAAAAACATAAATAATTGAGCAAAATTGTATGTTTTTCCCTCGATAGTCAAGACCTTTTTGCTCAATTTATTAGGTCATTGACTATAACTGGATTTTCGTATACAATGGATTCCTCTAATCAATTTGCGACATCACCTTTAATCAACGGAAATATTTATGCGGCAGACTTTGCTTCTCCAACTCCTTCTGTTATGATTACTGCTATAAACGACATGCAAACAGCATATACTGATGCATCTGGACGGACATTGCCAGATTATACTGAACTAGAATCTGGAGATATTGGCGGATTAACTTTAACACCGGGGCTTTACAAATGGAGCACTGGCGTGACAATTCCCGCTGATGTAACTCTCTCAGGAAACTCAACTGATATCTGGATATTCCAAATAGCACAAACTCTCGATATCAGCTCCGCTACACAAATTATACTAATTGGTGGTGCACAGCCAAAGAACATCTTCTGGCAAGTCGCCGGTCAAACGACACTGGGAACCGCTTCTGTTTTCAATGGAAATATTTTAAGTCAAACGGCAATTGTGCTAAATACTGGCGCAACATTAAACGGAAGAGCATTAGCACAAACAGCAGTTATCTTAGATTCAAATAATATCTCATCACCTATAGAACTAATTAGTGATATACTCCCCCCAGTCATAACTCTTAATGGCGCAAGCTCAATTAATGTGTCTTTAGGCTCAGTTTATATTGATGCAGGAGCAACAGCAGAAGACAATCTCGATATTACGGCGGTTATTTTTGAAGTTAGCACTGTAGACACATCAATCATTGGAGAATACACGGTAACCTATACTGCGACAGATACTGCGGGCAACACTGCAATATTGATAAGGACAATTAATGTTATAGTAGAATCCCCTGTTTTGACAACAATCACCTTGTCACCAACTTATGAATTACTTACTGCTGGAGATACTTTGCAGTTGAAGGCTACAAGTCTTGATCAGTTTGGCGCTCCTATAAATGCAATTATTTCTTATTCTTCAAGCGTCCCATCTACAGCTACAGTAGATGCTGTAAGCGGTCTTGTTACTGCTGTTGCTTTTGGGATTAGTACTACCATTACTGCAAGAAGCGGAAATGTAAGTGGAATAATGTTAATCACTATAGACAGCATTGCTCCAGTGCTTTCTCCTATAGGCCCAAGAAGTGTGACTCAAGGAAATTTGCTTAATTTCACAATAACAGCTACAAGTCCCGAGGGACTTGATTTAGCATTTATGATAGCAGTTGAACCCCCTACAACCGCAACCTTAACAGATCATCAAGATGGAACTGCAACATTCAACTGGATGCCTGATTTAAATGACGTTGGCACAACTAATGTGAGATTCATCGCTCTTGATGGCAGAAGAACTACATACGAAGATGTAGCAATAATTGTAAATGCGTTCCCAGCACCAACAACAATTTCAACAAATCTAGGAAATGTAGAGAAAAACGCTGACTACAACATTGCCTTGAACGCTACAGGATTTAATAACACACCAGTCGCATATATTAACTATTCATTAAATAATGTTTCTGGGCAAATAAACGGAAGTTTCGGAAACGTATTAATAAACACAAACGGAAACAACGCTCTGATATTTTACGCTGTTGACATCTTAGGAAACATAGAAACACCAAACACAATTTATGCACTACTGAACAAAAACACGCCCTCCCCAGAGGGAGGCAATGGAAATACTGGAAGCAGCGGTGGCGGAGGAGGCGGAGGCATTACCGCAACGACAGTAATAGCTGCTGTTAAGACTTATATTCCTGCAAATGCTGAATTAAGCATAGGATATGCAAACGTGCTAAGTAAGAATGATATAGTAAAATTTGTTAGCAGCGATAATGATATACATAGTATTACAATTAGCGACCTTAGCGCAACTGATGTTAAGATAACTCTTGCATCAACGCCTCAGATAGTTGTTATGAAGTCTGGAGAGACAAAGAAATTTGAATTGACCTGGGATAATAAATATGATTTGGAAATCGCTGTTGGAACATTAAATACTGGAAGTGTAACTATGGTTGTAAAGACTATATCGGAAGATATCTATCCTGTTGTCGAACAGCTCGAAACAGTCTCATCAACAACCCAAGCTGAAACTACGCCTGCATCAGCTTCTGCAGCAAATTCTGAAGTTACTAATGGTAATGGAATAACTGGAGCGGCAATAGGAGCTTTTGTAAAGAAACCTCTTACCTTAGGAATTATCGCTCTTCTTTTGATTGCAATCGTATATTCCATAGTCGTTCTTAGAAAAATAAATTCTTCAAGGAATTAAAAATCTCTATTTTTTTAAAGTTTCCGCAAGAAATCCGTTTGCTTTAGCTAACGGATGAATTGTGATAGATATTTATTTTAGAAATATTTTGATTCGGGGAGAGTTTGTTGCAACTCCCTGAAAATTTTTTGTCGTAGTTGTAACTAGCTTTCTAACTAAATAAACTTATCAGGAGGTAAAAATGTATAACAACTCTGGAAATTCAAACGGGAATAACTTAAGGCAGAAGAACTTTTAAAGCTCATTATTCTTATGTAATGATAAAATGGATGTTAAAGCAAAAAAAGTATTTTTAAATGAAGCGCTTCTTGCAAATATTCCTAATTTTTTCAGCATAAGCAGAATTATCTTAACCTTTATTGTAGTTTATATGATATTTACTAGGATGCCTGTTAAACTAATTGTATTTATTTTTATCATTGCTGCGATTACTGATTTTATTGATGGCAAATTAGCCAGAAAATTCAAGTGGGAAAGTGAATTTGGCAGACGGACAGACATTATTGCTGATAGATTTTTATGGGTGGGAACTGCTTTGGCTTTTATCATTTCGTATGGAATTGCAAAAGAGCTAAATTGGGTGCATGGCGTGCAATTGTTATTAATGATGTCTCGTGAAGCAATAGGTTTCCCTTTTGCGATAATTGCATTTTTTTCAGGAAATCCTCTGCCTCAAGCCAGAAATATCGCAAAACTTACAACTCTCCTTCAAGGTTTTGCTTTGCCTGCCGTAATATTAAGCGTTTCATATCCTGCTTGGATTTATTTATCGCTTCCAATTTCAATTGTCTGCTGTATAACAGGATTTATCTCTGCATTGCATTACATTCAAGACACTAAAATGAACAGCGAGGAAAAGAGAAAATGAGCGGTCCAGGAGAAGGAAAAATTAAATTAGGCAAAGCAGAGGTTTATATTCATCTAAAAGGAAAGTCAGGAGCAAATATAACTCATATTGATATAGAGCTTTCAGAGTTAAATAAAATTATCAAGCCAGGAGAGAGCAGTTATGTTGGAGGAAAAGAAGGCGGAGTTTTTCTCGGCCTGAAAAAAGAAATGATTAAAAGAGCAGAAGAGATTGCTAAAAAAGATAGTAAATGAAAAAGAAAATAATTTTATTTTTGTTTATTGCATTAATACTAAATGGAATATGGGAATTTTTGCATTATAAACTCTACAACGATTTAAGTTCAATTACTGGAACCCCTCATTTATTAATCGCAAGTCTGACAGACGCTCTTTGGCTATTTTTAATATATCTTTCAATTTCCTTTATTAACAGAAATCTTAATTGGATAAATAAGCCAGTTAAAAAAGATTATTTTTTGTTCATATTAGAAGCGCTAATCTTAGCTATCTTAATAGAAATAATAAACCTTGAGTTGGGAAGATGGTCTTACAAAGAAACAATGCCCGCGATTTTCGGAATAGGGTTAAGCCCGATGCTTCAATTAGCCGTAACTGGAACATTAGCTTTGTGGATTATCAAACAAAAATCCTAACATCTTATGGAAATTTTCACATTATTGGCTGCCTATTTTTTCCAAAAAGCTTATAAATCATAATTCATCAGATTTATTGTAATTAATAGTGAAAAATCACTTTTTTTAGATTAAATGGGAAAAAATTTCAAAAAGAACAGTAAAGGTTCATTCCAAAATAAAAAGTTCGATAGTTTTAGAGATATCAAGAAATTTAACAGACCGGAACCTAAAATAGCAAATATAGAAGAAATTACTCCTGCCCAGAAAGATAAGGTATTTATTCTAACTGGAATAATTGATCAGATTGAACAAACGGGGGGTCCAACAATATTTTATATTTCTGATGGAACTGGAACTTTAGCTTTAAAGGTATTTGAAGGAGCAGGAATAAGAGCTTATCCTGAACTAAATGTGGGTGATGCTGTAAATACTACTGCAACAATCCAAGAATATAATAATGAACTTGAAGGAGAAGTTGAAAGATTGAAGAAATTAACTGAAGATGAAAGAAATCAGTTAAATGAAAAAGTTGCTCAAATGGAAAGGAAAAGAGCAGAGGTCAAAGACATTCCATTTTTAGTGAAGGATAAAATTTTAGATAAATTAAAAGAGAGATTCATAAAAGCTGCAACTGAAGTAAGACTCGCAATAATTCAGAATAGGTCCATAATAATAAGGCACCATAATGATACTGATGGTTATTGCTCAGGTTATGCATTAGAAAGAGCAGTACTTCCCTTAATTGTGAAACAGCACAATTCTGTAAAATCTGCGTGGGAATTTTATACTCGTTCTCCTGTCGCCGCCCCGATGTATGAAATAGATGATTCAATAAGAGATACAGCACATTCACTTCTTAGAGCCGCAAAATTTTCAAATAAAATGCCTCTTGTTTTAATAGTTGATACTGGATCTGGAGAAAAAGATCTTTTAGGAATAAAACAAGGAAAAGTTCATGGGATGGATTTTATAGTTGTGGATCATCATGCATTTGATAAAGATTTAATATCAAAAGAAACAATTGTGCATATAAATCCATTTTTAGTAGGGGAAGATGGGTCCAAGTATTCTGCAGGAATGCTTTGCACAGAGCTTGCTAGATTTATCAATTCTGATTCTGAATTAAATATAAATCAAATTCCTGCAATGGCGGGACTTGCAGATAAGACGGACAATGCGCAGGCAATGGAAGAGTATCTTAAAATAGCTCAAAATAATGGATATGATAAAAATCTTTTAGGTGAAATTGCCAGAGTTATTGACTTTGTTTCATCAAAACTCAGATTTATGGAGGCGCGCGAGTATGTAGAAGTATTATTTGGAGAGCCGATGGAAAAACAAAAGGCTTTAGTCTCTTTACTTGCCCCCCATATAAAAAATCTTGAAAATAAGGGCCTTGAAATAGCAAAAGATCATGCTAAGAAAGAAAAGATAAATAATATAACTCTTCAAAGTTTAGAAATCGAAAGTACTTATGCGAGAGGTTTTTATCCTAAAACTGGAATGTGTGTTTCAATGATACATGATTATGCATATACTCAAGAGAAAGTAAAAAAATTAGTTACAATAGGTTTGCTGGCAGATGCAATAACGATAAGAGCAACTTCAGAATCCAATTTTTCAGTACAAGAATTGCTGGCTAACTTAGAAAAAAATATCCCTGACGCATATCCTGAAGGTGGAGGGCATAAGTTCGCAGGTTCAATAAGATTTCTTCCAAGCAAACAAAAGAAAGTTCTTGAAGCTGTGAAGGAATATCTCAAGAATTTATAA
>JBBSYR010000094.1:0-1719 GCA_038045165.1 Nanobdellota archaeon
TATCCATATCATCACTATGTTTTCTTCTATGTTCTTATGAATCAAGACCAACTATTAAGCTTCGTTGTAAGGACATTGAAATAAAAACTTATGACCCCGCGGGATTCGCTCAGAACTGCATCACTTTTCTCCTTCTTTACGAAAGAAGCCACTTCCAAACCGGAATGACTTTAATTTTAGTTCCTCTTACATCAAACTCATCAGTCTGATTATATGTTAGGATTAAACCTTCCTTCAACTTAAACTTTTCTATTGCTTCAATTAAGCCATTAATTTCTCTTTCTTTATTATCATGATTAAAATCATAACAGACCTGAATAGCCTGAATAATCTTTTCTTTCTCTTTAACTAAAAAATCACATTCATTTTTTTCTTTAAAATAGAATATCTCTTTGTGCTTTCTTCTTAAGGCAAGGAATACAAGATTTTCGAGCATTCTTCCCTTATCCTTTGAAAACGAAGGAGAATTATAGCTAGAAAATCCTGTGTCTATTGAATATATTTTTTTAGGATTTATCTGTTGCTTTTTATAAGAGTAGCTGAAAATAGGTATGGTGAAAATAAGATAGGCATCTTCAAAAAATGAAATATAATCTATTACACTTTGCACAGATTTGATGTTTAGCATATTTTTTATAGAACTATAGGAATATTCTTTTCCAGAGTTTCCTATAAGAAAAATAGCCATCTTATTTAATATTCTCGTATTTTTTATTCCAAATCTTATTGCAATGTCTTTCATAACAATATCAGATAATAATTCATTCAAAATTAGTGGATTGTCTTTCTTAAGATATTCTGGAAATCCTCCTTTCTGGCAATATTTTTCAAAGCTATTTATTGATGGTTCAGCATTTTCTAAGTCTAAGAACTCCTTGAAGGAGAATGGGAACATTTCTGCTCTAAGATATCTGCCAGTAAGTTTGGTTCCCAATTCTCTGCTCAACATAGATGCATTTGACCCGCTTATGACAATCTTTTCTTTTTTATCAATAAGATATCTTATGAACTTCTCCCATTTTGGTATGTTTTGTATTTCATCAAAAAAATAAACACCGCTTTCCCCATAAAGCTCTTTAAAGATATTTTCTATTTTATTAAAATCTGTCAATTCAAATCCCTCTAATCGGGGGTCTTCTAAGTTAAGATAATATGCCTTTTTCTGCTTTTTCATCAATTGGTTTAGAAAGGTGCTTTTACCACATCTCCTAACTCCAGTGATTATAAGCGCAAATGAATCTAAAATGTCTATTTCTTTTCTAGTTTCTCTAGGAGTTCCAATCTCTGATTTATTTAAAAATTCTCTTTGCGACAGTATAACTTCCTTTATTACTTCTTCTGCTACCATAATTATTTTATACCCTGCGTATATTTAAATGTTTCTATTGTCAATAGAAGATATCTTCTATTGTGGATGTAAACTATCGTACATTAGAAATCTACGCAATAATTGGTTAAACCTTTCTAAAATGATATATTTTGTAACTTTTCATTATGTCGAGAATCTTGAACCTCAAGAATGCTTTGCATTCTTGATGGCACCCAAGAACCAAAGGTTCTTGGTGAACCGCGCTCTTCAGAGCGTGGTGATTCTCGAGCACAAGAAAATCTTTTAGATTTTCTGTTCCGTAAAAAGTCCTTAAAGACTTTTTTAGGGCATTCCAAAAAACGAGCGCCTCTCAAACCACGGCTTTCAAGCCGTGGTGGCGCATCGTTTTT
>JBBSYR010000095.1:0-5593 GCA_038045165.1 Nanobdellota archaeon
GGATATAGGGAAAATTTATAATCTATAGTTTATTTGATATATGATGAAAAAAAGAGTTTGGGGAGGTATCTTCTTGCTGGCGCTCTTCGGGATTACTTTCTTAGGATATAGCCTGAAATTTTTTAATCTTAGTCTAACTGGAAATGTTATTTTTTTACCTCAGAATATTGATTGTTCGGCTGGAAGTGTGCAAGGAGTTTGGGATTCTATTTTTAAAGAAAGCTCAAACGGAATATTTATTTATACAAATATCTCCTCTGGAAAATGCCTTGCATATTCAGCATACAAAAATAATTCTAATGAATTGTATCTTCTTAGAGGCATTGTTAATTCTTCAAATCCTTCAACTGGTTCAACCACTAATTATTTTATAGCTATTTATGCAAATGCTACAGATTCATATTTGCAAAATGGTGCATATAAGGGGAATATCAGCGCGGATTTGAGCATTTCGAGCTTATTAAGCCTCTCTTTAATTGAAAGCTCGACGAATCTTGTGCCTGCGAACATAAGCTCATCTGACATGGCAAGTGCACCATTTACAGCCAAATTTAAAGAAACACCTACAAGTTGGAGCAGTGCATTATTAAACGCGCCTTATGAAATGACTTATTATTTTTTTAATGTGACTAATATAACTGATGTAAAATCAGCAGTTTCTACTGGTTCTGTTTCAGCAAATTATTCTTTTGCACGCTATATTTATTCAGATATTATTGCAAATGTTTCCTGCAATCCAAGTTGGAGAGGTATAAATACAACGTGTATTAATAATAGCTTAACTACATGGTTCAATGACACGAACCAGTGCAAAAAGCTTTATAGCTTAACCTACACCCCTCCAGTAAATTTAACTATTCAGTGCGGGAATACAAGTGCGGGCAGCAATATTCTTGGAAATGATGCAACTATTACAAAAAGAAATCTAAATATCAGCGTTTATGTAAACAATGCTTTGGTGAATTTTACAGCTAATTATACAAATCAGTATTATGTTGATTTAAAAGAAAATGATATAAAGCGCGTTTCTTTCCTGTACGTGTTTGCAACTCCTTTAGATTTGCGAGGAGTTGTAATTGAAAAACAAAATTCTTCTTCTGATTTTGGTTACTTAATTGTATCAGGTCTTGACGTGCAGAAGGCAGTTATTGTTGATAAATTGAATGCTTCAAGCAGCAGTGTTTGCGTTAAAAATGCAGGTATTCTCGGAATTAACGAAATAACAAGATATTGCAATGGAACTAACGAGTATGCAATCAAATGCCCCGGCAATATCTCTGGTTTTAACTGCACAATTGCAACTGCGAGATTTATTGTTTCCGGGCTGACTCATTCTGGAGTAAGAGAGATTATTGACGCTCGAGATTGCGCTTCAAATTGGACTTGCGGAAACTGGAGTGACTGTATAAATAATCAGCAGGCAAGAACTTGCATTGACTCTAAAAATTGCGGAAATTCTTCTGCGAAACCTGCTGAATTCCAAACCTGCGGGCCTTCCTGCGCTTCAAATTGGACTTGCGGAAACTGGACACCAGCAACTTGCCCAAAGAATGGAACTCAAAGCAGGATATGCACTGACAAAAATAACTGCACAACTATTGCGGGGAAACCTTCAGAAGTGCAGACTTGCACATCTAAAAAAAATGAATCATTCTTAAAGATACTATTCTACACTTTTTTAATTATCGTGGCGCTGCTTGCTCTTGCTGTTTTAATTTTCTTAATCAAAAATTTGATGAAAGCAGAAGAAGCATCTGAAGACAATAATAAAGTATTTATTAAGGGGCCACTAGAAGGAAGCTAGATTTGGTTATGGCTTGGAAAGAAAAGATTAACTTTTGATAACTGAACCTGGGCTTTACTTTTGTAACAACGGCTAAACAATAGGCGAATTCTCAAGAAGCTTTTTTCTCCTCTTCTTTAATTTTTCTGGCTCATCTAAATAATTTTCATCAGTTACAACCGACTTGCCTGTTTCTTGCTCCAACTTTATCCTTGCAATCTTTGCAACATTCCCGCCTTTATTTGAAATCTCTAAATGTTCTTCAAAAGTATTTGGATCTTGAGCTTTTTCAATCTCAGCAGTAGAAGCTTCTCCAAGCATGTTAAATATTAATTCTATATCATTCATATGGTCTCTCAAATTCTCATTTTTTAATTTCTTAAGTCTTTTATACTCTGCAGGGGTCATGCCAAAAGTCGCTTTTGATATCTCTGCTGTTAAAATAGCAAAATCAGTTTCCTGTTCAATGCCCCTATTTTTCCATTCTTCTGTTAAAGTTTGCCTTATCGTAATCCCTCTTAATCTTTTTTCAATCCACTCTTTAGAATAACCCTTTAGCTCATAAAGTTTCTTCATTCTTTCCTGCGCTAATTCAGGGTTTTCTATTTCCTGAACTCTTTCATAGCCCACTTTTGCAAGCCATCTCTTGAATGGCTCTGCTTTTTTTGATGGGATAGACTGAATTATCCTGAAAATTCCTTCTGTATCAGCGCAGTCTGTTTCATATTCCTTGCCATCTCCGGCCTTTAATTTCAGTTGGTGACAAAATGTCACCACCTCGCTTCCTTCTTCTCGCAGCCTTTGACTTAACTTATTCCAATATTTTCTTGGATCTTCGCTATCTGTCAAAACTCCGACAATGTCCACCACAGAAAAAAACCATTTATCATTCACAAATTTTCTTCTGATGCTTTTCCCATTAAAGATCGCTATATGCGTTATTTCTTTCTCTTCTTCCGGCATGACCATTTATCGAATCCTTACTTTTTAATTATTGCTCTTTTCATAGCAGTTCTGAAAACTTGGAATTTTTCTATATCTGAAGCAGAGAGCTATTTAATCATAAGCTACTTTTTAGCTACTTTCCATAATTGCTCAAATAACGATATAAAAGTGCCTGCTGCGAGTTCATCGTTGATAAATATTACTCGAACAGGAGAATCATATTGAGCTATCAGCAGAGTGTGCTCCCCGAAGATAACAATTGCGTTAGGTGTTGAAGACTCTAAAAAGCGAATCTTGGAGAATTTTGACTTTAATTTGTAGTCATAGAAAGCGCCTTTATCTGAAAAGATAACTCTTTCGTGATTCTTAGGCAGGGTTTGTTCTGCCCACTGAGTCCAGTATCTATTGAATTCTTCTCCCTTGGATGCTCTGACACCCATAGCGAGCACTTCTTCTTTCGGTTTTAGTGTTTTTGTCGCTTCATTTACTGCAGTCTTAAATCCGTCAAACCCGGTGTATACAACTATTCTGGAAATTGGCAATTTAGCCTGCCTGATTTTTTCAATCTCTGGAATCAAAGATTTTGCTACTTTTTCTTCTTTTTCAAGCATGTCTTTCTTTTTTTTGATATATTCAATTAATCTATCTGGCGGAGCTGCGGCGAAATGCATTACATTGTCAATTATAGTCTCACTTACAAGACCTTTTCTTTTCAAAGAATCTAAAATCTCATAAACCTTTCCAGTATTCAGGCCAGATTCCTTAAGCAATCTGCCTGTTTTGGAAGAGCCTATTCTGCTTAGAGTAATATAAGCTAAAGCTTCATTATGCGTCAAACCCAGAGACTCTAATAAAATTGTGTTCATCTTGCTCTACACTAAAGGGGAGATAATATTTAAATATGTGCATTATATGTTATTATTAAGTAATTATAACAAAATGACAAACAAAACGCAACCAATTCAAAGTAATCGTGCGCTAGAGATACTCGTAGTCGAAGATAAAGAAGAACACATTTTATCTGCTAAGAAGCTATTAGCCATGCATAATACCTATATTGCCAAGACCTATAGCGAAGCAATTAAAAAATTGAGAAAACATGACGTACATTTTGATGCGGTGCTGAGTGACTTGTTCTTTCCTTATGGTGAAGATTGTGCCTGTTATGATGATCGTAATAAACCTGAAGCTTTAGGATATGCCCTATCATTGTACGCTGCTAGAAGGGATGTTCCAATAATAGCGCTAATAACTGATGGAAACCATCATGCAAGTCCCATATGCGCGACCTTTGACAGTTTCGATGAGGATACTGCAGGTTCTTCTGAATCAATTGCAAGACCATATTTGTCTAGACCCATTATAAAGATAAATAATTCATTATTTGCGATGTTTGATATTAGAGATTGCAAACCAATTAGATTTAATGAAAATGCTGAAATTGTAGGTGAGAACTATGGTTATGAAAATGGAGTCAAAAATTGGGTAGATGTTCTTGATAGTATGCTGAATCCTGAAAAACAAATTAAACCGAGACCGATGTAACATAAAATGACAAATGAAAAATTAGAAAATATGCTTGATGAAAGAACCAGGATAGAAACAATAATTAGAAAATTCCTCCCTAATAGACTAGATATTAGTGATCAATATGTTAATGAAAAGGGTCAAATTGAGACTCTTGCGCTTTCGCAGTTTAATGAAGACCAAAAAGCTGTTGCTTATAGGGCGCTTGCAGGCCATTATCATCAGAAAGCTAGAGAATTTGAAAATACTGCAAGGGAGCAAATACATGGACTTGAAATTACTGAATTGCCTCCTGCGCCAGTTTTTTCTAGACCTAAAGTAGACTATCCAGATGTAGCAGATTTGTGTTCCATGGGATATCCTCCATACAAGATTGAAGCACCCATTCATAATTTCGTAGGTGCTTTGAGCTTTTACTTGGACTCTCTTAGATGTATAAAAGCAATCTCTCCTGAGTTTAGACCTGATATTTGGCAAGAAATTCTGCAAAGCGCCAAAGCAATAGGGGTTTTAGAAATACCTGATAGGGGAATAGAAAGGGTATTTGTTAACAGCACGCCTTTATATTATCCTCGGAGATTTATTGGAATGATTAACGCTGTTGCTTTGGAGATACAATCAACAACTCCACAGCAAACAAGATCTCTTCAACTAAAAGATGCTGATTATTACAGAAGATTAGGAGTCACTCAAAAGAAATATTTACTTTCTGCAGATTCGATTGCGCTCTCTAATGATTGGGATTCTGAAAATTTTGACCAATGTAGATTCTGGGATATGCAGCAAGTGATTAATAGGTCTAGAACTGCAATGGCTTTTATGTACGGGCAGGCAGGAGAAACTGAATTAGCGAAAGTTTTGGATGAATTTACTGGTGAGGGCAATAGTTGTTTTCATAGAGATAAGTATAAGAGCATGAATAGTGTTCATAATGTTGTTCAAGAGGGAGATTCTTTTAAGATTTTATATAAGCCTAAATTCCAGAAGTTTAAAATTGGAAAAGACCTTCTTCGCTTTTCTAAAGAAGATGAGGAAGATTAGATTTAAATGGACCCACTGAGAATTGAACTCAAGTCTCCTCGTTGCGAACGGGGTGTATTGCCACTATACTATGGGCCCTGAGTAATTCACTTTAAGAAGAGTTATAAATATTATCAAAAACGAAATGTCAAGCAAAGGGTTCTGTTTTACATCGGAACTGCAAAATCTTTGTAGATGAAATTGATTAAACTCAAGAAACGATATTGACATCGTTTAATTTTGATTCAGTCGTATTAGTAACTTGACTTCGCCAGTTAATTCTAAATAATAAATGGGCTTGTAGCCTCAATTGATTGA